>CAUJHO010000089.1 GCA_963205025.1 Pseudomonadota bacterium | reverse complement strand
CGATGCCTTGCCCGGCAGCAGGGGCGCGATCCGCGCCCATTGCGCCTCGTCCAGTTCGTAGCGCTTCACACCCATCACAAACCTCCGCCAAAGCGGAGACCTATGAATCACGCATCGCGCCCCGCGTGAATCCCTGAATGTCGATTGGACCTAGCTCCGCTCTTCATCCCCCGGCCCGAAGGCCGCCAGGAGCTGGGTCTCGAAGGCCGAGCCGCCCTGGCCGGGCTCGCCCAGCATCATGTTCAGCAAGGCCCGGTCCTGGCGCAGCCGGTCCATGCCGGCGGCGATCATCATGTCCCGCTCGCTCAGGTCAGGGGCGCTCGGCATGCCCGCTCCGGTGACGCCCGGCTGTTCGCCGGCGGTGCGGATCAGATTGGCATAGACCTCCTGAACGGTCGCAGGCCGCCCATCGCGATAGAAGATCGATCGATTGGCCCCGGCCGCTTGGGGGAACAATGCCGCCCCGCTCTGACCGGGATTGCTCTCGACCGCCTGGATCAGCCGCGCCGCGCCGGCCGGCCCCAGGAAGTGGGCGGCATAGAGTTCACCACCGCTCGGATTGCGTCCGATCCGGCCCCTCAGATAGGCGGCGGAATCGCTGGCCAGCTCGGCCGCCATCAGCGATGCCGCCTGAGGGTCGAAGCGCAGGTCGAGCACCTCGCGCCGCGCGCCGTCGCGCACCCGATAGCCGCCGTCCGCCGTGCGTTCGATCATCGAGGCATAGCGGCCATAGCCGTGTTCGGCCCCATGCCGGTAGAGCGTCGCCAGCCAGGTCGATTCAATGAACTGGAACAGGCCCGAGGCGCTTGATGTGCGCGCCCGCGCTGCCGGATTGAGCGAGCTCTCGCGCTGGGCCGTGCGGATCAGGAAGTCGAAGTCCACGCCCACGCGCTCGGAGGCGCGCCGGATGGCACCTTCAATCAGGCCCGAGCTGCCGCCGAGGGAATCCGTGCGCATGGGGCCAGAGGATCGAAAATCATGGTTAACCAATCCTTACCTGTGTCCGGCGGGTCACAGCCGGCTTGGGCGCCAGGATCACACCGTTTCGCCCCAAACTTGCCGCAACGGCAGCCCGTCATGAGCCTCGACTGACGTTCCACAGCTCTGGGGGGGCCCGGAGGAGAGAACGACCATGATGATGACCGCCGCTGCGGGCCACGGCTATGAACGCCGCGCCCTTTACGACGATAGCCGAAAGCCGATCCCGCGCTGGGTATGGGGGGCCATCGCCCTGTCGGCCCTGGCCCATGTGGCCGGCGGCGTCTGGCTCTACAACCAGCGTTACGAAATGCCGGCCGAGGCGACCCCGCCCGACGATGGGCCGATCATCGTCATGGAGCGCCTGATCCCGCCGGAAACGCCGGTCGTCGACACGCCCGAGCCGCCGGCTCCGCCGATCCCGGTCCACGCCACGCCGGTGCCGACCCGCCCCGATGTGCCGACCTCGCCCTTCCCCGTGCCCGACGAGCCGGTCACCGCCCCCGTGGGCGACGGCCCGATCAGCCTGGACCCCGGTCCCGCCCCTGAAGTGCCCGGAACGGCACCGGATCCGACACCGCCGGCCCCGGCGGTGATCCGCAGCCCACAGTGGATCCGCCAGCCCAGCCCCGCCCAGATGGAGCGGGCCTATCCGCGACGCGCCGCCACGGACGGCACCAGCGGGCGGGTCGTGCTGAACTGTCGGCTGACGGCCGGTGGCGAGGTGACCAGCTGTTCGGTAGCGTCTGAAACACCCGCCGGCGAGGGCTTCGGGCAGGCTGCGATGTCCCTCAGCCGCTATTTCCGGCTCAGCCCCCGCACCGTGGACGGCCAGGCCATCGAGGGCGCGCGCGTGAGCATCCCGCTCAACTTCGCCATCGAATAGCGGTCCGTGATGCGCGTTTTGGCCGACAACCGGTTCCCACCTGTCGGAACGCGCTTCAGACGACGCGACCCGGATTCATCCGATCCAGCGATGGGTCCGGGTCAGTCCCCTGCAAGGCCTCGGCGACGAGGCCCGCCATCATGGGGGCCAGGAGCCAGCCGTTCCGGCGCGGAGCCAGGGCGACGGCCAGGCCGGGCCGCAGAAGACCGGCATAGGGCCATCCATCCGGGCTGGCCCCCCGCACACCGACATGGACGCGCTCGATCTCGGCCTCGCCCAGCTCCGGGCAGAGCGCCTGCGCCTTGAGCAGCAGTTGCTCGGTCGTGGCCGCCTCAGGTGCCGTGTCGGTGCGTCCCACCTCCATGGTGGCCCCGACGATGGCCCCGTCGGTCTGGGGCACCACATAGACGCCCTCGCCCCGGATCACCCGCCGGGGCGACCAGCCCCGGACCCGCACAGCCTGGCCCCGCACCGGCGTCAGGGCCGGCAGGACGATGCCGCAGTTCGGGTCCCGCCAACCGCTGGCCAGCACGACTTGGCGCGCCGTCAGGTCGCGTCCGCCATCGGTGATCAGCTGCCAGCCACCTCCCCCCTGCTCCAGCCGAACCAGCCGGGCCGAGAGTCGCTCGAGGCCGCTCCGCAGGGCCGCCATGGCCTGCCAGGGATCGATCCGCCAGTCATCGGGCGTAATCATCACCGCACCGCGCAGGTCAGCCTTGAAACCCAGCGCCCGCAAGCGGTCGCGCAGGGCCTCGGGGTCGCGCCCCCGCCACTCGGCCCCGTCACGGAACAGGTTCAGATCATGGGTCCTGGCGAAGGCCGGCCACAGGTCGCGCGCCCGTCGCAGCAACTGGGCATCGGCGGGTGCCAGCCGCTCCAACCCGCTCTCGAAGGCCGGAGCCAGCATGCCCGCCGCCTGGGCCGAGGCGGTGGGACCGTCAGGGGCCAGAACCGCCACCGTACGCCCGCGCCGCTGCAGGGTCGCGGCCACAGCCAGCCCCAGGGCCCCTGCCCCCACGACAACGACATCAAACCTCATCGGCCCGACCTGTCACCGGGTTCGACGAGAGGCGCAGTCCAGGACACGACTTCAGGCGTCTTCAGAGACCCGCGAGCCGGCCGCCCTGGCTTCCCTGGCCTCAAGGCGGGCGTTCAGGGCCGCCAACTGGTTCCACAGGGCCTGGGGCAGGCGCTCACCGAACCGCTCATAGTGCTCCGGCACCAGCGCGGCTTCGTCGCGCCAGATGACAGGGTCGACATTCAGCAGCAGGTCCAGATGTTCGTCCGACAGGTTCAGGCCGTCGAGGTCCAGGCTCCCCTGCGCCGGCGTACGACCGATGGGGGTGTCCTGGGCCTCGGCCTTGCCGTCCAGGCGTTCCACGATCCACTTCAGCACGCGCGAGTTCTCACCGAAGCCCGGCCAGGCGAACTTGCCGGCGCGATCCTTGCGGAACCAGTTGACGAAATAGATCTTGGGCAACTTGTCGGCGTCGGCCTGAGCCCCCATCCGCAGCCAGTGGGCGAAGTAGTCGCCCATGTTGTAGCCGCAGAAGGGCAGCATCGCGAACGGGTCGCGGCGCAGCTCACCGACCTTGTTTTCGGCCGCCGCCGTGCCTTCGGAGGCGACGTTGGAGGCCATGAACACGCCGTGTTCCCAGTCAAAGGCCTCGGTCACCAGCGGCACCGCCGAGGCGCGACGTCCGCCAAACAGAATGGCGCTGATCGGCACGCCCGTCGGGTCCTGCCATTCCGGTGCGATGGCGGGGCACTGGGCCGCCGGCGAGGCGAAGCGGGCGTTGCCGTGGGCCGCCGGGCCGGGCGTCTCTGGCGTCCATTCCTTGCCGCGCCAGTCCGTCAGCCGCGCCGGCGGCGTGTCGGTCAGGCCTTCCCACCACACATCGCCGTCATCGGTCAGGGCGACGTTGGTGAAGATGGTGTTCTCGCGCAGCGTCTCGATGGCGTTCTTGTTGGTCTTGGCGCTGGTGCCCGGGGCGACGCCGAAGAAGCCGAATTCGGGATTGATGGCGTACAGCCGGCCATCGTCTCCGAAGCGCATCCAGGCGATGTCGTCGCCGACCGTCTCGGCTTTCCAGCCCTCAAGCGTGGGTTCCAGCATGGCCAGATTGGTCTTGCCACAGGCCGACGGGAAGGCCGCCGCAACGTACTTCTGGGCCCCTTCGGGCGAAGTCAGCTTGAGGATCAGCATATGCTCGGCCAGCCAGCCCTCATCCCGGGCCATGACCGAGGCGATACGCAGAGCGTAACACTTCTTGCCCAGCAGGGCGTTGCCGCCGTAGCCCGAACCGTACGACCAGATCTCGCGGCTTTCAGGGAAGTGGACGATCCACTTGCTCTCATTGCAGGGCCACGGCACATCGGCCTGGCCGACCGCCAGCGGTGCCCCCAGGGTGTGAACCGCCGGCACGAAGAAGCCGTCATCGCCCAGCTGATCCAGCGCCGCCTTGCCCATGCGCGTCATGACGCGCATCGACAGGACGACATAGGCACTGTCGGTGATCTCGACGCCCAGGGCGGAGATCGGCGAACCCAACGGCCCCATACAGAACGGCACGACATACATCGTGCGGCCCTTCATGGCCCCGTCGAACAGACCATCGAGGCGCGCGCGCATTTCCGCCGGCTCGGCCCAGTTGTTGGTCGGACCGGCATCAATGGCATTTTGCGAACAGATGAAGGTCTGGCTCTCGACGCGGGCGACGTCGCGCGGATCAGAGGCCGCATAGAAGGAGTTAGGGCGCTTGACCGGGTCCAGCCGCTTGAGGGTTCCGGCCTGGACCAGGTCCTCGGCGAGGCGATCCGCCTCTGTCTGGGAGCCGTCGCACCAATAGACGCGGTCGGGCTTGGTCAGGGCCGCGATCCGGCCAACCCATTCGATCAGTTCACGGTGGTTCGTCGGGGCAGGTGAAAGCCCCGGAATCATCGCTTCAGACGTCACGCTTCACTCTCCTGAACGACGTCTCCTGCGTGTCTTCGCACGCTTTCGGAAACCCGGCCTTTCGGGCCATGTTGACCGCACAGAGACAGGTCGCCTCATGCGCGTCAACCCGGCGCACGGTATGCGCCGGGTTGAACAATTAGAATGGTACCGCCTCTCAGGCTTGAACTGAGGACCTCCGGCTCCACAAACCGGCGCTCTAACCAACTGAGCTAAGGCGGCGCTTTTTCAAGCAGGGGAGGCTTCTAGCCGCACAGGCGGGCGGGTTCAAGATGGGGTTTTGCAGGCCGGCGTCGGTGACCGGCCATCGGGCCCGGGGGCCGAGGCTCCCCCCTACCAGCCCCGCTCGCGCAGATAGGCCTCCAGCGCCGCGATCCGGGTCGTATCCGACGGATGGGTCGAGGTGAATTCCGGGGCCGAGGCCCCGCCCTGGGCCGCCATGGCGCGCCACAGGACGACGGCTTCACGCGGGCTGTAGCCGGCGCGCTGCATCAGATCGACACCGATCCGGTCGGCTTCGAGTTCATGCTGGCGCGAGAAGGGCAGCAGCACCCCGACCTGGGCTCCGATGCCGCCGAGCGCCCCGACGGCAGGGCCGTAGTCGCCGGCCACGCCGGTCGCGATCTGGAGGCCCGTCTGGGCCAGGGCCGTCTGGGAATAGCGTTCCGCTGCATGGCGGGCCAGGATGTGGGCAGCCTCATGGCCGATGACGGTCGCCAGTTGGTCGTCGGTCGTCGCCAGATGCAGCAGGGCCGTCGTCACCCCCATCCGGCCGCCCGGCAGGACGAAGGCGTTCGGCTGCTCCGAAATGAAGACGGCATATTCCCAGCTCTGATTGCCCAGGCCGGCGGCCTCGACGATCCGGCCCCCGACGCGGCGCAGCCGTTCGTTCTGGGTCCGGTTGTGGGAAACCTCGTTGGCCTGAAGGGCCTGGGTCCAGGCCTGGAGACCCGCCTGGGTCAGGGCGCTCTCATTGACCAGGACCAGTTGATCGCGTCCGAGCGCCTCATTGTAGGTGCAGGCGGCGATCGGGGCCCCAACCAGGCTCACGACCGCCAGGACCATTGCGGCACGATTCAGGGTCATCGTCTTTCCCATTCGAAGATCTGCGCCCGACAGGTGGGCATCACGACTGGCTTCACTCAGCCACAGTGGCGGCGCCGGCACAAAGAAAAACGCCCCGAAGCCGAAACTTCGGGGCGCCTTCCAGTCTTGTCGTTCCGCTCGACTACTCGAGGCGGAACCGGATCGTGAAGTTGGCACGGCCACCTTCGGCCACACCATCGACGGTCCGCGGCGAGAACCGGGCGCGACGCATCGCACTCAGAGCTGCCTGGCCAAAGCCCGCACCGGCCGGATCTTCCGATGTGATCGAGCAGTCGCGAGGCGTGCCATCGGACCCGACCACGCAGGTCAGCGAAACCGAGCCGGATTCGATCCCGCGGGCCTGGGCCCGTTCCGGGAACTCGACCGACGGCTGGCGAGCCCAGTCCACCCGCGAGATCACGGGGGGCCGCGGCGGAGCCGGCGGGGCCGGCGGCGGCGGCGGCGACTGGGTGATCTGCGGCGGGCCTTGATACTCCTGCCGGTCTTCCTTGTCGGTCGTCTGGACAACCAGCGGCGCAGGCGCGGCCGGCGCGTTCGGCGGGATCACCGCTTCACGAACCTGCAGCTTCGGCGGCGGCGGGGTGTCCGGCGGCGGCGGCGGCGGCGGGGGGGGAGGCGGCGGCGGGATCGGATCGATGATCTCGACGTCGACCACATCATCCGAATACTGCCGCAGCTCCAGTTCGAACCGCTGCTTGTAGACCGCGTAGATGACCAGGGCGTGGGCCCCGACAATCACTGCCGCGATGAGCGCCAGCATATGCGCGGGAAGACCCAGGAAACCCTTCTTTCGCGGCGGGTCGAGGATCGGATCGCGACGACGGACGACTTCTTCTGTCATGCTACCTCTCCTCAGCTCGCCGGCGCGTTGTCTTCGCCGACCAGGGCGACCGAATAGAATCCGGCGTCCTGAAGGGCGTTCATCACGCGCATGAAAGTGCCGTAGCGAAGTCCCTCGTCGCCGCGGATGAAGATCCGCTCTTCCTCGGGATTGCGCGCACCGATCTGGGCGTTCAGCTCCGTGCCGATTTCCTCGATCTGCACCGGGAAGTCCCCGATAAAGACGCGGTCGTTCGACTGGATGGAGATGTACACCGGCTTCGGCGGGTTCACACCCGGCTCAGCCACGGCCGTCGGCAGATCCACCTCCACGTTCACCGACGCCAGGGGCGCGGCCACCATGAAGATGATGAGCAGAACAAGCATCACATCCACGAACGGGGTGACGTTGATCTCGTTGTTCTGCTCGACGGTGTATTTCGACCCGCCGCCAGGTCCGGAGAGTTTGGCGGCCATCGCGCTTACGCCCCCCGGTCGAGCTGACGCGAGATGCGGTTCAGCAGTTCCGTGCCGAACTGGTCAGCGCGGGTACCGAAGCCGGCAATGCGAACCTGGAAGTAGTTGTAGAAGATAACCGCCGGGATAGCGGCGAAGAGGCCGATCGCGGTGGCCAGCAGGGCCTCGGCGATACCCGGGGCCACGACGGCCAGGTTGGTGGTGTTGGTGTTCGCGATCCCGATGAACGAGTTCATGATCCCGTAAACCGTGGCGAACAGACCGATGAACGGACCGGCCGAACCGACCGAGGCCAGGAAGGTCTGACCCCCGGCGAGGCGCTTGGCCAGACCGGCTTGCACGGCGGCCACGGCGGCCTGGGCGCGGGAAAGCGTCGAGTCGCGGTGCTCACCCGAAATCTGCAGCCCGGCCTGACGACCGATCTCGATTTCGTCGGTGGCCGCGGCAGCCATGTCGGCCAGCGGGTTGCCTTCGAACTCGTCCGAGGTGGCGATACGACGGATTTCCGACAGGGTGTTGGCCCCGCGGAAGGCTTCCAGGAAGCGATCCGAAACGCGGTTCAGACCGCCGAACTCGAACATCTTGATGAGCAGCAGGGTCCAGGACAGGACCGAGGCCAGCAGCAGGCCGATCATCACGACCTTAACGACCATGGCCGCCTGAAGGAACATGCCGACCGGGGTCAGTTCGCCGTGAGCTTCGCCGCCGACCTGTTCCGGCTCAGCGCCTTCAGCGGCCGGGGTTTCAGCCGCCGTCGCCGCAGCGTCGACAGCCGGGGTTGCCGGAGCGGCAGCCGCATCGGCCGAAGCCTCAGCCGCCGCCGGGGTGGTGGGGGCCGCCATCGCAGGAGCCGCCGTAGCGAGCGCAAAGGCTCCGGCGAACGCGAGGAGGAGATTGGTTTTCTTGATTTCGATCATCGTTCGCCAGTTCCTGCTTGGTCTGACACCTAAAGACCGGACGACCAGCGCATGATTGCGCCGCCGCCCATCTACCCAAATGCGCCGGAAGGTCGAGGCATCGGCCCCTCCGCCCGACGCGGCGAAATTGTCCGCCGAAGAGAATGGCGGTAAGGTTCCTTTGGCGAAGGCCTGCGAGAGCGTCAAGGGCGCGCACGACCTTTTCACCTGACGGGGGAAGCCGCGTGACGCCGGGAATTTAGATGATCGGCGGTATTCCATGCCCCGACGATCTGCCCAGATCGTGGCAATGGCGTGGCATTCGCGCATGAGAAGAAAATGGTGCCTGGGGGCGGATTCGAACCACCGACACGCGGATTTTCAATCCGCTGCTCTACCAACTGAGCTACCCAGGCCTAAGGGTCCCGCCAGCGCGGGAGCGGGGTCTATAGGCGAGCCGTTCGGCCCTGTCCAGCGGGGTTTCAAGCCGTGTCGTCGCCCCCGTGATCGAGCGGGTCGGCCTCCGGCTCGTCCTCTTCCTGGGCCGCGATGGCATAGCGTCCGGACAGCCAGCCCTGAAGGTCTACATCGGCACACCGCCGCGAACAGAACGGCCGGAAGTCGGGCGACGCCGGTGATTTTCTGCAGATCGGGCAAAGAGGCATTATCGCGTCCAGATTTCGTAGGCGTCGGTGCCACCGGACGGGCTGATCGCTAGTCGCGCGCGCGGGCCCAGGGCCTCGACCCACGGCGTCGCTAACGCGCCGACCCCCGGCCCGCAAGACAGGGTCATGGTCGGGATGGACCGGTCCGACAACAGCGCCAGCCGCAAGCTGCGCACCGCAGTCTGTGCGACCCGTCGCAGCCGCGCACCGGCGTCGGCGCCCCGCAACAGCGTCTCAACGGGCGTTCGCCCCCACGGCAGCGACAGCATCAGCACGCCGAATCGGTTCACCGGGCCGAAGACCGCCGCCTCTCCAAACGCCCGGCGAGCCGCCGCAATGATCGCCTCGCCGTTATGGCCGGTTCCGATCAGGTCGATCGCGACCAGCCCGCCCCATTCGCGCAGCCGGATCGACCGCGCCGCCTCCTGCAAGCCGCGCCCATTGGCACGGTCGCGTGCGGTGCGGCCGGTTGCGCCGCCCGCCGCCAGGTCCAGATCGACTGCGACCAGGGCCCGCGTCCGCTCAATCGCGACGTCCAGCCCCAGGCTCTCGACCGCCAGACTACCGCTGAGGGCCTCCTCCTCGGCCGCCAGGCCGGCGCGGATCGCCGCGGCGCCGTCCTGGGGTTCCTCGCCCGGCACCAGGGTCGCGAGGATGTCGCGCACCCCTGGCCCAGCCTGCGTCAGCCGCAATTCGCCCGTCGCCGGCCCGATCAGCCGGACCGCCGCCCCCTTGGCGTCGCGCGGCTCGGCGGTGACCTGGACCTCGACGAGGCTGCCCCGCGGCGGCGGCGCTGCTCCCCGCAGGAAAACCGGCGCCGCTGTGCCCAGATCAACGAACGCGCCCTTCAGGCCCGACTCGACCCGCACGATCCGCCCCACGGACCGCGCGCCCAGGCGCAGGACCGGCGAATCGTCGTCGCGCTGGATGATCAGCCGCTCGAACCGACCGTCGCGGGCAATCATGCCGCGCGTCTCGCCCGGCGTCTCGTCGAGGAAGACCTCGACCCGGCTCATGGCCGCCAGCCCAGCCCGTCGAGCAGATTGCGCGTCTCATAGAGCGGCAGCCCCACCACTGAGGCGTGCGATCCCGACAGATGGGCGATATCCGCCGCCGCCTGCCCCTGGATCTTGTAGGCCCCGGCGGCGTCTTTCCATTCGCCGGCGTCCAGGTGACGCCTGACATCGGCTTCGGATAGCCGCCGGAACTTGATGCGCGTCTCCGACAGGCGGCTGGCGGTCCGGCCGCCCGGCGCAATCAGGGTCACGCCGGTCAGGACCCGGTGCGCGCGCCCACTCATCAGCCGCAGCATCCGCTCGGCGTCGGCGGCATCCGTGGGCTTGCCCAGAATGCGGTTGCCCACCGCCACGATGGTATCGGCCCCCAGGACAAAGGTGTCCGGCCGCGCCCGGGCGATCGCTGCCGCTTTCAACCCCGCCAGCCGCAGGACCAGCCGGCGCGGCGTCTCGTCTTTCAGAGGCGTCTCATCGACATCCGCCGCCACCACGGCGTCAGGCGTCACCCCGATCTGGGCCAGAAGCTCCAGACGGCGCGGGCTGGCCGAGGCCAGGATGAGGTCAGGTCGGCTCATACGAGCCCCGCCTTACTTGAAGCGATAGGTGATGCGACCCTTGGTCAGGTCATAGGGGGTCATTTCGACCAGCACCTTGTCGCCTGCCAGCACGCGGATGCGGTTCTTGCGCATCTTGCCGGCCGTGTGGGCGATGATCTCGTGACCGCTGTCGTCGAGTGTCACGCGAAAGGTCGCGTTCGGCAGCAGTTCCGAGACTACGCCGGGAAACTCGAGCAGTTCTTCCTTCGCCATGCGGTCTCTCGGGCCCTGAAAAGACAAGCCGATCCACGCGGGGCCACGCGCGAACCGGAAAAAGCCGGCGGCTTATGCACCAAAAGCGCGGGTTCGTCACCCCGTCCTGTCTTCGCCCCGCCAGGGGAGAAGAGGGCCCCACGTACCGGAGCCCGAAGGGCAAAGGTCCACGTGGGAGATGAGGGAAGAGATCGCCGGAGGAGCCTCGGAACCAGAGCCCTCAATGACGGGGATCGAAAGGCCTCAGATCTCAACCGCGCTTGCACAAGGCACAGACCAGCGTGAACAACCGCCGGCTGGTTTCGTGGTCGACGTCGATCTTGCCGTCGAGCCGTTCCTTCAGAATGCGCGCGCCTTCATCGTGCAGACCGCGCCGGCCCATGTCGACGGCCTCGATCTGGGCCTGGGAGGCTCCGCGCACCGCCTGGAGATAGCTTTCACAGATCAGCTCATAGTCCTTGACCACACCGCGCAGCGGCGTCAGCGACAGCATGTGGCCGCGCCGATAGTCCGGCCCCGTCACATCCATCGACAGCCGGTTGTCCTTCAGCCCCAGCGTCAGCTCATAGGGACCGCCGACCGCGCCATCAGGCCGAAAATCACTCTCTTCCACCAGATCATAGATGGCGACCCGGCGCTCATGCTCGACCTCGGCGCTGGCCCCGGACAGACCGTCCGGGTCCAGCTGGATCGCCTTGATCCGGTGCGACAGCTCCTGGCTCATGCGTCGGGCAACTCCGCGTGGGCCGGAGCAGAGCGCGCCGGCCAGGATTCCGTCAGATCCGCCAGCACCGCATCGACACACTCGACCCGGGCCTGAAGGTCTGCGCCCCCGGCGAACATGAAGGTGAAGACACCGCCGGGTGCCGTCTCAGGCTCGTAGGTCATCGCCAGCAATTCAAGCATGGTGTCAGGCGACTTGGGAAAGTCGCGGGCCCTGACGGTGGTGACGTCACCCAGTTGCACCGCCGCCAGAACCCGCGCACATTCGGCATCGGCTTCCCAGCGAAAGCGCGTCAGCCGGACCGTCAATCGCCGCCCGCGCCGTTCCCACGAAATGTCGCCGCGCCGGATCACCGCATTCTGGAGGGCCGCCGACAGGATCCACAGGTCGTCCTCGTCCTGGGCCAGCAGCCTGAGCGGCGGCAGGTCCGAACAGCTCGACCGGTCCTCAGCGCCCATCGCCGTCGCCCTTGATCCGCCGGACCCGCGCCCCACAGGCGCTCAGCTTTTCTTCCATCCGCTCGAAGCCGCGATCCAGGTGATAGACCCGGCCCACCGACGTCTCCCCCTCAGCCGCCAGGCCGGCGATGACCAGGCTGATCGAGGCGCGCAGGTCCGTCGCCATGACTTGAGCCGCCGTCAGCGCCTCGACCCCGACGACCCGTGCCTCACCGGCATGGACATGGATCTCCGCTCCCAGACGGCCCAGCTCGGGCGCGTGCATAAAGCGGTTCTCGAAGATGTTCTCGTGAATGAAGCTCTCGCCCTCGGCCAGAGTCATCAGGGCCATGAACTGGGCCTGCAGATCGGTGGCAAAGCCCGGATAGACCTCGGTGGTGACATTGACCGCCTTCAGGCGTCGGGCCGGGTCACGGCGCACGATCACCCCGTCTGAGGTCGGCTCAATGTCGACCCCGGCCTCCATCATCTTGTCGGTCAGGGCCTGGATCAGCTCAGGCCGCGCCTTGGTGATCCTGACCTCACCTCCGGCCATGGCCGCGGCCACAGCGTAAGAGCCCATCTCGATCCGGTCCGGGATCACCGACCAGTCGGCCCCGTGCAGCGACGTCACGCCGTCGATCACCAGGGTGTCGGTATCCAGCCCCTCGATCTTCGCGCCCATGGCGATCAGACAGCCGGCCAGATCGCCGATCTCGGGCTCCCGCGCCGCATTCTTCAACACCGTCGTGCCCTCGGCCATCACGGCCGCCAGCAGGGTGTGTTCGGTCGCCCCGACCGACACGAACGGGAACTCGATCTCGGCCCCCTTCAACCCGTTGGGAGCCAGGGCCGAAACATAGCCCTCGCTCATCTCCATCTGGGCGCCCAGCCTGGCCAGGGCCTCGATATGCAGATCGACCGGACGCGCTCCGATGGTGCATCCGCCCGGCAGACTGACCTTGGCGTGGCCCGTTCGCGCCAACAACGGCCCCAGGACGTTGAAGCTGGCCCGCATCTGGCGAACCAGATCATAGGGGGCGAAGGTCGAGCTGATCTCCTTGGCGTGGAACAGCGTCTCCTGGCCGTCCGGCCCGTCGCTTTCGGTCACCTCGATGCCGAACTGCTGCAACAGCCGGCCCAGAAACTTGGTGTCGGCCAGCCGCGGCATGTTGGT
>CAUJHO010000088.1 GCA_963205025.1 Pseudomonadota bacterium | reverse complement strand
CTTTCGTGGATCGAACATCACGCACGGGAGAGGACTTCCTCGCCAACTGAAAGCGGATCTTGGGGGCCACTCAGACCGATCAAGGCCTGGCCCGCTGTTCTGCCAAACAACCGACGCCGGGCTCACCGCAATCACAACATCTATCCGTTCATCTCGGATTGCGGTCAGGAGCGCCGCGAGTGCGCCGAAAGACGTCCCGTGCACGGCGATACGGGTGCACCCGCGCGCCCGCAGTTCGTCCACGCCACGCACGATTGTCTCGATCGGAACTTCGTTGATGCCTGGCGGCTGTCCGCGACCGCCCCACCATCGAAGCGCCAAAGCTGAAGCTCCGAGCCGGGCGAATGTCTCAGCCAGCTCTGCGTCCACGCGACCAGATGAGCCGGTCAGGACCAGAACCCCAAGGCCGTTGGGGCGGTCGGGCAGAACTAGAACGCCCTGAACATCATCTCGATCAAGCGCTTCCGCTGTAGTCACGTCAGGCTCCAAGTCGCACGGGCTTGCCGGCTCTGACACACGCCGCCGCGAGTTTTATGGCCTCTCCGACGAAGGTCGCCAACGGGTCGCAAGCTGCTATGCGCTCACCCGCTGAATCCAGACTTCACCAACGGTTGAGATGGGGTCAGGCCGCGGCAAACGTCTCGGCGGGGGCGGTTTGCAGCTTCCGTGCGGCCCAGTCCGCCGTGGCGAGTCCTCGTTGAAAGACGTCGGTCAGTTGAAGCCGGTTCGACGGCTGGTGGACTCCGGGGACAGTTCCGGGATGGCTTCGGCCTCGCCCGGTGCGAGCTGCAGCGCCTCCCAGCAGCCGTGGCGGCGCAGGATCCGCTCCAGGTCGCCCGCGCCGGCGGCCTGGGCCTCGGCCAGGGCCAGCTTCAGCCAGCCGATGCAGTTGGCCTTGTAGCGATTGGCCCGCGCCTTCATGGGCATGCCGCGCAACGTCACGCTGACCGTCGGCTCGTCATTGCGGATCGCGAGGGCATTGGCTGCCAGGAACGGCAGGTACACCTCGCCGATCAGGGTCAGCAGCCGTTCGACCCCTGGGCCCGGCGGCTGCCCGGGGGCGCGCCATTCGCCTTCGATGCCCGAAGCGTCGTCCAGGTCCTGGACCCACTGGAAGGCGCGCACGGCCTGCCGGCGCATGATCGCCGAGGCGCTGGGGTCGATGGCCATCTGGCTGAGCTGGCCGAACAGCCCGATATCGCCGATGGACGGCCGTCCCCCGAACAGGAAGCGGCTCACTTCGAGCTGGGCCTCGATGGCGGCCAGCACCTCCGGGTAGGTCGAACGCAGCAGCGGTCGGTTGGTCTCGCGGTCGCCCATGCGGGCGAGCACCCCGGTCTGGCGTTCGCGAAAGCGTTCGATGACCGCCTCGAAGTCGGAGGTCGGCATGGCGCCCAGCCAGCCGGCCATCTGCCGCCGCGAGCAGAAGTCCTGATCGATCTCCGCATCCCAGCGGAAGTCGAACAGCGGCAGCATCAGCCACTCGTCGGCGAAGTCCTCGATCAACAGGGCGAGAAAACGGTCCGTCGGATCGTCGGGAAGCAGGCTGCGCACGCCCGGATGCCGCGTCTCCAGCGCAAGGATCATCGGCGTCGAGTCGGCCCAGTACCGGCCATCCGGCAGTTGCAGGACCGGAATCATCCCCTTGTCGGCGGCCTTCAGTTCCCCGCCCTCGCCGAGGTAGCCCGGCGGCACGATCCAGTTGTGCGGGATGCGCCGATAGCGCAGGGCGGCGCGCAGCTTCAGGGAGTACGGCGAGCCGGGCCCGCCAAGGATGCGATAGCGCCCTTCGTTGACGTCAGACACTGGGGCTTCCTCGTGGGTCTCAATGGCTCGGGGTCACCCAGATAGCGCCGACCCGCCGTGTCCGGGAGAGGCATTATCCCTTCAGCGGCACGCCCTTGGTCGTGAACTTCGTTCCCGGATGGCGCTTGGGCTTTCCCGTCCCGCCGGGCTGATGGGCGGGGATCAGCTGGTCCGGGCGCGGGCCGATCAGGTCGGCGCGACCCATGGCGCGCAGGGCGTCGCGCAGGACCGGCCAGTTCTCCGGGTCGTGATAGCGCAGGAAGGCCTTGTGCAGGCGGCGCTGGCGCAGACCCTTGACCACCTCGACCTTCTCGCTGGCCCCATGGCGCACGCCTTTCAGCGGATTGACGCCGGAGTGGTACATGGCCGTGGCGGTGGCCATGGGCGAGGGCAGGAAGGTCTGCACCTGGTCGGCGCGGAAGCCGTTCTTCTTCAGCCAGATCGCGAGGTTCATCATGTCCTCGTCCGTCGTGCCGGGGTGGGCGGCGATGAAGTACGGGATCAGGTGGTACTTCTTGCCCGCCTTCTGGGCGGCGGCGTCGAACATCTCCTTGAAGCGGTCGTAGCTGCCGATCCCCGGCTTCATCATCTTGTCGAGCGGACCGGCCTCGGTGTGCTCGGGGGCGATCTTCAGGAGGCCGCCCACGTGGTGGGTGACCAGTTCCTCGACGTATTCCGGACTCGTCACCGCCAGGTCGTAGCGGACGCCGGAGGCGACCAGCGCCTTCTTGACGCCCTTCACCTCGCGCACCTTGCGATAGAGCCGGATCAGGTCGTCGTGGCTGGTGTTCAGGTTCGGGCAGATGTCGGGGAACACGCAGGAGGGCAGGCGGCAGGCGGCCTCGATCTTGGGGTCCTTGCAGGCCATCCGGTACATGTTGGCGGTCGGCCCGCCGATGTCGGAGATCACCCCGGTGAAGCCCGGCGTCTTGTCGCGGATCGCTTCGATCTCCTGCAGGATCGAACCCTCCGAGCGGCTCTGGATGATCCGGCCCTCGTGCTCGGTGATCGAACAGAAGGTGCAGCCGCCGAAACAGCCGCGCATGATCGTCACCGAGAACTTGATCATGTCCCAGGCGGGGATCTTGGCGTCGCCGTACGACGGGTGCGGCGCCCGCGCGTAGGGCAGGTCGTAGACCGAATCCATCTCCGCCATGGTCAGCGGGATCGGCGGCGGATTCAGCCAGAGGTCACGGTCGCCGTGGCGCTGGACCAGCGGCCGGGCGTTGCCGGGATTGCTCTCACGGTGCAGCACCCGCGAGGCCCGCGCATAGGCCTCGGAATCCTGTTCGACCTGCTCGTAGGACGGCAGCCGTATGACGACATCGCCGGGCCGCCGCGCGGCGCCCTCGTCGGCGGAGTCGAGGTCATCGGCGTGCAGTTCGGTGAAGTGCTCGGGCACGCGGCGGAACAGGGCGACGCCCCGGATGGAGTCCAGGTCGCGCGGCGCCTCGCCTGCGGCCAGCCGGTTCGCCACCTCGATGACGGCGCGCTCGGCATTGCCATAGAGCAGCAGGTCGGCCTTGGCGTCGGCCAGCACCGAGCGGCGGATCTTCTCGGACCAGTAGTCGAAGTGGGCTATCCGGCGCAGCGAGGCCTCGATGCCGCCCAGGACGATCGGCACGTCCTTGAACGCCTCGCGGCAGCGCTGGGAATAGACCAGGGTGCAGCGGTCCGGCCGCTTTCCGCCCTCGCCATGGGGCGTGTAGGCGTCGTCGTGGCGCAGGCGGCGATCCGCCGTGTAGCGGTTGACCATGGAGTCCATGTTACCGCCGGTGACGCCGAAGAACACGCGCGGCTTGCCCAGGACCTTGAACGGCTCCGCGGACTGCCAGTCGGGCTGGGCGATGATGCCGACCCGGAAGCCCTGCGCCTCCAGCAGACGCCCGATGATCGCCATGCCGAAGCTCGGATGATCGACATAGGCGTCGCCGGTGACCAGCACGATGTCGCAGGCGTCCCAGCCCAACACGTCCATCTCGGCCCGGCTCATCGGCAGGAACGGCGCGGCGCCCCTCGACCCCGGCCGGGGACTGGACGCGGAAATCAGGGTCGGTGGGGTGAAAGCCTGATTTTCCATTGCGCCAGAGGGATAGGGGCGCGGGGCGGCGAATACAACCGGGGCGCGGGCGCCGTCGCCCGGCCCTCCGGGGCGTCCGTACTTGATCCAGGTCAGGTCTTCCGTCCGATCCTTATGGTTTCCTTACGGGCAGGACGGCTTTCGGAATGGAGCCCTTACGTCCCGGCTTGTTAGGTCCGGGCTCAATTCGACCTTGCGTGGGAGCGAGCCATTGCTGGACATCGTCTACATCGGACTGGGCCTCGGGGTCTTTGCGCTCTTCGGGGCGTTCGCAGCGGCGCTGAGGCGGCTGTGATGCTCGAGATGATCATCTGGGGCGCGGGCGCCCTCGTCATCGGCGGCTACATGCTGGTCGCCCTCCTGCGGCCTGACCGCTTCTGACGGACAGCGACACATGAACTGGCAAGGCTGGGCGGAGATCGCCCTGACGCTCGGACTCGCGATCGGCCTCGGCTGGCCGATCGGCGTCTACATGTCGCGGGTCTGGAACGGCGAACGGACCTGGCTCGACCCGGTGCTCAGGCCCGTGGAGAGGCTGTTCTACGGCGCCTGCGGAGTTGACCCGAACAAGAGCCAGGGGTGGTTCGGCTATGCGGCCGCGCTGCTCGCCTTCAACGCCGCGGGGTTCGGCCTGCTGTATGCGATGTTGCGGCTGCAGGGCGTCCTGCCGCTGAATCCGCAGGGTTTCGGGCCGCTGTCGGAACACCTGGCGTTCAATACCGCCGTCAGCTTCGTCACCAACACCAACTGGCAGTCCTACGGCGGCGAATCGACCCTGTCGACGCTGAGCCAGATGACTGGTCTGACCGTGCAGAACTTCCTGTCCGCCGCCACCGGCGCGGCCGTGGCCGCCGCGCTCGCCCGCGCGTTCATCGCCAACCGGGCGGAAGGCCTGGGCAACTTCTGGGCCGATATGATCCGCACCACCCTGTGGGTGCTGCTGCCGCTTTCGATCGTGCTCGCGCTTGTGCTGCTGGCGCTGGGCGTTCCCCAGTCGCTGGACGCCTCGGTGATGGCCACGACGCTGGAGGGCGGGCAGCAGAAGATCTCGCTCTACGCCACCGCCAGCCAGCTGGCGATCAAGCAGCTGGGCATCAACGGCGGCGGGATCTTCAACGTGAACTCCGCGCACCCGTTCGAGGGGCCGACACCCCTGGCCAACTTCATCTCGGCCGTCTCCATCAATGTCCTGGGCTGGGCCGCCTTCTTCGCCTTC
>CAUJHO010000087.1 GCA_963205025.1 Pseudomonadota bacterium | reverse complement strand
TGCCTGGGAACGACGGGTTCCCCCTTCGACAGCTGGCTGACCCTGCGGGGCGTGCGCACCCTGTTCGCCCGCATCGAGCGCCAGCAGGCCACCGCCGGCCAGGCCGCCGAATGGCTTCAGGCCCAGCCCCAGATCGCCCAGGTCAATTATCCCGGCCTGAAGACCCATCCCCAGCACGATCTGGCCGCGCGCCAGCAGAAGGGCTTCGGGGCCATGCTTTCGGTCGAGCTGCATGGCGGCATCGACGCGGTCAGGGCCTTCGCCGAGAGCCTGTCGATCTTCACCCTGGCCGAGTCCCTCGGCGGCGTGGAGAGCCTGATCGCCCACCCGGCCCTGATGACCCATGCCGCCATGGCCCCCGAGGCCCGCCGTACCGCCGGCATCAGCGATGGTCTGGTGCGCCTGTCCATCGGGCTGGAGCACGAGAGCGACCTCATCGCCGACCTCACCCAGGCGCTCGCCGCCATTCCCGCCAACGCCAAAGCCGCCTGAGTCCCGATGACCGCCCAGATCAACCCGACCCGCCAGCCCTCCCTGAACCCGCTGGCCGGACGACGGACCCCGGCATCCGACGCCGTGGCCCTGATCCACCTGGCGCTGACCGACGACCGTAGCCTTCGCGACGCGGCCTCGGAATTCTATCGCCAGACCCGACTGGGCCGCCGCGCCGTCGCGGTGGTGTCCGGTCCGGTCGAGGCCCTGGCTTCGCACTGCGACCTGCTCGGACTGGCCACCGTCACCGCCGATCCCCAGGCCCCGGCCCTGGTCCACGAACCAGTTGTCCTCATTCCGGGCAGCGTGGCCGGGCGCGATGTCGCATCGGTGAATCCGGATCGCCCCGTTCGCGTTGCCATCGCCGGCTGTGGCGTGGTCGGCGGCGGCCTCTATCTGAGACTCAGGCAAGATCCCCGGTTTCAGATTGTCGGGGTTCTGGTGCGCTCGACCACGCGGCTGCGCGCGCCGCAACCGGACCCCGAGATCGTCACCACGACCCTCAACGACGTTCTGGCGACCCGCCCGGACGTCATCCTCGACTGCCTGTCTGACGGCGAGGCCGGTCTGGCCCTGACCCACGCGGCCCTGTCCGCCGGCGTCTCGGTGATCAGCGCCAACAAACAGGCCATCGGCCCAACCCTGGCCGACCTGGACGATCTGGCCCAGGCCAACGGAGCCATCTTCGCCTATTCGGCCGCCGTCGGCGGTGGCGCGCCCGTCATCGAGACCCTGCTGCGCGCCCGCCGGCATGGCCCGGTCGCGCGGATCGAAGGCGTTCTGAACGGCACCGTCAACTTCCTGCTGAACCAGCTCGGCGGGGGGGCGGCCTTCGCCACCGCCCTCACCGATGCCCGCCGCCTGGGCTTTGCCGAAGAAGACCCCACCGCCGACCTGTCGGGCCTGGACGCGGCCACCAAGCTCACCATCCTGTCGGCCCTGGCCTGGGATCGCCCCACGCCGCTTGCGACCATCGAGACACTGTCGGCCCAGACCGCCCTGCCCGCCGGCCCGATCCGCCAGATCGGCCGCGCCGACGCCATATCCGGTGAGGTCGTCTTCCAACCGGTCGAGGGCGACACCCTGTTCGCCGACCTGCCGGACGAATGGAATGCGCTGCGCGTCATCTGTGAGGACGGCACCGTCTTCACCTGTCGCGGGCGCGGGGCGGGGCGCTGGCCGACTGCCGAAAGCGTGTGGGCCGATCTGCTGGATCTGCTGGATCGGTCATCCCTCTGATCCACGGACTGACATTCGGCTGCGAACCGGCTATAGGCGCGCCTCCCGGTTCATTCCCCCTAGAGCGCCATGGCCCTGAAAGTCGCGATCGTCGGCCTGCCCAATGTCGGCAAGTCCACCCTGTTCAACGCCCTGACCAAGACGGCGGCGGCGCAAGCCGCCAACTATCCGTTCTGCACCATCGAGCCGAACACCGGCGACGTGGCGGTACCTGAGCCGCGTCTGAATATCCTGGCGGAAATTGCGGGTTCAAAAGAGATTATTCCGTCGCGGATCACTTTCGTAGATGTCGCCGGCCTGGTCCGCGGCGCCTCCAAGGGCGAGGGCCTGGGCAATCAGTTCCTGGCCAATATCCGCGACTGTGACGCCATCGCCTTCGTCGCCCGCTGCTTCGAGGGGGACGGCGTCGTCCGCCACGAGGATTCGACCGATCCGGTCTCTGACCTGGAACTGATCGAGACCGAGTTGATGCTGGCCGACCTCGACAGTCTGGAGCGCCGCATCGTCCAGACCGAGAAGCGCGCCAAGGGCGGCGACAAGGAAGCGCAGGCCCAGGTCAAGCTGATGACCCTGGCGCTGGATCAACTGCGCAACGGCAAGCCGGCGCGCCTGGCCGATGTCCCCAAGGAAGACCGCAAGGGCTGGGACATGCTGCAGCTGCTGACGGCCCTGCCCGCCCTCTATGTCGCCAATGTCGATGAGGCGTCAGCCGCCTCGGGCAACGATCTGTCGGCCCAGGTGGCCGAGCGGGCCCGCACCGACCATGCCGAAACCGTCGTCATCTCGGCCCAGATCGAATCCGAAATCGCCACCCTGGATGACGCCGAACAGGTCGAGTTCCTGGCGACCCTGGACCTGACCGAGCCGGGCCTGAACCGCCTGATCCGGTCGGCCTATGACCTGCTGGGCCTGCAGACCTATTTCACGGTCGGCCCCAAGGAGGCCCGCGCCTGGACCATCCACATCGGCGACACCGCGCCCCAGGCCGCCGGTGTCATCCACACCGATTTCGAAAAGGGCTTTATCCGCGCTGAAACCGTCAGTTACGACGATTTCGTTGCGCTTGGTGGCGAGTCCAAGGCCCGCGAGGCCGGCAAGCTGCGTGCCGAAGGCAAGGCCTATGTCGTCAAGGACGGCGACGTCATGCACTTCCTGTTCAATAACTAGGGGTCCGTCCTCAATACCGCTCATCCCCGCGAAGGATGAGGTTCGGATCTCACCAGGTTTCGCACCAGCCGCCCCTCATCCGGCCCTTCAGGACACCTTCTCGCAATGGAAGAAGGAAGCTGACATTGTTCTTGATTTGTTCTGCTCCGCGACTATGTTTCCCGCATGGCCGGCAAGGGGACAGTCAAGGGACGCGGCGCGCGCTCGAACGCGACCAGCCGCTATGTCACGGACAAGCACGAGGCCTTTGACGACGGCTGGACCGACGACGATGCGCCGGTCGCGCAACTGGCCACCACCCTGCGGCCCGAACACGCCCGCAAGATCATCTCAACCAACGACAGCCCCGACATCGGCTTCGACCGTTCGATCAATCCCTACAAGGGCTGCGAGCATGGCTGCATCTATTGCTACGCCCGGCCCAACCACGCCTATCTGGGCCTGTCACCCGGCCAGGATTTCGAGAGCCGGATCTTCTTCAAGCCCGAGGCGGCGCGTCTGCTGGAGGTCGAATTCTCCAGACCGCGCTATCGGCCCAAACGCATCCATATCGGCGGCGACACCGACCCCTATCAGCCCGCCGAAAAGTCATTGGAAATAACGCGCTCGGTGCTGGAGGTGATGGATCGCTTCAGCCACCCGGTGTCGATCATCACCAAGTCCAACCTGATCACACGCGACCTGGACATCCTGGGCCGCATGGCCGAGCGCCGCCTTGTGTCCGCCTGCATTTCCATAACGACGCTGGACCGCAAGCTGGCCCGCGACATGGAGCCGCGTGCCGCCACGCCGACGCGGCGTCTGGACGCCATCCGTAAACTGTCCGCGACCGGCGTGCCCACCATGGTCGGCTTCGCCCCCGTCATTCCCGGCCTCAACGATCACGAGCTGGAGACGGTACTGGAGGCGGCGTCCGAGGCCGGCGCGACCTCCGCCATGTTTGTGACCCTGAGGCTGCCGCAGGAGATCAAAGATCTGTTTCGCGAATGGCTGGCCGAGGCCCGCCCCGACCGGGCCCAGCGCGTCATGTCCCTGGTGCGTCAGGCGCGCGGCGGCCGCGACTATGATCCCGAGTGGGGCTCACGCATGAAGGGGACCGGGCCATTAGCCGACCTGATGGCCCAACGCTTCGCCACAGCCTGTCGCCGGTATCGGCTGAATATAGATCGCTTCGAGGCGGATCTTGGGGCCTTCCGGGTGCCTCCGCGCCCGGGTGATCAGCTCAGTCTGTTCGACGCCGCCTGATGTATCCCCGCAAGGGCGTATCAGACGATCTTGATCCTTTTGGCCTTTCTGAACTTCTTCAGCGGCCTGTCCCCACCCGGGCCCGGGCGGTTAGGCTTGGGCAACTTCGGTCTTTGACATGACAAACGGAGCTCTGGACGGTCTGGACGGTCTGGACGGTATTTTCCCGACGAGCAGCACAGTCTGAACCGTCTGGACCGTCCATGGTCACCGGCCCAACCCTGGCACCGGTCGCCCCCGCAAAACAGGGGTGGTCATGCCTACGCCGCGTTGGCCGCCCCGACCAGGATGTCCTCGACCGGGCCGTAGTCCAGCTTCTCCAGAAGATAGGCGGTGTCGTCGCGCCCGGCGTGCGGGCGCAGCGTCAGGAACCGCTCCAGCATCCGCCGCTGGAAGTGTTCGCGATTCAGATCGGCATCCTCGGCCACCATCTCGCGCCAGGTATCGACGCCCGCGCGGAAGGCCGGGAACAACCGCGGCGGCAGGCCCGCTCGATCATAGATGGCCCGCAGGCCCAAGGGGCCGGCATCGTGGATCATCAACCAGGCGCGGGCATGGGCCACCCCCGACAACTCCGAGATCCCGTGTTCGAACAGGGGCATCACCCCGCGCGCCAGGGACCGCAGCAGCAGCGAAGGCGTCAGGGCCTTGCGCGCATTCAGCTGGGCGGCGAAGGCGGCAATGTCCTGGCTGGCCGAGGCCTGGTCGATCAAATCCACCGTCGCCCGTTCGCGCGCGCCGGTCGCCAGCCGGATGGCGGTGTCGGCCGACAGGGCGTGGCGCGACACCAGATGCTCGCGCACGGCGTCCGACGCCAGTTCGATCAGCCGCTCGGTGATCGTCACCGGCAGAACCTTGCGATAGGCTAGGGCGGTGACGACGTCGCTATGGGGGAAACGATCGACCGAGATCGTCATCGCCTTCTCGGAGACATCGGCATTGTCGTTGGCCGCCAGCGTTCGGACCGCCTCTTCAACGCCCTCGGCCGCAATGACCTCACCCAGGTCGCGCGACACGAAGGGGCGGCCGGCAATGGCGGTCTGGCGCGCCGTGTCCCCGACCCGCAGCACCTCGATCAGGTCGTCATCGGTGAAGGCGGGCGAGAAGCCGATGATCGGCAAGGCAATGGTGTCGACGTCGCGCGCCAGTTTCTGGGCCACATCGCGCGGCAGCAGGTCCGACGACTTCAGCGTCACCGCCAGGGCCCGCCGAACCAGTTCGGCGGCATCGGCGGCCAGCACCCGCATGATCTTCTGGGCCGCCTCGCGTTCCATCGGGTCCAGTTCGTTGCGGTCCATGGCCCGGCACAGCTTGTGGGCGGCGGTGGCGCGCTCTTCCTCGTCCTCTGCCTTCACCAGGCAGCGAATGTCGGCTTCGTTCAGGCGATGACGGGGCGTGATCATGGGATCGATTCCGGTGGGCTGTGCCTCATCATCGGCCCATCAACCCTAACGATTCTTTACGGCGGGACGGATCGACGACCTCCCCGCAGCCCGGCCTCAGGTAACGTGAATGCAACGGCTGTCTGTCATGGTCGGCCCCATGAACACAGCCGCCGCCCCTGCCCGCATCGAAGTCCCCCAACGGCATTCGCCGGACTGGGATCGGGCTATCGGCCTGATGGGCCTGGAGGCCCAGATTCAACTCCTGCCCTATGCCCTGGGATTCTTCGGCATTTCGCTACCGATCATGCTGACGGTGGTGGGCTATGCCCCCAATGCCGGCTGGTTCTTTACCTCCATGGCGCTCTATGCGCTGAACTGGGCGGCCTTCTACGCCATCCTCGACTGGCGCAAATCGAACCGGCCCAGCCTGTCCAATCTGCGGCTCCACACCGCCATCCACATCGCCGCCGGCCTGTTGTGGGCCCTGGCCCTGTTCCAGACGGCCTTCTATGCCAGGGCCGCCGGCCCCCTGGCCGAGGTCCTGCTGGTCCTGTGTACCGGGGCCGCCGTGACCGTGATCTTCTTTTTGGCTCCCAATCTGCCGAACCTTCTGGTGGTCGGCCCGGCAACGGCGGTCGGACCGGTCCTCGCGCTGCGGACGAACCCGGAGACGGCCGGAACCGCCATCTATGCGGTCCTGGCGACCGTCCTGGCGCTGGCCCTGGCCCTGATCTTGAACCGGCATCTGCGCGGCCATTTCGCCCTGTCGCTGGAACGCGAAGGCCTGCTGGTGGAACGCGAGGGGGCCCTGGAAGAGACCCGTCGCCTGGCCAAGTCGCGCTCGGACATCCTGACGACCTTGTCGCATGAAATCCGTCACGGTCTGTCGGGCGTCGCCCATGTCCTGGCCGGGGCCGTCGGGGCCGGATCACGCGGATCCCCCTCGCGCGAACAACTCCGTGCGGCGCTGGCCGCCGCTCGGGACCTGGTCGAGGTGCTGGACGCGACGGTCGATACCGAGGTCGCCGAGACCGGCCGCCTCACGGTCCAGAGCGAGCCGCTGGACGCTGCCCAACTGGTCCGGGATGTCGTCCACCTCCACCGGTCGGCGGCCCAGCAGAAAGGGCTTGATCTGTCCTTCCAGGTCGATCCGGCCCTGTCGGGCCTGGCCGGAGCGGCCATCGGCGATGCCACGCGGGTTCGTCAGGTTCTCGGCAACCTCGTCGGCAATGCCGTGAAATACACCCCTCGGGGCCGCATCGAGGTGCGGGCCATGGGGGCCGCCCCCGCCACGCTTCGGATTGAGGTGGCCGATACCGGCCCGGGCCTCACACCTGAGGAACTGTCTCTGGCCTTCCAGCCCTTCGAGCGCATCGAGCGCACGGGCGGCGGCGTCGCCGGAGCCGGCGTCGGCCTGACCCTGTCACGCCGCCTGGCCCGTCTCATGGGCGGCGACATCGGGGCCGAAAGCGCACCCGGCGTGGGGTCGCGCTTCTGGCTCGACCTGCCATGGGATGCTGACGCCGTCTGTGTGACGGACGGTGCCTCGTCCAGCATCCCGCCCCAGCATCTGCGCGTGCTGGTCGTCGAAGACGATCAACTGCAGTCCGCCATGCTCAGGAGCCACCTTGAGCAGATGGGCCACAAGGTCTTGGCCGTGACCGACGCCCGGCGCGCACTGGATCTGCTCGACATGGGCCCGCTCGACCTTCTGCTGATCGAGGCCGACCTGCCCGCCCTGTCCGGGGTCGATATGATCGCCCGCATCCGGGGCCTGACCGGCCCGGTCGCCGACCTGCCCATCGTGGCGATGAGCGAAGGCTCGGTCGACCAGGTCCAGGCCATGCGCCAGGCCGGGGCCGATGCGACCCTGTGCAAGCCTGTGGCCCTGGCCGCCCTGGGCCGGGCCATGGCCGAGGCCTTCACCCTTCGCCGCCAGGCCGGTCGCGCAATCACGCCCGTCCCCCTCGCCGGAACCGACCGCGCCGCCTAAATAGACGTCATGCCCGTCGCCCGCCTGGACACCCGCGCCCTGATCTCCGTTTCGGGGCCGGACTGTCGATCCTTCCTGCACAACCTGCTCACCCAGGACGTCACCACCCTGGCGGACGGCGAGGTCCGCTATGGCGCGCTGCTCGGCCCCCAGGGTCGGCTGCTCTTTGATCTCTTCCTGTTCGGGCGAGCCGAGGCCGTGCTGATCGACTGTGCCGCGATCCAGCGCGACGACCTGATCCGACGCCTGCGCCTGTACCGCCTGCGCCTCGCCGTCCAGATCGAGACCGACCCGCGCCCGGTCTTGGCCGCCTGGGGCGACGCCCGGCCCGAATGGCCGAGCGACCCGCGCCTGCCGGGCCTCGGCAGGCGCAGCCCCGGGCCCGCCGAAGCCGACGCCGGGCCGGAGGCCTGGCGCGCCCACGGCCTGGCGCACGGCGTGCCTGACACCGAGGATTACATTGTGGATTCGGACTATCCGATCGACTGCGACCTGGATCTGCTGAACGGCATCGACTTCCAGAAGGGCTGTTTCATCGGCCAGGAGGTCACCTCGCGCATGAAGCGGCGCGGCAGGATCAAGTCCCGGCTCGTCCCGATCCGGTTCGACGGAACGCCACCGGCGATGGGAACCGAAATCCTCAACGGCGACCTCAGGGCCGGAGAGGTTCGCGGCGGACTGGACGGCGTCGCCATGGCCATGCTGCGGCTGGACCGGCTTGCCGGAGACCTCACCGCTGCGGGCCGCCCGGTCAGGGTCGACCTGCCGGACTGGCTGGTGCTAACCGCCTAAATGGTGAAGCGCGATGGCCGCCGCCGTCGCCACGTTCAGCGAATCGAATCCCGCCGCCATCGGGATGGCGATCCCCCGGCACCGCCGCAACATGGCCTGTGGCAAGCCCGGCCCCTCAGATCCGACGATCAGGGCCGTCGGCCCCGTCGGCACGGCGTCGCGCAGGAGGGCTCCCCCGCTCGGGGTCAGGGCCCAGCATGCGAACCCGGCCCGCTCCAGAACCGAAACCATGTCGTCGTGCGCCCCCAGTCGCACGAAGGGCTGGATCAGGCTGGCCCCGACCGAGACGCGGATGGCCTTTCGATAGAGCGGATCACATGAGGTGGAATCCAGCACCACGGCCCGCGCGCCGAAGGCCGCCGCCGCCCGGAACAGCCCGCCCATATTGTCGTGATTACCGATCCCGACGGCGGCCAGAATCACATCGTCGGGTCCCGGTGACGCCGCGACCTCGGCCAGGACGGCCCCCTCACCGCGCCGGCCCATCGCCAGGATCCCGCGATGGATGGGAAAGCCGACGATGGTATCCATCACCGCCTGGGACGCCACATAGACAGGCGCATTCAAGGGCCGCAGCAACGTCTCCAGTCCGCCCAGGCGCGATTCGGCCACCAGCACCGAATCGACCGGAAACCGGCTGAGCGGCCCGACCAGATGCCTGAGCACCACCTCGCCTTCGGCCACGAACAGGCCCTCGCGCCCCGCCAGGTCGCGATCGCGGACATGGCGGTAGGCCTCGATTCGGGGGTCCGAGGGATGATCGATGCGGAGAATCGGCATTTACCGGCCCTTAACCAAATCAGCGCCTTTTGGCTCTTGTCTTCTTCTCTCTTGGAGACACCCCATCACAAGACTCACAAAGCCCGGCCTCTGGTCGGGCTCTTTTTTTGGCGACGCTTGCGCGGTCCGTTTCAGGGCTGCTATAGGCCCGCCTCCGATGCGCCCTGATCCGCAGTAGCTCAGTGGTAGAGCAGCCGACTGTTAATCGGCTGGTCGTAGGTTCGAATCCTACCTGCGGAGCCATCGGACCGCTCTCCCGCTGTGGAGAGCTTCAAAATTCCCGCAAAATCAATCGCCTAAATCCTCGCCCGCTGCCCTTGACCATTGGCGGTCGCGCGGATAGGTTCCGCGCCGATTTCAGACCCCCTCCGGCGCTCGCGTCGGGGCGCTGAGCGGCTATCACAATGTCAACGCCACCTGAATCGCGCGAAGAGGCGATCAAACGCCTCAACGAGCAGGCTGACGCCTTGGAAAGACGGACCGAAAGCCGTCTCTCCCAGGAACTGGCGGGACAACGGGCAGCCAGCCAGGCGTGGAAGATCATCGCCGATCTGTTCGGCGGCGTGCTTCTTGGGATCGCGGTGGGTTTCGGCATCGACCATTTCGCCGGGACCGCGCCGGTCGGAATTCTCAGCGGGGTCCTTCTGGGCTTCGCCCTTTCGGTCTGGATGGCCTGGCGGACCGCCAAGCGAATCCAGGCCGAAGCCGAACAAGCCGGGGTCGTGCCGCAGGCCGTCCCCTTTGACGACGAAGACGAAGAAGACGCTTAGGACCGATGGCTGATCCGCTTCACCAGTTCCAGATCCAGAAGATCGTGGACCTGCCCGATGTGACCCTTCCGGGCATCGGCCACGTCGACCTGGCCATCACCAATTCGCATGTCGCCATGACGATCGGCTTCGCCGTGATCGTCGCCTTCCTGGCCATCGTCACCTCGGGGGCCAAGGTCGTGCCGGGTCGCCTGCAATCGGTGGGGGAAACCTTGTTCGGCATGATCGACAACATGACCGACTCGATCATCGGCCATGACGGCAAGAAGTACTTCCCCTTCGTCTTCTCGATCTTCCTGTTCATCCTGGCGATGAACATCCTGGGGATGTTCCTCAGCTTCACCGCCACATCGCAGCTGGCCGTGACCGCGACCTTCGCGCTCCTGACCTTCGGACTGGTCCTGGTCGTCGGCTTCGCCAAAAACGGTCTGGGCTTCTTCAAGCTATTCTGGCCGACCGGCGCGCCCCTGGTGATGCGCCCGGTCGTCGGGCTGATCGAGTTCTTCTCCTTCATGCTGCGCCCCATCACCCTGATGCTGCGTCTGTTCGGCAACATGATGGGCGGCCACATCGCGCTGAAGGTGTTCGCCGGCTTCGTCGCCACCGCCGTCATCGGTGCGGCCGGTGCCGCCGGCTTCTTCATTGCCCCGCTGTCGCTGGGCATGACCGTGGGCCTGACCGCCCTGGAATTCCTCGTGGCCTTCCTTCAGGCCTTCGTCTTCGCCGTTCTGACCTGCATCTATCTCAATGATGTGGTCAACCTGGGCCACGGCCACTAAGGCCACCCAGCTCCTTTCCACCAACGACCAACTAGGACTTAGAGAACCATGGAAGCAGAAGCCGCTAAGCTCATCGGCGCCGGCATCGCGATGTCGGGCATGATCGGTGCCGGCATCGGCGTCGGCAACATCTTCGGCAACTTCGTCGCGGGTGCCCTTCGCAACCCGTCGGCCGCCGCCTCGCAGGTGGGTAACCTGTTCGTCGGCGCCGCCCTGGCCGAAGCCCTGGGCATCCTGGCCTTCGTCATGGGCATCCTGATCTGGATTTCGTAATCCGGTATCTGGCGGTCGGCCTCGTGCCGACCGTCGCCCTGCCTTTTCTGACGTAGAGACCGATGGCTGATCCTCACGCCCCCGCCTCGCCCGACGCCCACGGCGCTCCGGGCGAAACGCACGCCTCGACCGCAGCCGAACACGGCTCGGGCGGCGGCCTGCCGCAATTCGAGTTCCAGCACTGGTTTGGCCAGATCGTCTATCTGGTCTTCCTGTTCCTTGTTCTCTACCTCCTGGTCGCCAAGATCTTCGCGCCGCGTATGCGCAAGGTCTTCGATGCCCGTGCCGAGACTATCAGCGGGGCCATCGAGGATGCTCGCCGCGTTCAGGCCGAAGCCCAGAATCAGGCCGATGCCGCCCATGGCGAACTGGCTGAGGCCCGCGCCTCGGCCCGTCGCAATGCTGGAGCCGCCAAGGCCCGCGTCGCCGAAGACATCGCCAAGCGCTCTGCCGCCCGCGAAGCCGAACTGGCCGACCGCGTGGCCGAGGCCGAAGGCCGCATCGCCAAGATGCGCGACACGGCCATGGCGCAGGTCGGCACGGTCGCGGACGACACCACCAAGGCCATCGTCGAGAAGCTGACCGGCAAGACGGCCTCGGCCGCCGAGCTGACCGCGGCCAAGGGAGCCGCCTGATGGAATTCTTCAATCCGCATCTCTACGACCTGTCCAACCCGGAGCTCTGGGTTGCGGTCGCCCTGGCCCTGTTCTTCCTGGTCGCCTGGCGCGCCGGCGCATTCCGCACTGTCGGATCCGCCCTCGATGCCAAGGCCGCCAAGATCCAGTCCGATCTGGACGAGGCTGCGCGCCTACGCACTGAAGCCCAGGCCATGCTGGAAAAGCTGCGTGGTGAGCGCGTCGAGGCTGAGGCCCAGGCCAAGGCCATGCTGAAGGCCGCCGAGGAAGAGGCCGAACGCCTCCAGGTCGAGGCCGAAGCGCGTCTGGTCGAGAGCATCGCGCGCCGCGAAGCCCTGGCCGAGCGCCGGATCGCCCAGGCCGAGGCCCAGGCCACCGCCGAGGTCAAGGCCGCCGCCGCCGAACAGGCCGCCGCCGCCGCCGAGCGTGTCCTGGCGGCGCGTCTGGCCTCCGGTTCGACCGATCCGCTGATCGACCAGGCCATCGGCCAGATCGGCTCGCGCCTCAACTAGTGGCCACTTGCCACCCCTGCGATCAGGCCCGGAGCGCCCGCTTCGGGCCTTTTTGTTTGTGCGCCGCTACTCGGCGATTGGCAGGTGCCGCCTCAGATGCCCGGTGTCGCCGTGCAGCCTGTCGAAAACGCGGCCCAGGACGATGCCGAAGATGACATTGATCACCAGCATCCAGGCCATGGTACCGAAACCCGCGCCAAGCCCGAAGATGCCGAGGCCGGCCAGCGGCATGACGGTCACGCACATGATCAACCATGTGCCGACGGCGAACAGGATGCCCTTGGTCGCCGGCGTGTCCGTTGGCAGGCGGGGCGCAAGCACGGCAAACGCCGGGCCCAGGATCAGGCTGCCGACCAGCAGGTGGATCAGCCAGCCAACCCAGACATTGCCCAGGCCCGACCCGAAAACCTCGCTCGCCATCGTCGTCAGCAGGGCGGCGAAACTGTAGAAGGCCCGCCCCGACCCCGACGCCTGCATCATGTTCTGGATCACGGTCGCCGCCAGATCGACGACCGACACAACGACTGTGGCGACACAGCCGGCAATCATGCCCTTCTGAACGCGAGAGATCATATCTGTCTCCTTCTGCGCGTGGCCGTCGCAGAGGCACAGGAACGAGAGCGGCCTCGCCACGCTGGTAAGGTGGGCACGCGCTCTGTCGTCGGAAGTTCGGCTCGGCGGCGAAAAGCTCGCGTCCACAAATCGACGTAAGGCGACCTTAGCCGTTTTCGCGGTTCAAGGGAAATCGCCGTTGTTCAAATGGTTGCGACCGAGGCGCGAATCCGCGCCGCCCACAGGTCGATCTAGGGGCGGACGCGCCGAAATCCGGCCCGCAACTGGCGGCGCCAGCGCCCCAGCACCCTCTGGCTGCGGCTCAGCAACAGGCGTTCAAGGCGCAGCGTCTGCTGCCAGAACACCGGCGCAAACTCGGGCCGGCGGCGCATCAGGCGGCGCACCGGCATGACCCAGTTCGGGCGCGCCTGCTGCATCCGGATGAACTGACGCTTGGCCCAATAGGAGTTCCGGAGAACCAGCATCATGCCGACGACGGCGATGGGCAGGCCGAACGGTCCCGGCAAGGGTGCGATCAGCAGGCCCAGCAGCACCAGCAATCCCCCGCCGATCATGGCGAGCACGCGCAGGACCCGACCGAACAGCCCCACACGCATCCGATCCCGTCTGAGGGTCGGCAGGGCGGCGGTCTCGATCGTCATGGCCAGCGTCATGTCCAGGGCCCAAGGGGGTTACGGCAAAGTCCGGCAAACTGCCTCCGGACGACGTTCTGTGCCGCAACGGCCATGTGGGGACAGGTGCGACCCCCCGAAAGTAGCACGACACCATTTTACAAAGGTTTCATGCGGCAGATTCGCGGCAGAACCGCGTTGGATCGGCGGCACGGCGTGAATTTCAGGCCATCTGGCCGAAATCAGCCCTTCCAGATGGGACCGAGTTCGACCCCCAGCGCCTCGAATTCACCGCGAACCATGTTCCAGTAGCCGACCACCTCGGCCTGGCGCGTGGGGTCCAGCAAGGCGGCACAGGCAACGGCAAAGCTGGCCGGGGCGGACCCGGGGGCCGTCACCACCACACCGTCCGAAACGGCATGGGCGACGTCCCGATAGGTGCTCTTGCCCTCATAGGTCGGGACGTTTTCCGACAGGAAGGGTTGGGAATTGGATGTATGGGGCCGGGCGTCCAGGGCCCCTGCCCGCGCCAGGGCCAGGGTGGCCGCACAGATGGCTGCGGTGCGACCGCCGGCCTGCGTGCGGGCCTTGAGACGCGCCGTCAGCGGATCATCCTCGAAGGTCATCCAGGCATCGGACCCGATCAGGACGACCAGATCGGCATTCTGGATGTCGGCGGTGTCATAGCCGGTATCCACATCGACCAGGACTCCGCCCATGGTCCTGACCGACTTGCCGTCCGGGCTGGCGGTGCGGATCCTGGCCCCGAAATAGGCCTGCAGGACGGGCAGGACCGGCCCCATCTCCCAGTCAGCGGCACCGGGCTGGAGAAGGACGACAACGGACGGGCTCATAAGGGACCTTTCGGGGCGAGCGACGCGCGCCACAGGCCGGTCGCATAGCCGGCCAGAAGCGGCATCTGGATGAAGCCGAGAACGAGCGCCCAGCCGACATCGACCCAGGCCGAGGCAGAGGGCATCAGGAGCACGCTGAGCGCCAGCGACACATAGGGCAGCAGCACCGCAATCAGACCCGCCGCCGGTCGCAGGCCTGAGCCGCGCGTCCAGCCCAGCGCGGCCAGGGAGATCACGCGGCGCTGGGCCACCGTCGCCGGCCCGGCCACCATCAGGCGCGCGGACAGGGTCAGGACCAGCAGGGCCGCCGCGATCTGCACCGTCAGCAGGACCAGGGTTTTCCACCCGCCGGTGGATACCGCGGCCTGGGCCGCCATGGTCAGGTCGTCGCCCGGCGCCAGGCCGGTCGCTCCGGCGATCCCCAGCAGAACAATGCCCAGCACCATGACCACCAGGGCCAGAAACAGCCCGCTCAACAGGCCCGACGCCAGCACGCGCAAGACATCAGGCCCCATTCCAGCCCAGCCCGACCGACCCTGGGCGGCGCGCAACAGGCCGGTCCAGCCCAGCAGCATCGCTGCGACCTGAACGGCCACCAGAGGCAACGCCACCCCGAGGCCCGGCACGCCGCCCGCCAGGAACACTGGAAACAGCAGGGCCAGGGTCACCAATCCGCAGGCCACCGGCGCGGTGCGCCACGCCCTCAGGGTGAACCGCGCCGCCTCCAGCAGGCTGTGTCTCAGGCTCAGGCGTTCGACCATGGCCGCTCCAGAATCAACACACGGGGCTCAACCCCGCGCCGGAACCTCCTAGAGCAGGGCCGCCTGAATCGGAATCAATTTGACCCTGGCTCAAGGTCGCCGGGACGCGCGTTTTGGTCCGATAACCGGTTCCCACCTATCGGAACGCGCTCTAAAGAGCGGCGCATGACTGTGAAACCCGTTCATGTGATTGGGGGCGGCCTGGCCGGCTCCGAAGCCGCCTGGCAGATCGCCAATGCCGGCGTGCCTGTCGTTCTGCACGAGATGCGCCGTGCCGGCGTGAAAACAGATGCCCATCACACCGAAGGCCTGGCGGAACTGGTCTGTTCCAACTCGTTCCGGTCGGACGACTGGGAATACAATGCCGTCGGCCTGTTGCACGCCGAGATGCGGCTGCTGGACAGTCTGATCATGGCCTGCGGCGATGCCCATCAGGTGCCCGCCGGCGGTGCCCTGGCGGTGGACCGCGACGGCTTTTCCAATGCGGTGACCGAGCGCCTTCTGGCGCACCCGCAGGTGACGGTCGTGGGCGAGGAGGTCGCCGGCCTGCCGCCCGCCGACTGGGACAATGTGATCGTGGCCACCGGCCCCCTCACCTCGCCCGCCCTGGCCGATGCGATCCTGAGGCTGACGGGCGAAGAGAGCCTGTCGTTCTTCGATGCCATCGCGCCGATCGTCCACGCCGACAGCATCGACTTCGACATCGCCTGGCGTCAGTCACGCTACGACAAGGCCGGGCCGGGCGGCGACGCCGCCGCCTACGTCAACTGTCCGATGGACAAGGCCCAGTATGAGGCCTTCATCGACGCTCTGCTGGACGGGCCCAAGGCCGAGTTCAAGGACTGGGAAAACGTCCCCTATTTCGACGGTTGCCTGCCCATCGAGGTGATGGCCGAGCGCGGCCGCGAGACCCTGCGCCACGGCCCGATGAAGCCGGTCGGCCTGACCAATCCGCGCGACCCGCTGGTCAAGGCCCACGCCATCGTCCAGCTGAGGCAGGACAATGCGCTGGGCACCCTGTTCAACATGGTCGGCTTCCAGACCAAGCTGAAGCACGGGGCGCAGGCCGAGGTCTTCCGCATGATCCCCGGCCTGCAAGACGCCCAGTTCGCGCGGCTGGGCGGGCTGCACCGCAACACCTTCCTGAACAGCCCCAAACTGCTGGACCGACAGCTAAGGATGAAGGCCATGCCGCGCCTGCGCTTCGCCGGTCAAGTCACGGGGGTGGAGGGCTATGTCGAGAGCGCCGCCATGGGCCTGCTCACCGGTCGCCTCGCCGCCGCCCAGGCGCTCGGCAAGGAACAGGCCCCACCGCCGCCCGAGACGGCCATCGGGGCCCTGGTCGAGCATATCACCGGCGGCCACCTGGAAGGCTCCAAGTTCCAGCCGATGAACATCAACTACGGCCTGTTGCCGCCCCTGCCCGCGCCCAAGGTCGATGAGGCCGGCAACAAGATCCATCCCAAGGAGCGCGGCCGGGCCAAGAAGCGGCTTCAGAGCCTCAGGGCGATGGAGGCGATGCGGGGGTGGAAGGCGGCGAGCTAGGGCGACGCCTGGCACTGGCGCTGGACGACCTCAACTGCTCCTGATTTCGCGGATGGCGTTAGTCAGGCCGGTATTATAGCCGCGCAGCGCATCCGTCGCGATGTCGGTCCACAGGAGAGGATTGGCCAGAATCCGCGCGTCACGAGCATTGACGTTGGCCAAAGCCTGCAGGTCGGATGTGCCGTCTTGACTGCGGATATCAGCGAGGTAGGGCCGGTCCGAATAGTGGTTTTCCGTCGGTATCAGGGTGGCCATCACCAAACGCCCCCGCGCATCCGCCGCCGAAGCGATGAAGCCGGATGGGGAGCCCCGAACACCGATCGCCGCACGCCCCTCTACGCGGGTACGTGAGCGTCCCATCTCGGCGTAATCAATCCATATTACCGGCGTCAGCATGATGGCATCCAGCTGGGCCGAGGCCGTTGCCAGACGGTTACGGGTTTGAAGGCCCGCGATCATGCTGTTCGCTTCACCCGAATAGCCGGTCACCATTGGCGCCGTCTGAGACCCGACAGTCATCCAGCGCTGTGCGACTGTGACGCCGTCAAACGTGCCCTGGCCGGAATTGACGTTCCCTTCCCGCATGGACGTGCCTGCCGCAGCCACAGCCGCGCGTGTCTCTTCCGCACTGACCACCGTTTCGCCTGCCGCCGCGAGGCGAGCGCGCAAATCCTGACACCCCGCCTCGGCAACCTCCGCCATCATTGCGGGACTTACGCCGTAGAGGGCCGTGTTGACGAGGGCCCCACCGTCACTATTCATCGTCTGCGTCCGACCGGTGTAAAAATAGCTGACGCCATAGCTGGCGACCGCCACCTTCGGGCGATGGCGAACCGCCCGTCCCTGGGCGATATTGAAGCGAACATCGGTGAAGTCGCGGCTGGGCTCCTGGGCTAGCGACAGCCTGCGGGCGTTAGCTTCGAACGGCATCAGGCCCAAGGCCAGTCCCCCAAGCATCAACAGACGGCGGTTCGGTGTCATCGGATCACCCTCACAAGTTTGAACAGCACCGCATGGTCCATGCGACCTGGAGCGCCGACCACTGACGAAACCTTTCTGAGACGATGGCTAGGGCCCGCCCTTCGATGGCGTGCGCCAATCGCGCCGTGCTAACGGGCAGATGTGTCTAGCCGTCCCTCAGACTTCGCTCGCGCCGCGCTCCGCGCCCAGGTCACGCGCCTGTTCAATGATGCATCAAAGGGCGAGCGACCCGTCACGCGGCGGGCCGACGCCCTGTTCGCGTCGGATTCGGTGGCGTGGAGGGTGCATGGCGATGTGGTGACCATGCTGATCGGCGGGGTGGCCAGCCTGATGCTGCAGATGCTGCACCCGTCGGTGCTGGCCGGGGTCTGGGACCATTCCGATTTCAGGAACGACATGATGGCCCGTCTGAGGGCGACGGCGAAGTTCATCGCCCGCACCACCTATGACCATGCTGAGGAAGGCCAGGCCCTGATCGCCAGGGTCCGCAGGATCCACGATCATGTCCACGGCACCCTGCCCGACGGCACGCCGTATCAGGCCAATGATCCGCGCCTGCTGGCCTGGGTTCATGTGACCGAGGCAATCAGCTTTCTGGACGCCTGGATCGCCTATGGCGAGCCGCGGATGGGCCGGGCGGAACAGGATCGTTATTTCGAGGAGGTCGCCGTCATCGGTCGCGCCCTTGGGGCCGACCCTGTGCCGGTGACACGGGCCGAAGCCGGGGCCCTGATCGCGCAGATGCGCCCAGAGCTGGCGGTCGACCACCGCACGCGGGAGGTCGCCGGGCTTGTTCTGGATCAGACGGTCGGCCCGGCGATCGCGACGGTCCCGTCAAAGGTGTTGATGCAGGCGGCGGTGGATCTGTTGCCGGACTGGGCGCGGGCGATGCACGGTCTCAAGACCTCTCGCCTGTCGCGTCCGGCGGTCCGCGAGGGGGCCTGGGTCCTGGCCCGCACCCTGCGCTGGGCCTTTGACGGTTCCCCCAACCGGCGGCTGCTCCCGCCGGGTCAGTTCATGGATCGCTAGGCGGCGAGATCGGCGCTGCCGGCATCGAGCCAGCGGCGCGCGGCGCGCTGGGCCTCGGCCACATCTTCACGCTCCATCTCCGAGGCCAGCTCGCGGCGATAGATGCGCGCCTCTTCCGACCCCTTCATGGCAGCCAGGTTGAAGATCATGTGCGCTGAAACTAGGTCCAGCGGAGCGCCGTTCTGGCCGGTCGAATACATGAGACCCAGTTTGAACAGGTCGTCACCCGACATTTCCGGCGTCGGCAGGGGCAGGCTTTCGGCCGTTTCCATCTGCGTTTGCATCGTCATTCCCTCTCAAGGACCCTTCTGGTCCTGTCCTGATGACGTGATGAAAGCGCCTCTCCCCTGAAGGTAGAGTTAACCGCAGAGGCCGATTCGCGGGTTTTTCGCTAAGAAAAAGTGAAATCCAATCAGTCTGTTAAGGCTCTGGATAGACTCTGGAAAGTCCTGATTCACACTTCGCGTTGACCGAACAGGATCCGACGCGCGGCCTCGGCCTTAGCTCCGGCCGCCGCCAGGTCTCCGCGCAGATCCCGGCCCAGGGCAAAGCCTTTCTGAACAGCATCGCGCGCGCCCACCCGCTCGAACCAGGCCTTGAGGTTCGGCGTTCGATCCAGGTGCTGACCCTGATTGCGATGGGGCACCATCCACGGCCAGATCGCCATGTCGGCGATGGAATAGTCGCCGGCGACATAGTCGCGATCCGCCAGCCGACGATCCAGCACACTATAGAGACGGCGCACTTCATCGGTGTAACGCCGCACGCCATAGGCCAGTTGGCGCTGGTCCTTGACCATGGCCGGCGCATACTGGCGGAAGTGGTGGGTCTGGCCCGCCATGGGGCCCAGGCCCCCGACCTGCCAGAACAGCCACTGTTCGACCTGAGCCCTCTGACCGGGGTTCGCGGGATAGAATCGGCCGGACACCCGGCCCAGGTGCTGGAGGATCGCCCCGGATTCGAAGATCGCCAGGGGCCGGCCCTCGTCCCCCTCCGGGTCGATGATGGCCGGCATCCGGCCGTTCGGGCTGATGACCTGGAAGGCCGGGTCGAACTGTTCGCCCTTGCCGATGTTCACCGGCCTGAGCTCGTACGGCAGACCCATCTCCTCCAGGGCTATGCTTATTTTCCAGCCGTTGGGCGTCGGCCAGTAGTAGAGTTCAATCGGGCGGCGCATCGGTAGTTCCTCGTTCATCTTGATCGTCAGGGGGCGTCAGGACCAGTTCAGACCGGGTTCATCCCCAGACGATCATGTTGTCGATCAAGGGCTGGACCAAGACCCTATGGGAAGGTTGATCATGAAAAAGACACTGGTGATGACCGTGGCCCTCCTCACCGCGACGGGGCCCGCCTTTGCGGCCGGCTCGGTCCAGGCCCAGGAGCGGCCCAACAGCGTCATCGAGACAATCGCCGAGGCGGCGGCCCGTGGCCAGGCCGCCCAGGACGGATCCCGACGCGACCGAGGTGATCGCGGCGGACGACGCGGCGGCGGCCAGCAAGGCGGCGGTGATCGTGGTGGCCAGCAAGGCGGCGGTGATCGTGGCGGCCGGCAAGGCGGCGGTGATCGTGGCGGCTGGGACCGGGGCGGTCAGCAAGGCGGCGGTGATCGCGGCGGCTGGGATCGGGGCGGTCGGCAAGGCGGTGGAGATCGTGGCGGCTGGGACCGTGGCGGTCAGCAGGGCGGCGGAGATCGCGGCGACTGGAACCGCGGCGGCAACGGCCACAATGGTGGCTGGGACCGTCGTGACCGCAGCCGGCCGGAATGGCGTCGTGACCGGGACCGCGACCGTGACCACTATCGCGGCAGCTGGAACCACGATCACTGGCGCAACAGCTTCAACCGTCGCCACACCGGCAGCTGGTGGCGGAACAACAACTGGTTCCGGGGCTACAGCGGCCTGCGCGTGAACTTCTATTTCGCGCCCGGCTATGGCTACTACTCGGTGCCGCGTCAGTACTATGGCCGCAGCTACCAGATCGGTGACTATCTGCCGAACGTGTTCTGGCGCTACCGCGTCCACGACTGGGCCTGGTACGGCCTGCCGGCCCCGCCTTCGGGCTGTGCCTGGGTCTATGTCGACAACAGCATCTTCCTGGTCGACCTGTTCGATGGCTACATCATCGACACCGCCTATCAGGTGTGGCGCTGGTAGCCGCCGGCCAGGCAAGAAACGCAAAGCCCCGGATCGCAAGGTCCGGGGCTTCTTGCTAGAGCACGGCTCGCCGGGTTGGAACCGGGTTGAGCCCTGCCCTTGTTCCGGGTGCCGCGCGTTAGATGCGACAAGCGGCTGTCAACCGCAGGAACACGCCTTATCCACGCCCGGTCGGCGCGTGGGCCAGGCGCAGCAGGTTGGCGGCCCCCGGCGCGCCGAAGGGCGTTCCGGCCAGGATCAGGACCCGCTGCCCAGGGCTGGCGAGGCCGGCATCGACCGCGTGTCGGACCGCGTCCTCGGTGACGTCCTCCAGGGTGGCGGGCTGCTGACCCAGGCGCGGCTCCAGCCCCCAGACCAGCGCCAGTCGCCGGGCCGTGTCAGGCGACGGCGTCAAGGCGATGACCGGCTGCAGGGGCCGTTCGCGGGCCATGCGCCGAGCCGTTCCCCCCGTCGTGGTAAAGACCACCACGCAGGCCGTCGAAGCCGCCTCGGCCGCCTTGCGGGCGGCCGCGACCAGGGCATCGGCGTCGACATCGTCCATGCCGGCATGCTCGGCGTCCATCAGGGTGGGCCAGCGCGGATCAGCCTCGACCCGCTCCATGATCCGGTCCATCACCTGCACCGCTTCGAGCGGATATTTCCCGGCCGCCGTTTCGGCTGACAGCATCAGGGCGTCGGCCCCCTCATAGACGGCATTGGCGACGTCGGAGGCCTCGGCCCGCGTCGGCGCGGGGGCGCTGGTCATGGACTCCAGCATCTGGGTGGCGACGATGGCGGGCACCCCGCGGTTGCGCGCCGCGCGCAGGATGGTCTTCTGGGCGACCGGGACCTCTTCGGGCAGGCATTCCACCCCCAGGTCGCCGCGCGCGACCATGACGCCGTCCGAATAGTCGAGGATGGAGTCGAGCTGTTCCAGGGCCGCCGGCTTCTCGATCTTCGCCAGACAGGCCGCGCGGCCCGCGACCAGCTTCTTCAGCTCGGCCATGTCCTCGGCGCGCTGGACGAAGGACAGGGCGACCCAATCGACACCCAGGCGCAGGGCAAAGGCCAGGTCAGTCAGATCCTTGTCGGTCAGGGCCGAAATCGGGATGGTGCCGCCGGGCACCGCCACACCCTTGCGGTCCGACAAGCGCTCGCCGGCCTCCACCACCGTGTCGGCGAAGTCGTCGCCGGCAGCCTCGACGCGCAGCCTGACCTTGCCGTCATCCAGCAGCAGCAGGGAGCCGGGCCCCAGCGCCTGGAAGATCTCGGGGTGCGGCATCCCCACCCGCTGGTCGTCGCCCGCAGTGTCGTCGAGATCCAGGCGCAGGCGCTGGCCCGCCGTCAGGTCGATGGCACCCTCGGCGAACTTGCCCAGTCTGAGTTTCGGCCCCTGAAGGTCCGCCAGGATTCCCAGCGGCCGGCGCAAAGCCAGTTCCGCCCCTCGGATCGCCTTAAAGGCCACAGCATGGTCGTCGTGGCTGCCGTGGCTGAAATTCAGACGAAAAACGTCAACGCCCGCCTTGGCCAGAGCCTTGATCTGGCCCGGCTCGCGGCTGGCCGGTCCAATCGTTGCGACGATGCGGGCGCGGCGGGCGCGGGTCATGCAGATCGAATCCTCCGTGTCGTTACCGGCTTTAAACGCACGCTTCGTCGGATCAAAGCCGACCTTGCGTAACATGTGATGACACCGGTGTCATCATGCCTGAACGCCAACATTGGCCCGAGGGGCCCTGGTGCGGATGAGAGGACTCGAACCTCCACGCCTTGCGGCGCTGGAACCTAAATCCAGTGCGTCTACCAGTTCCGCCACATCCGCAGGTTCGCTCGCTCCCTAGCGGGCACCTCCACCAACGGCAAGCGCGCCGTTGACCTGACGCCCCTATCCCGACATAAGGGCCGCTTCCGTGAAACAGCCGCCCTCGCGGGCGGCGTTTTTGCGTTTCGCCACCATTCGCCCGGCCGACCCGATCTCGGGGCCGCCGTCCTGTAGAAGACCGCTCCCATGTCCATCCAAGTCGTCGAAAAATCCGCTGAAGGCCTGTCGCGCGTCATCGCGGTGACCATCCCGCAAGGCGACCTCAGCTCGCGCCTTGATGCGCGAATCGCCGAGATCGCGCCGACGATGAAGCTCAAGGGCTTCCGCCCCGGCAAGGTTCCCGCCGCCCACGTCCGCAAGATGTTCGGCCGCGAGCTGATGGGTGAAATCATCAACGACGAGGTCAACACCTCCAGCCAGAAGGCCCTGGACGACGCCAAGCTGCGCCCGGCCGCCCCTGCCGAGATCACCCCGATCACCGACATTGAGGATGTCGTCGCCGGCAAGGCCGACCTGTCCTACGAAATGAGCCTTGAGGTGATGCCGGACTTCACCCCGGTCGATGCGACGACCCTGAAGCTGTCCCGCCCCGTTCACGAGCCCACGGACAAGGAAGTCGAGGAGGCCGTCAGCGAACTGGCCAGCCAGAACACCACCTATGAGGACAAGGGCGGCAAGGCTCCCAAGGCCGCAGAGGGCGACCAGGTCATCATCGACTTCGTCGGCAAGATCGACGACGAAGCGTTTGAAGGCGGCTCGGCGATTGACGCACCGCTGGTCATCGGCTCGGGCCGCTTCATCCCGGGCTTTGAAGACCAGTTGAAGGGGGCCAAGGTCGGCGACGAAACGGCGGTCAAGGTCACCTTCCCGGCCGACTACGGCGCGGCCCACCTGGCCGGCAAGGACGCGGTGTTCGATGTGACGGTCAAGGCCGTGAAGGCCCCCAAGGAAGCCAAGGCCGACGATGAATTCGCCAAGGCCATCGGCATTGAAAGCCTCGAAAAGCTGAACGAACTGGTCAAGCAGAACCTCCAGTCCGGCAACGACCGCCAGTCGCGCTTCCGGCTCAAGCGGGCGCTGCTCGACGCCCTGGACAAGGACCACGACTTCCCGCTGCCGCCGCGCATGGTGGAAGCCGAATTTGATGGTATCTGGGGCCAGGTCGAGGCCGACAAGGCCGCCGGTCGTCTCGACGAGGAAGACGCCAAGAAGTCAGACAAGAAGCTCAAGGACGACTACCACAAGATCGCCGAGCGCCGGGTGCGCCTGGGCCTGGTGCTGGCCGAGATGGGACGCGCCGCCGGCGTGATCGTTTCTGACCAGGAGGTCTCCAACGCCATCGTCGCCGAAGCCCGCAACTATCCGGGCCAGGAGCGCCAGGTGATGGACTTCTATCGCCAGAATCCGAACGCCACCAACGCGCTGCGCGCGCCGATCTACGAAGAGAAGGTGTGCGACTGGATCTTCGAAAAGGCCAAGGTGACCGACAAGAAGGTCTCGCGCGAAGAGCTGTTCAAGGACGAGGACTAGTCCTTCCAGACCTCAGCAAAGGCCCGGCGGTTCACAAGGTCGCCGGGCCTTTTTCGTAGGCGGCATCTGCCGGCCGCCGGACCGGGTGCCACCTTTCGGTGAATTAATCCGGCAGCGCGATACCGGCATGATATGACCCCGGATCAACCGTTTCACAGGCCTGTCCGTGCGTCATTCCGCCCTGCTCCTCCCCGCCGCCCTGCTCGCCTTGTGGGCCGCACCTGCTGCGGCCCAGACCCAGACCGAGCCCCCGGCCGACCAGGTCGAAGACGTTACGATCATCGCACGACCGCTGCGCGAGGCCGTGCAGTCCTTCGTCGAGGAAGTGGGGGTCAGTCGGCGCGAACAGAACCTGGCGCGCTGGGACCGCCGTGTCTGCGTCGGCGTGGTCAATATGACGCCGCGCTACGCCCAGGCCCTGGCCGACCAGGTTTCGGGCGTGGCGATGGTCATCGGCCTGAACGCCGGCGACCCGGGTTGCCGTCCCAATATCCTGATCCTGGCGGATTCCAACGGCGATGCCCTGGCCCAGGCCCTGGTCGCCGAAGACCCCCAGGTGTTCCGGCCCGACATCGGCAACACCAATCTGGGTCAGGACGCCCTGGCGCATTTCCAGACCTCGGGCGCGCCGGTCCGCTGGTGGCAGGTCACCTATATGCGGACCTCGCAGTTCGGCGTGACTGCCTCGCGCATCCGTGAGAGTCACGAACAGGGCCTCGGCCACGTCATCATCATTCTCGACACCAGCCGCATCGGCTCCGTCTCGTTCGCCTCCCTGGCCGACTATATTTCGATGGTGGCCCTGGCTCAGGTCGATGCGCGGCTGGACGCCAACGGCTACGATTCCGTCTTCAATCTGTTCAATGAGGGGGCCGACCGCACCCAGCGCATGACGGACTGGGATCTCGCCTATCTGCAGGCGCTCTATGCGATGCGGGGCGATGCCGCCAGTCCGGACCGGCAACAGCGCGAGATGGCCTGGCACCTGCGCCGCAACCTCGAAGCGGCGGCGGCCGCCCGCGACGCAGCCGAGGCTGAGGCGGCGGCCCAGCCCGCCACCGAAACGCCCCCGGCGGTCGAGGCCGAAGGCCCCGCCCCCACGGTCGAACCGGTGCCGCCGGAGCCGGCGACCCCACCGCAGACTTGAATCAACACTTCGGCAAGACGATATCGGCTTCAAAGGACAAGGCGGCGATGATTCGTCCCGCCGGTTATCGAGAAAGCCGAGACAGATGCACGATCCCGTCGACCACCTGACCATGAACCTCGTACCGATGGTGGTCGAACAGACCAGCCGTGGCGAGCGGGCCTATGACATCTTCTCGCGCCTGCTCAAGGAGCGGATCATCTTCCTGACCGGTCCGGTCGAGGACGGCATGTCGTCGCTGATCTGCGCCCAGCTTCTCTTCCTGGAGTCCGAGAACCCCAAGAAGGAAATCTCGATGTACATCAACTCGCCGGGCGGCGTGGTGACGGCCGGGATGGCGATCTACGACACCATGCAGTACATCAAGAGTCCGATCTCGACGGTGTGTATGGGCATGGCGGCCTCGATGGGATCGTTCCTGCTGACCGCCGGCGAAAAGGGCCAGCGCATCGCCCTGCCGAACGCCCGCCTCATGGTGCACCAGCCGTCGGGCGGCTTCCGCGGTCAGGCCTCGGACATCGAGCGTCACGCCGAGGACATCATCAAGACCAAGCGCCAACTGAACGCGCTCTATTCCAAGCACACCGGCCAGCCGATCGAGGTCATCGAGCGCACCCTGGACCGCGACTATTTCATGAGCGCCGATGAGGCCAAGGCCTTTGGCCTGATCGACCACGTCTATGAGAGCCGCGTCGGCGATCCGCCGGCGGCACCGGCCGACGACACCAAATAGGACGTCGGCTCCCGACACGGTCCTCCGGCCTTGAGCGCGAGGGCGGGGGCTTGTCGGTCTTCCGCGTAACCATCCGTTCACCCTGGCGCTTAATCGGCCATTAGGTGATCTGGCGTATCTGTGCATGGCATGAAGAAGCTGCCTCCTCAGGGCGACGCCATGACGCATGCGCGCAACACGACCGCCAGGAGTTTCCTGCGCGACGTTCAGGGCAACATCAGCCTGATTGCGGCCCTGAGCCTGCCTGTGCTGGTTCTGTCGGTCGGCGGCGGCATTGACATGTCACACGCCTATTCGGTGCGGCAAGAACTGACCAATGTGGTCGAATTGTCGTGCTCGCAGTCGGGACGGGAGATCTCGTATCAGCGCGGAAAGCCAGAAAATGCTTCGCGCCCCGCCTCAGACTTCCGGAGCACGGCCAATCGCATTTCGGCTCGGCGTCTGTCGGCCAGCGGGCTCGGGGGCACGATTCGCAACACCATCTCGGGCGATGTCCTGACCGTCACGGGTTCGGCCGAGAGTGCCAATAGTTTTGCGGTGGTCCTGGGCGCTGAAACGACGCCGGTGGGCGTGGTTCGCACCTGCAGCGTGGCCAGGCCGGACCCGAGCACGACCCCCGGCACGCTGCTGTTCATGGAGTCGTTCGAGAGCAATCACCCGGTCGGCCTCAATCGCTGGGCCATCTACCAAAACTGGAACGGTTGGGACACCGAGGGCACGCGCGGCATAGAAATCAACGGTCTTCCGGAACTGTCGGCGGGTACGATCCGCTTCGGCAATTTCTTCGCCGAGCTGGATTCCTGGGCGAACTCGACCATGTCGCGGCGCATGCGGTTGGCGGCCGGCGAGTATGAGATCCGCTACTGGTATATTTCGCGCGTCCGCAACCCTGACCCGGCCTATGCCGGTGCCTTGGGCTGTGGATCCGGCGCGGCGCTGGAGCCCTATCGCGCCTGTCGTAATGAGACGAACCGCATCGATCTCTACGTCGAGCGGTCGGGCAACTATACCTATGCGCCAGCGAACATGGTCGATTCATGCGTCTATACCGACCAATGGGTGGAGCGCAGGATCCGGTTCCGCGTCGCCTCAGAGGCCGAATATCGCATCAGTTGGAAAGCCGCTGGGCAGAATGAATCGACCGGTGGTCTGATCGACTACATTCGGATCTGCTCCAGGACCTGTCCGTGACGCGCCGAGGTCGAGCAGGCTTCTTCGGCTGCAACAAGGGTTCGGTCGCGGTCGAGTTTGCGATCGTCGCGACGGCCTTCGTGCTGCTGCTGCTCGGCATTATTCAGTTTTCGCTGTTTTTCCTGACGCGCATCGCCATGCACGACGCCCTGTCGGATCTGGCGACGGGCGACGGAAAGGCGTTGTTGGCGGCGGCAAATCGAAACGGCACGCGCGACTTTGTCTGCGAGCGTCTTCTGCTGGCCTCAAATTGCCGTCGCACGCTGAGGCTCGAGATGCGTGAACTCCGAACCGCAACGGCCGGATCCATGACGACGACCTTTGCTCGCGGCCAGGCCGGGCACCTGATGGTGGTCAGGGCAGAAGTGCCCGTTGTGATTTTTGTCCCGTTCGTATCAGGGCTTCAGGTGCGCGGCAGGTCCGTGTTCCTCCAGCCGCCCCGGACCTAGAGACGTCATGCGTAGCCAAAGACGTCGCCGTTTTCGTTTCACAGGTGGGTTGGTCGCCGATACCTCCGGTGCCGCGGCGATTGAGTTCGCGCTGTTGGCGACGGTGCTCGTCGCGCTGCTGGGCGCGGCGGTCGACCTCATTGATGAGCAGACGCGCCGCCGCGAGGTCGACCGGATCACGGTCGAAGTGGCCGAGGCCATGGCCGATTGCCCCGATTCCGACTGCGTCAGACAGAATGTGCAGACCCTCATCAGCCACAATGGGGTCATTCTCAGCGATGTCTCGGGCGGGGCATTGGGGACGGCCGAGGTGGCGCGGGTGGGAAACGCCGTGGTCGTTCTCCAGGGGTCGATGACCTATCTGCCCGATGACCTGAAAAACGAGGTCCTGGCCGTTCTGGAGCCGCGGGATGTCGGTGTGGCGGTGCTGTTGACCTACCAGTACGAGCCCCTGATCGGCTTGCTCTCGGGCAGAACCAGAACCATCCGACGCTTTGCCGTCGCTCTGCGCGCCAAGGACATCCAGACGGTCTGAGGTTCCGGGTCGATGGAGCGCCCCAGGGCCGTTCGCCGAACGCCCCAGAATGTGAATGTCCGACCGGTCGGCAACGCCGCCTTGCCCGCAGCCGCACCCCAAGCAACGATGGGTCCACGTCCACGCCCTGAACCCGGCTGTGGAGCCTTGAAGTTCGGGGGCTGTCAGGGCCGCGAATCACCTCCAAAGTGGGCCCATGACCGCCCAGGCTCTCCAGTCCGAACTCCCCGTTCTCACCGGTGCCCAGACGCAGGCCGCGCACGATCACCCCGAGCGCCAGTATCTCAATCTGTTGGCCGATATTCTTGAGAACGGGGCTGAACGCGGTGATCGCACCGGCACCGGCACTCTCGGTGTCTTTGGTCGCCAGATGCGGTTCGATCTGTCGCGTGGCTTCCCGGTCCTGACGACCAAGAAGCTGCATCTGCGCTCGATTATCGTGGAGCTGCTGTGGTTCCTGCGGGGCGAGACCAATATCCGTTATCTCAAGGAAAACGGCGTCAGCATCTGGGACGAATGGGCCGACGCCGAGGGCGAACTCGGCCCGGTTTACGGCAAGCAATGGCGCTCATGGGCCGACCCCAACGGGGCCTCGATCGACCAGATCGAGAAACTGGTGCATGGGCTCAAGACCAATCCCAACAGCCGCCGCCATATCGTCACGGCCTGGAACCCGGCCGACGTCGACGACATGGCCCTGCCGCCCTGTCACTGCCTGTTCCAGTTCTTTGTCGCCGACGGCAAGCTCAGCTGCCAGCTCTATCAACGGTCGGCGGACGTCTTTCTGGGCGTGCCGTTCAACATCGCCTCCTATGCGTTGTTGACGATGATGGTGTCCCGCGTCGTCGGGCTTCGGCCGGGCGAATTCATCCATACCTTCGGCGATGCTCACCTGTATCTGAACCATCTGGAGCAGGCCCGCACCCAGCTGGCGCGCGAACCCCGCGCCCTGCCCGTGATGCACATCGCTGACCGCACCGACCTGTTCGCCTTCGAACTGGGCGATTTCGTGCTGGAGGGTTACGACGCCTGGCCCCACATCAAGGCCCCGGTCGCGGTCTGATGCGCCTCAAGGCCCTGCAGGCCGATGTCCTGCGTATCTCCGACCGCTACGCCGCCGAGCATGGCATCGACCGTGATCGCGACTGGGCCCTGCTCAAGCTTCAGGAAGAACTCGGCGAACTGACGGCCGAGCACCTGCGGCTGACCTCCCGCGCCCGCGGCCAGGCCGACCCGGACAAGCTGGCCGACGAAGCCGCCGATGTGCTTGGGATGCTGCTGATCTATTGCGACAGCGCCGGCATCGACCTCGAGCAGGCGATGCGTCGCAAATGGCTGAGCTGGCTGAGTGACCAAAGGTCTTCCGACTAGCGCGGGGCAAAGACTCGCCCCACGCTCCATGGTGGCGTCCGCAGAGAGACGTCTGACCCTGGGAGGGGTGTCATGCTCAAGAAATTCGTCGCCGAACTGATCGGCACGGCGGTTCTGGTCCTGTTCGGCTGTGGGGCGGCCGTGCTGGGCGGGGAACATGTCGGTCAGCTGGGCATCGCCCTGGCGTTCGGCTTTGCCATCATCGCCATGGCCTATTCCATCGGGCCGGTGTCCGGCTGTCACGTCAATCCGGCGGTCAGCCTGGCGGCCTTCGTGGCCGGCAAGATGTCGGCCAAGGACATGGGGGTGTACTGGCTGGCCCAGTTCATCGGGGCAGTGGTCGGAGCCTTCATCCTGGCGTCGATCGCCCAGGCCGTACCGGGCGAGCCGGTCAATCTGGGTCAAAACGGCTGGGGCCCGGGCTATCTGGGCGAATATCCTCTGATGGCCGCCGCCATCTTCGAAGTGGTGATGACGGCCATCTTCGTGGTCGCCATTCTCGGCGTCACCGGTGAAAAGGCGCACGGGCCGTTCGCGGGTATCGCCATCGGCATCACCCTGGCGGTCATCCACATCGTCGGCATCCAGGTCACCGGTGTGTCGGTCAACCCGGCCCGTAGCTTCGGTCCGGCCCTGCTGGCCGGCGGCGAGGCGATGAGCCAGCTGTGGCTGTTCTTCGTGGCCCCGGCGGTCGGGGCCATTCTCGGTGCCCTGCTCTTCCGTCTGAAGCTGCTCGAACCCGAGATGTAATCGGTTGGGGAGCGGCGGATGCGCCGCTCCCCGATCTCGGCTATCAGACCGACCATGTCGGTTCTCATCTCCCTCGTCGCGGCACGCGGCCGCAACGGCGTCATCGGTTCGGCCGGCGGCCTGCCCTGGCGGCTCCGCTCGGATCTGCAGAAATTCAAGCAGACCACGATCGGCAAGCCCTGCGTCATGGGGCGCAAGACCTGGGACAGTCTGCAACTTCGCCCCCTGCCCGGACGTCTGAACCTGGTGGTGTCGCGCAATCCCGATTTTACCGCCAAGGGTGCCCTTGCCTGCGCCGCCCTGGACGAGGCCCTGTCCATCGGGCGCGAGACGGCGCGCGACGACGGCGTCAATGAGGTCTGCGTCATCGGCGGGGCCCAGATCTACGCCCTCGCCCTGCCCAGAGCGCGGCGGCTCTATATCTCCGAGGTCGAGGCCACGCCCGAGGGCGACGCCCGTTTTCCGGACTTCGACGAGGCCGACTGGATCGAGATCCTGTCCGAACGTATCGAGCCGGGCGAGAAGGACGACCACGCCTTCACCTTTCGCATTCTCGACCGACGCTGACCGTCAGGGATTGAAAGTACCCCCGACCGCCCCGATTTTGTCTCATGGGGGTGAAAGGATATCGGCCATGCGACTCCTCCCCGTCCTTGCTGCCACCTCCGGCCTGTTGATGGCGTCGGTCGTCGCCGTTGAGCCTGCCCGGGCCGAACTGCCGCCGCATGTCTATCAGCAGGCCCGTGACACCGCCGGAACCGTCGTGACCCTGCGCGTTCAGTCCGTTCGCCGACTGCCAGCGGGCGAAACGCAGGGTACCTGCAGCCTGACCGGCATCGTCACCGGTGTCGATCGCGGCATGGCCCAGCAAGGCCAGACCGTGGTCATTGCCGTGCCCTGCATCAGCCCCGCCTGGCAACCCATGCCCGGCCCCTTCCCGGGATACCGCCACGATGTGCTCGGCCGCACCGAAAACGTCCGCGTCTATATGACCGGTGGCGTCCTGGCACGTCGGGGCCTGGATATTCTCGACTAGCCGGCCACAGCGGCTGCCAGGGCCGCCAGGACCGTCGCAACGTCCGAGTCCGGGGTCGCCTGCACCACGGGCAAACCCGCATCGCCGCCTTCGCGCACGCCTGCGGCCAGCGGCACGCTGCCGAGGAAGCTTACCCCCAGACGCTCGGCCTCATGCTTGCCGCCACCGTGACCGAAGACCTCGCCTGACATGTTCTCGATCAGGCCGATGACCGGCGTTTCGGTCTTGCGGAACATGGCGACGGCCCGGCGCGCGTCCGCCAGGGCCGCTTCCTGGGGTGTCGTGACGATGACCACGCCGTCGATCGGAGTCTTCTGAACCAGAGTCAGCTGCACATCCCCCGTTCCGGGGGGCAGGTCGACGATCAGCAGATCGAGGGGTGCGTCGAGCGTTCCCCATCGCGTCTGGGTCAGCATCTGGGTCAGGGCCTGGCTCGCCATCGGCCCCCGCCAGACCATGGCGCGATCCGCCCCCACCAGAAATCCCGTCGACATCACCTTCACACCGTGGGCTTCCAGCGGCACCAGCCGCTCACCGTCGTGCTGGGGCGTCCCTTGCGCGCCCATCATCAGCGGCACCGAAGGGCCATAGACATCGGCATCCAGCAAGCCGACCCGGTGCCCGCCCCGGGCCAAGGCGACAGCCAGATTGACGGCCACGGTCGACTTGCCGACCCCGCCCTTGCCGGAGGCGACCGCAATGACGCGCCGGACATGTTCCGGTCGATCCGTGGCCACCGGCGCGGGCGGCCGACCCTGATCCAGCGCCGCCTTCGACAGTCCCGCCCCACGCCGCCGCGGGGTCGCCGCCTGTTCCGCCGTCAGGACGACATGAACGCGATGAAGCCCGGCAATGGCCTTGAGGGCCGCCTCGGCGGCGTCGCGAACCGGCGCATAGAGCCGTGCGTCGGCCGCATCGACCTCCATGGCAAATCCCGCCCTGTCCTCGCCCACGACCAGGCCCTTGACCCGCCCCGCCGCGACCAGCCCCTGGCCGGTTTTGGGGTCCGTCACGGCGTCGAGGGCGGCGATGACCTCCTGGCGTCGGGCATCCTCGGGCATCGTCAGGGCTCCTTGTTTCGGACGGGCCGAGGTCTTATCCGCATTGGGGCCGACCGTCACCCCGCGAGGACCCGCCATCGCCAGCCGCCACATCCTGATTGCCGGAGCGACCGCGTCGGGAAAGTCTGACCTGGCAATGCGGAGGGCCGAGGCCGTCGGCGGCGTCATCGTCAACGCCGATTCCCAACAGTTGTACGACGGCCTGCGGGTTCTGACCGCACGACCGAGCCCGGCGGATGAGGCCACCGTGCCCCACCGCCTCTATGGCATCGCTGATCCGGCCGACAGCTGGTCGGTCGGGCGATGGCTGACGGCGGTTGAGGAAATCCAGGCCGTGGAATCGCGACCGCTCGTCATCGTCGGCGGTACGGGCCTGTATTTTCACGCGCTTCTGAAGGGTCTGGCCCCCGTGCCGCCCGTCTCTGAGGATATTCGCCGGGACGTCGAGGCCACCTATCGGACCGCTGGCGAGGCTGCCTTCCGCCGGCACCTGGCCGACCTTGATCCGGCGGCGGAAACGCGGATCGCAGCGGGGGATCGCCAGCGCCTGGTCCGCGCCCTGGCCGTCGCCGTCAGCACCGGCCGCCCCCTGTCGGACTGGCAGGCCGATACGGTGACCGGGACCCTGCGGGCGGAAGACTGCGAACGCTGGGTCGTCGAACGCGAGCGCAGCGACCTCTACCGGCGCTGTGATGATCGCGTCGATCAGATGCTGGCAACTGGCGCTATCGCGGAGGTGAAGGGATTGCTGGAGCGGAATCTGGCGGCTGAGCTGCCGGCGATGCGGGCCGTCGGCGTGCGCGACCTCGTCGCCCATCTCAGGGAAGGGCTGCCGCTTGACGTCGCCCAGGCGCGGATCAAACAGGCCACCCGGCACTACGCCAAACGCCAGCTCACCTGGTTCCGCAACCAGGCCCCGGACTGGCCGAGGCTGGACCTGTCAGAACTTTAATCAACTGCGACGATCTGACGATTGTGGCTACCCTCGTTACGAGCCATAAACCGCGTTCACTCTGGTTCCAATTCGGGTCTTGAACATGTTTTTCTCAGCCGTGGCGTTTGCGCTTGTCCTCGCCCAGCAGCCCGCGCCGGCCGCGCAACAGCCGTCCCAGCCGAGCAACCCAGTGACCCAGGCCGAGGCCGAGGAAGAGGCGCGCCTGAACGAGGTCGTCTGTCGGCGTGAGCATGTCGTGGGCTCCAATCGTCCGCAGCGCATCTGTCAGACCCGCCGGCAATGGAACGCCCTGCGTGATCGCTCGCTGGAAGATATGAACGGTTCGCGCAACCGCACGGTCGAAAGCCACCTGCCGACGGCCGGCGCCGGCCGCTAGGACGGGACCTGCCGCTCAGGAATTGAACGGCTCCCGGCTGTCGGATCGCCTCGGCCGTTCATTTGAGTTTCACGCTCAACGGCCTATATTGGGCTCGTCCGGGTTCGCCCGGACTATGGCGATAAACGCGCGTGTAATAAGCGAACCGGACCCGGGTGCGATTCCCGGCGGCTCCACCATTTCCTTTCCGCGTTATCGGCGGGGACCATGGGGCCGATCAGCATCGACGGGCGTGTAAAGACGTGGCTTTCGCTCGGTATGGTACCGCCGTTTCGGGCCATTTTCTAAATGCGAACGATAACTTCGCTGGAGAAGTTCGTCTGGCCGCGTAAGCGACCCGACGTTTCTCAATCTAAGTCCTAGGGGTTCAGATCCCTAGGCGGGGCCCCCCGGCGCCTGGCAACAGAAGCCGGGACTTTTCCCCCTCCATCCGGGCCAGGCGCATCGCGCCGGAAAGTCGCCTGGCAACAGAAGCCGGGACTTTTCCCCATCCATCCGGGCCAGGCGCATCGCGCCGGAAGGCCGGCTGGCGACGGGCACCGTCACCGCTTTTTCACACGCGCACCTATGCGATTGCCCACATGCTCGCTAGAAGGCGAACCAGTCGCCCGAGGGATGGATGAGCGGACAGGACTTTCCCACTGATGAAATGCGCTATGACCTGCTGACGCAGCAGGCGTTGCGTGGGGTCATCCGTTCGGCTCTTCAGCGCGCCAATGAGGCCGACGGCCTGCCGGGCGCGCATCACTTCTTCATCACCTTCAAGACGCGGGCGACGGGTGTTTCCATCCCGGCGGACCTGCTGGACCGCTATCCCGACGAGATCACCATCGTCATCCAGCACCAGTACTGGGACCTCGTTCCCGACGAAGCCGGATTTTCCATCGTCCTGCAGTTTTCGGGTCAGCCCAAGAAGCTGGTGGTGCCCTACGCTGCCATCACACGCTTCTATGACCCCAGCGTCCAGTTCGTGCTGCAGTTCGAGCCACCGTTCATCACCGAGGTCGAAGAGGACGAGCCGGACCCGACCGACGAGGACGATGACGGTCCCCAGGACGACGGCCCCAAGGTCGTTTCGCTGGACCAGTTCCGCAAGAAATAGCGAGCGTCTCTGGCTCTATTCCCGCCGCCTTGTCCGAGCAGGGTTCGGTGGAGGGAGGTGGCCATGCCCGTCGCACTCAAGTCGTCGATCGACCTGACGCCCATCATCGGGCTTCTGTTGACGTTGATCGTGGCGATGCTGTTCGCGGCTCCGATGTTCGAGCGTTCAGCCACACTGGATCAACCATCCCTCACCGCCCCGCCGGGAACCGCCCCTCCTGCGCCGCCCGCCTGGCGTCTTTCCATGGATAGGGCTGGTGCGCTCTGGCTTGCCGAGGGCGACGAGGTCCCACGCCTGACGAGCCGACACGAGGTGATGGCGTCGGTCGCGCCGAACACGCGGATAAATCTCAGGGCAGACGCCGATGCGTCCTATGGAGACTTTGCCGAGTTGGTTTCGCAGCTCGAAGCCAGCGGACACCCCGTCGCCCTGGCCAACGAAGACATTTCCTAGCCGCCTTGACTTCGCCACACCCGACGCCCATTCTTGCTGCATCGCACAATGCGATGTCCGGTCCCTCCAGCGCGTGAGGGTCTGATCCCAGATCCGCCTGTCGTAGGCACCGGCTTTCAATATCCATTCGTCGCCAGATCACGCGGGGCGACGCCCGTTTCCGCCCCACCGGGGCTGGTCGCGCGCGTCAGCCGATGCGCGCCGCCGCATATGAAAGACCGCTCGTGAGCAACACGACCTTTGAATCCCTGGGCCTCAATCCGGCCCTGCTCTCTGCCCTGACGCAGAAGGGCTACACCACCCCCACCCCGATCCAGGCCAAGGCCATTCCCGATGTCATGGCCGGCAAGGATCTGCTCGGCATCGCCCAGACCGGCACCGGCAAGACCGCCGCCTTCGCCCTGCCGATCCTGCATCGGTTGGCGGCCAACCGTGTCGCGCCGATGCCGCGCACGACCCGCGCCTTGATCCTGTCGCCGACGCGCGAGCTGGCGACCCAGATCGGCGAGATGTTCAAGATCTACGGGGCCGGCCTCGGCTTCCGCGTCGCGGTCATCTTCGGTGGCGTCAAATACGGTGCCCAGGAACGCGCCCTGCAACAGGGCCTCGACATCCTGGTCGCGGCACCCGGCCGCCTGCTGGATCATATCCAGGGCAAGATGCTCGACCTGTCCTCCACCGAGATCTTCGTGCTCGACGAGGCCGACCAGATGCTGGACCTCGGCTTCATCAAGCCGATCCGCCAGATCGTCTCCACGCTGCCGGCCCGCCGTCAGAACCTGTTCTTCTCGGCCACCATGCCGGGCGAGATCGGCAAGCTGGCGGGTGACCTGCTGAAAGATCCGACCAAGGTCCAGGTCACGCCTCAAGCCACCACGGTCGAACGCATCAAACAGTCGGTCATTGTCATCGAGGCGGGCCGCAAGCGCGCCCTGCTGACCGAGCTGTTCTCGAACCCGGCCTATACGCGCTGCCTCGTCTTCACCAAGACCAAGCATGGGGCCGACAAGGTCGCCGCCTATCTTCAGGCCGGCGGCGTCGAGGCCGGAGCCATCCACGGCAACAAGAGCCAGCCCCAGCGCGAACGCGCGCTTCAGGCCTTCAAGGACGGCAAGCTACGCGTGCTGGTCGCCACCGACATCGCCGCGCGCGGTATCGACGTCGACAAGGTGACCCACGTCGTCAACTTCGAGCTGCCCTTCGTTCCCGAGGCCTATGTCCACCGCATCGGTCGCACCGCCCGCGCCGGCAAGGACGGCACCGCCATCAGCTTTGTCGCGCCCGATGAGATGAAGCTCTTGAAGGACATCGAAAAGGTCACGCGCCAGAAGATTCCGTCCTGGGATCGTCGCAACGACAAACAGCTGGCCCAGCTGGATGCCACCATCCTGGCGTCGGGCGTCGGCAAGAAGGCGACCCTGCCCGACGACGACCGTGCCGAACAGCCGCGCGGCCCCCGTCGCGGTGGCCGTCATGGCGACAAGCCCGAAGGCGCGCGCGGTCAGCCGCACCGTCGTCGTCGCGGCAAGCCCGGCGGCGCGGCCCCCGAGCGTCCCGCCTTCGATCCGATGGCGCGCGAACGTCAGCCGATGAAGCCGACCGAAACCGGCGAAGGGGCCCAGCTCAAGCGCCGCAAGCGTCGCCGCCCGTCGAACGGCGGCAAGGGCTACACGGCCCAGGGCTGATGCGATCAGGCCGACGGTGCCCGGCGCATCGTCGGCCGCTCGCCATAGGCGATGGCGCGCAACCCCCATTCCAGCGGTCCATATTCAAACCGCTTCAGCCACAGCACGCTGAAGATCGCCTGGCCGATCCAGATCGGCACGCACAGCAACCATAGCTCTGCCCAGGTCAGCTGGTTGGCCCACCCAAGGCCGTTGAACAGGATCGCCGCGATCAGCGACTGGCACAGATAGTTGGTCAGGGCCATCTTGCCGATGGCCCTGAGGCCATCGCCGACGAAGACCAGGGCCCTGGCCTTCCACAAGGCCATGATCAGGCCCAGATGCCCCAGGGTCGTCGGCACGCGCGACAGCTCATAGGTGTAGTTCGGCCACCAGACCTCCGGCGAAAAGCCGCTGTTCCAGATCGCCAGATGCTCGGCCACATTGAGGCTGACGCCGACGCCGTAGCCGATCCCCATCATGGCCAGGTAGAAGCCGGTTGAGCGCTCGCCGGTAATGATCCGCCATTTGAACAGGGCCATGCCCATAAACATGAAGCCGATGGACTCCAGGATCATCAGGATCCCCCAGCCGTTCAAACCCCAGTCCGCGAACGTCTCGAAGCTCCACGCCACGGCCTGGGGATAGGTGCCGAGACGCTCGGCGGCTTCGGCGTCCAGGTCGGCCTGGGGCGGCCAGAGATAGTCCCGATGCCCGGTATAGGCCCCCAGCGCCTCCTGTTGCTCCGCGCGCAGAACCTGGCCATCCAGCTGGGCCTGATGCGCCGCCAGGCCGTCGCGATAGGCCTGGACGCTGCCCTGTTGGCCCAACCCCTCACCGATCGAGAGGGTCGCCAATATGGCCAGCCCCATCACGACCAGGGTCCATGGGCGCGCCTTTCGGAACACAAACAGGAACAACCCCGCACAGCCGTAAACCCAGAGAATATCACCCGGCCACAGCAGCAGGGTGAAGTTCACCAGACCGAGCCCCAGCAGCACCAGACAGCGCCTGAACCAGACATCGGCCACCCCCATCGCCCGGCCGGCCTGGTCACCGCGACGGGTGATCAGGATCACGGCCGCCCCGAACAGGAAGGTGAACAGCCCGCGCATGGTGCCTTCGAACAGGGTGTTTTCTGCGAACCAGACCTGCCAGCTCGGATCGGACCAGTTGGCCGGGAGCGGCGGGAAATAGGTTGCCCAGGGCGTCCCCATCGCCACGATGTTCATCAGAAGAATGCCGCACAGGGCAAAGCCCCTCAGCACATCCATGGCGTCATAGCGCGCAGCCTTAGCCACCGGGCTCGGCGCAATGTCAGCCGCCGACGGAATACTCATGGATGGAATCGTCCCCTTGATACCCCCTGTTTGTCGGAGATCGACCGGCGTTCGTACACTGGAATTTTCGAGGTCGTGGACCCGCATCTGGCGACCGGCGGTGCCCCCCTCCCCCCCCGGTCTTGCCGTGGGCGCAGCGCCGTCTAGGTTACGCACTCAAGGAGTCGCCGGATGCGGATCGCCACCTGGAACGTCAATTCGGTCAACGCCCGTCTGGAAACCGTCCTGGCCTGGCTCGATGAGGCACGGCCCGACGTCGCCTGTTTTCAGGAAATCAAGTGCGTTGACGAGAAGTTCCCCGCTGAACCCTTTGAAAGTCGGGGCTATAATCTCGTCGTTCACGGCCAGAAGTCCTACAACGGCGTGGCCCTGCTCTCCAAATATCCGCTGACAGATGTACGGCGTGGCCTGCCCGGTGACGATACCGATGAGCAGGCGCGTTACCTCGAAGCCCTTGTCGAGGCCGAGACGCCGGTGCGGGTCGCCGCCATCTATCTGCCCAACGGCAACCCCGTCGGCACGGAGAAGTTCGCCTACAAGCTGCGCTGGTTCGAGCGCCTGCAGGCCCATGCCAGGGATCTGCTGAAACTGGAGGAGCGTCTGGCCCTTTGCGGCGACTACAATGTCATCCCCGAGCCGGTCGATGCCCGCAACCCCGAGGCCTGGAGGGGCGATGCCCTGTTCCAGCCGGAGAGCCGTCAGGCCTTCCGGGCCCTGTTGAATCTGGGTCTGTCCGACAGCCATGAGCTCGGCCACGAGCCGGACGGCACCTACACCTTCTGGGACTATCAGGCCGGGGCCTGGCAACGCGACCACGGCATTCGCATCGATTTCGCCCTGCTCTCGCCCCAGGCCGCCGACGCCTTCATCGGCATCGAGACCTGGCGGGCCGCCCGCGACATGGACAAGCCATCCGACCATGTCCCGGTCGTGGTGACGCTCAATCCATGAGCGAGGTGCTGCGCACCATCCTGATTCTGTTGCTGGCCGGCGTGGCCCTGACGACACTGGCCATGTTCGTTTCCTGGTGGCTGGAGCCGGCGCGGCGCCTGCGCCGGGCTTTGCGTCGTGTGCTTCACGGCGTCCCGGAATGCGAGGCCCTCGATATCGCTGACGGTCGCGCCGCCGGCCTCGATTTTGAGGGAGAGTCCCTGGCGGTGCTCTGGCGAACCGGCAGCACGGGCCTGGTCTATGGCTTCCACGAAATCGAGGGGGCCGAGCTGATCGTGGACGGCAAGGTCCTGGCGCGGGCGCGTCGCGGCGAGCCACGCCGTCTGCTCGACGAGTTCGGACCGAACGCAGAGCGGGTGACGCTGCGGCTGGTCTTCACCGACCATCGCTTCCCTGAGTTCGAGCTGGAGCTGTTCGGGCCGCGCTCCCTGCTGTCCGATGTCGGCGAGGGCGTGCGGCTGGGCCGGCGCTGGCTGTCGCACATCGAGGCCGTCCTCAAGCGCCCCCGGCCTCACCCGGTGCCGGAGCTCAACCTGAAGGCCGAAGATGCGCCTCGGCGGGGTGACGACGACGACGCGGACGGCTAGAAGGTCGCATCGTTTCAACTTCGCCCCTGGGAGCCTTTCGTGGCCCGCCTGTTTGACGCCTATATCATCGTGGACTGGTCCGCCGCCGAGGCCAAGAAGACCGGCGAACAGTCGGTCTGGATCGGCGTAGCCAAGCGCGATGCCCGCTTCCGCCCGGCCTTCGAGAGCTACAATCCGGCGACCCGCGCTGAAGGCGAAGCCCTGATCCGCAAGCTGGTATCCGAGGCCATGCGCCGGGGTGAGCGCACGCTGATCGGCTTTGACTTTGCGCTGGGCTATCCGGTCGGCACCGCCGCCCGGCTGAAGCTCGACGGCAGCCCCTGGTCGGCGATGTGGCGATTCATCGGGTCCGAGGTGAAGGACAAGGCCGACAACACCAACAACCGCTTCGCCGTTGCCAACAAGATGAACCGGCTGATGACCGACGGTCCCCGGCCGTTCTGGGGCGCGCCGGCCAAACAGGTCCAGACCTGGCTGTCGGCGACCAAGCCGGACGGTGTCTATGACGGCACCGCCGAGTTCCGGGCCACCGAAGAGGCCGCCGCCAAGGGCAAGCAACGGCCCAAGAGCGTCTGGCAGATGCACGGGGCCGGCGTCGTCGGCGGCCAGACCCTGCTGGGCATCGCCCTGTTGTCGCGCCTGGTCGCCGACTGGGGATCAGCGGTCGCCGTCTGGCCGTTCGGCACGGGCTGGCAGGCCCTGACACCTGAGGGGGTCGAGCCACTGTCGGTGGTCGTGGCCGAGGTCTGGCCGTCCCTGCTCCCTCAGAAGCCCGAGCCCGGCGAGGTCAAGGACGAAACCCAGGTCCGCACCCTGGCCCAGCACCTGCTGCGCCTCGACGAAAAGGGCGAACTGGGCGCGCTGTTCGCGCCGCCGGCCAAGGCCTCGGCCAAGCTCAAATCTCAGGTCGAGGGCGAAGAGGGCTGGATTCTCGGCGTCTGAATCTGTCGGTGTGAGACGCGCCAGAAGCGCGCGCATAGCAATCCGGCCGAGATCAGGCTGGCGATGATGCATGCCCAGACGATGCCGTTGACCCCCTGCCCCCAGACGACCGCCAGGCCATAGCCCAGCGGGATCATGACAACGCCATAGCTGAACAGGTGCATCAGCGTTGGCCACCAGACATCGGCGGCAGACCGCAGGGCCTGGGCGGCCACGACCTGCAAGGCGTCCGCCACGAAGAACAGCGTCGCCAGCACCAGTGCCGCCGAGGCCAGGGCCAGGACCTCAGGCTCGCGCGAATAGGCCAGGCTGATCAGGTGGGCGGTCGGCCAGACGATCAGGGCAATGACGAAGGCCAGGGTTCCGACGACCGCCATGCCGGTCCAGCCCGCACGCTGGACGCCTCCGGGATCGCCGGCACCATAGGCCCGTGACACCAGCACCCCCGTCGCAGCCGCCAGGCCGAGCGGAACCATGAAGACCACCGCCGACACATTCAGCACCACCGTCCAGGCGGCTGTGCCGATAGCTCCCAGCAGGCCCGCCACCAGGGTCATCGCCGCGAAGGCCGACACCTCGATGCAGTAGCTGACGCCGGCGGCATAGCCGACCTTGCGCTGTTCGATGATGTCCTGGCGGGGGAGCTTTGGCGGATTGAAGACGCCCAGGGCTCGCGCTTGCGGCATCCGCCAGATGTAGGCCACCAAGAAGACCGCCAGACTGGCCCGCGCAAAGAAGGTGGCCCAGGCCGAGGCCACGGCTCCCTCGACCGGAAGACCCGAGAGTCCTGGAACCAGCCATAGGTTCAGGCCCAGATTGACCGCATTCGCCAGCCACATCGCATTCATGCCCGGAGCCGGCTTGCCCAACCCTTCCAGAAAGAACTGGGCCGCGACCGAGACCAGATACATCGGCAGGGACAGGGAAAAGACGATCAGCGCCAGACTGGCCCCATCGGCCAGATCGGGCTCTATTCCGATCCGGTGCATGGCCCAGGGGCCAATCAGAGTCAGGATGGCGACCGAGACCACACCGATCTGCAGGCTGTAGATGATGCCGCGCCGCAGGACGGCTCCGACCTCGTGGGGTCGCCCCGACCCGATCAGACGTGCGGTCATGACCTGGACCCCCATCAGCAGGCCGACCGCCGTTGTCAGCAGCACGGAGGTCGGAGCCCAGCCCAGGGCATGAAAGGCAAGCTCATCGGACGAATAGCGACCGACGATGATCGCATCCGTCAGCCCCATCGCCATGATGCCCAGCCGCGACAGCACCACCGGCCAGGCGAGGTTGAGCAGCGCGCCCAGGCCATTTGACGGTCTTGTTTGCGGCTCAGCTTCGATCATGGGGCGCGGAAGCTGAAGTCAGGCCGCGCGAAAGGCAAGAGGGATTCTCGACACCCGCCACGCAACGGACAGAACCGAGCGAAGCAGGCCTTCCTTCCAGGAGGAATTCGCCGGCCTATGGCCCAGGCGGTTCGGCAATCGAGGGCGGCAGCTCCAGACCCGGAGGATCGCTTTCGCCGCGTGACACTACCGTCGCCGCAACCAGGTCGCCCGTCACATTCAGGGTGGTGCGGCACATGTCCAGGAACCGGTCCACGCCGAGGATCAGGCCGATCCCTTCGGGCGGAATTCCGACCATGGCCAGGATCATGGCGATCACCGGCAGCGATCCGGCCGGGACGCCGGCGGTCCCGATCCCGCCGAGGATACAGATGAACATCACCATGACCTGCTGCTGCAGCGACAGATCCACACCGAAGAACTGGGCCAGGAACAGCACCGTCACGCCCTCGAACAGCGCCGTGCCGTTCTGGTTGGCCGTCGCCCCCACGGTCAGGACGAAGCGGGAAATCTTGCGCGGCAGCTTCAGTCGGAATTCCGCCACCTGCAGCGCCGTCGGCAGGGTCGCATTGGACGAGGCGGTCGAGAAGGCCACCACGACGGCCGGCTGCACCGCCTTGAAGAAGCTGACCGGATTGCGGCCACCCAGCCCCCAGACCGCCAGCGAATAGACGATGAAAAAGTGGATCGACAGCGCCAGCACGACGACGCCGGCATAGGCACCGAGCCGGACCAGCAGGTCCCAGCCGAACAGGGCTGCCAGGTTGAACATGAGGCAGGCGATGGCGATCGGTGCAAACGAGATGACCAGCCCGATCAGCTTCATCATCACCTCCAGCAGGCCTTCCATCGTGCGCTGGAAGTGGTCCGCCGCCGGGCTCCGGGTCATGACCAGCCCGATCCCGACGAACAGCGCAAAGACCATCACCGGCAGGATCTGGTTGTCGGCGGCCGCCGTGACCACATTGGCTGGAATGAGGTCCAGGAAGAACTGGGCCCCGCCCACCGAGGCCGGCGCACTGTCCACGATCCCTTGCGCGCCCTGGCGGCCCTGTTCGAGCAGTTCCTGAGCCAGGACCGGATCGACCCCATCGCCTGGCCGCAAGACATTCACCGTGACCAGGCCGATGACGACGGCAATGCTGGAAATCAGGATGGTGAACAGCAGGGTCTTCAGCCCCACCTTTCCCAGGGCCTTCACGTCCCCCATCTCTGCGATACCGGTGATCAGCGCCGCCACCAGCAGCGGCAACACCAGCATGAACAGCAGCCGCAGGAAGATCTGTCCGATCGGGCCGGTGATGTTGTCGGTGACGAACACCACCCAGGGCGTCTCGGGCCCGACGCCCAGATTGACCGCCAGTCCACCCCCCAGGCCAACAAGGAAGCCCAGCAGCATCAACCAATGCAGGTTGCTGGGTTTCGGGCGCGTCTCAGCAGCGGTCATCTAGATTCCCCTCCCCGGAATTCGGCACTATCGAATCGGCGCAGCGTACATCAGTCCAGCGGGCTGCGCCGTCCATAGCGCATTCAGACCTCGCGACAGGTCCAGCGCCGACTCGGTGCCGACGTTGCGCTCGAAGATCTCGCCATAGTTGCCCGCAGCCGAAATCGCCTGGCGCGCCCAGGTATCGTTCAGGCCGAGCGGGCGACCGACATGGCCCTCTACGCCGAGCAGCCGCCGGATTTCAGGATTGCGGGTTTCCTCGACCATCTGGTCGATATTCTCCTGGGTTACATCCAGGGCCTCCGCCAGGATCAGGGCGTTCAGGGTCCAGCGCACGATATCGGCCCATTGATCATCACCCTCGCGGACCGCCGGGCCCAGGGGCTCGCGCGAGATCACATCCGGCAGGATGACATGCGCCCGGGGGTCCGACAGGGTCGTGCGCGCCGCCGCCAGGGCCGAGACATCCGCCGTCAAGGCATCACAGTCCTCGCGGGCATAGGCGGTCCGGGCCGCTGTTTCGCTGGCGACGACGACGGGCGTGTAGGTCAGGCCATGGACCCGAAACCAGTCGGCGACATTCAACTCTGACGTCGAGCCGGCCTGGACACAGACGCGCGCGCCATTCAGCTCGGTCGCGCTGCTCAGGTCGAGGTTGCGGCGAACCAGGAAGCCCTGACCATCGAAATAGTTGGTGCCGGGAAAGTCGAAACCCGAGCCATCACGGCTAAGCGTGCGCGAGGTGTTGCGCCACAGCACATCGACCCGGCCCTCCTCCAGCGCCGGAAAGCGCTGGTCATTGGTCACCGGCACGAACCTGACCGCGTTCGGATCGCCGAGCACCGCCGCCGCCGTCGCCCGGCAGAAGTCGATGTCAAAGCCGCGCCAGCGTCCGCGATTGTCGGTGTAGGAAAAGCCGACCAGCCCCGGGTGGATGCCACAGTTCAGATGCCCGCGGGATCGAATGGAGGTCAGGGTCGGCCCCGCCGGGCGCGTCACCTCGACTTCTGGTGTTTCCGGCCGGCCCTGGACGGCAGCATCCGTCGTGGTGTCTTCGACCTGGTCGGCACCTCCACCACAGGCCGCCAGCGACACCAGCGCCGCCACCATCAATCCTGAAAGAGCTCCCAGCCGCATCGGCGTCCCTTGTCGCGAGGCCAGCGCCACGCCTAGTGTTCCCAACAACCAACCTAGCAGGGGTCGCGTCAAGTGGACGAACAAACTCGCCTGATACGATCCGCGACCCGGCGACCTCAGGGCCGCCGCCCGGTCAATCCACCGATCGCGCGCGGCACGACCCTGCTGAACGCGCGCGCCGCCGATCTGCGCGACGAGACCCTGGGTCCGGTTTACGGCATAGATGGGGCCGGTGTTCATGCCGAGCTCAGCCGGCTGCTGGCCGAGATGGAGGGGGCCGATCGAACCTTCGTCGTCTCGACCGGACTGACGGCAGTGTCGGTCGCCCTGCTCGCCGTGCTCGAGCCCGGCGACGAGGTCCTGGTCACGGACGCCTGCTACTGGCCCGGGCGGCAGGCCCTCCAGCGAACCCTGACGCGGCTGGGCATTACCTTCCGCTGTCATGCGCCGCGCGCCGAACCAGACGAAGTCGCCGCCCTGTTCACCGAGCGCACCCGGCTACTGCTGATGGAATCGCCGGGCACGGCCACCTTCGAGGTCCAGGATGTGCCGGCCCTCGTCGCGCGCTGTGCCGAGGCGGGCGTGATTTCCATGGTCGACAACACCTGGGCCGCCAGCCTGTTGTTCAAGCCGATCCAGCATGGGGCGGACCTCAGCGTCCAGGCCCTCAGTAAATATGTATCTGGTCATTCCGACGTCTTCGGCGGCGCGATTTCCTGCCGGACGCCGGAGATGTCGCGCCAGGTCAGCCAGCTGATTGCGGATCTGGGCCTGTATGTCTCGCCCGATGACGCCTGGCTGATGCTGCGGGGCCTGCGTACCCTGCCGACCCGCATGGCCCAGCACGCGCGCAACGGTCGCCGCGTCGCCGAGTGGCTTCAGGGCCGCCCCGAGGTGGCCGAGGTGCTCTGGCCGGCCCTGTCCTCGTCGCCGGACCACGCCCTGTGGGCCCGGGACTTCAGCGGCGCGGCCAGCCTGATGGGTGTGGTCCTCGACGGCGGTGACGGGCGCGCTGCCGAGGCCATGCTCGATGCCCTGGAGCTGTTCGGCCTGGGCTTCTCCTGGGGCGGCTTCGAGAGTCTGGCGACCTGCGAAGACGCCCAGTTGACCGGTCGCGCCGAGCCGCCGTCACTGGCCGGGCCGCTGATCCGCCTGCACATCGGGCTTGAGGCTCCGTCCGACCTGATCGCCGACCTGGAGCGGGGCCTTGCGGCGTTCCGGGCCAGCCGATCCGGCTAGTCCGCTGAAGCCAAAAGCCGGCGCGGCGTGAAGGTCGTGCCGCCTCCCCTCGCGCGCTGGCGCGCCCGGCAGGACTCGAACCTGCAACCGTCCGCTTAGAAGGCGGATGCTCTATCCGGTTGAGCTACGGGCGCCTCAATGCGTCCAGGACTGTTTGCGGTTGGTCGCAAAGTTGTCGGCATAGGCCTTGATGATCAGCGGCGGCGACTGGGGCTCGAACAGTTCGAACGGAATGCCGTGACGTTCGGCATAGGCCACGGCCTCGGCCTGCGTCTCAAACTTCAGGCGCACCTGGCCATTCATGTCACCCGAGCTGGTCCAGCCCGTCAGCGGATCGAGGGTGCGGGCCGAGGCCGGTGCGAACTCCAGCACCCAGGCATGGGTCTTGGCCTTGCCCGACTGCATGGCGGTCTTGGCGGGCTTGTAGATGCGGGCCAGCATGGTCTCGTCTCCAGTCATCGTCCGGCGGTGGTCGGGGCGGCAGGATTTGAACCTGCGACCCTCTGCTCCCAAAGCAGATGCGCTACCAGGCTGCGCTACGCCCCGGGTCACCTCGGCGAAGGCGCTTCTGCCACGGCCCGGGCACCTGCGCTAGTCGTTACCGAAAAACGGATGGATGACCTGATCGCCAGGGTCGGCGCTGATCTCGGCGGCGCGCCCGGCCCGCAATTCCAGCACCCCGTTGGCGGCTCCGTTCGACGGGATCGGCGTGTCGGAATTCGGCGTCGTATTTCGGGCGATCGAGATGATACGACCGTCCGGCCCGATATAGAGAATGTCCAGCGAGCTGGGCGTATTGTGCATCCAGAACGACTGTTCAGACGCTTCGGGGAACTCGAACAGCATGCCGCCGCCATTGGGCAGCGGCGGGCGGAACATCAGGCCGCGCTGGCGCTCCTCTTCGTCATCGGCGATCTCGACCTGAAAGGCGTGGCGGCCCGTGTCTGTCACGATGGTCAGGGCTTCGGTCGCGGCCGCGCCGTCGGCGGCCTCGTCGGTGCCGGTGCCGCCCGAACAGGCTCCCAGACCCAGCCCCACGATCAGGGTGACGACACCGAGGCGAACGATCCCAGTCATCAGGACCTCTCCAGACAAGGACTAGTTGGACGCGATTTCCGCCACGACGAGGCCCTTGGGGCCCCGGGCGAAGCGCACCTCCACTTCCTCCCCCGGCTGCAGATCGTCAAGCCCGCACCGGCGCAGCGTCTCGATATGTACGAAAATGTCGGCGTCATCGCCGTTGCGAACGACAAAGCCATAGCCCTTGGTGCGGTTGAACCATTTGACCACGACGCGCTCGGCCGGGCCTTCATAGGGCTCGGGCGGGGCCCGACGCGCGCGCGGCACCATGTCGCGCTTGAGACCCTCATAGCCCGAAGATCGCAACTGCGGACGCTCCCCGTCCACGACAGCCTCCCCCTCGCCCAATTCGTAGATGGTCGACACCTGCCATCCCTTGGGCCGGCGAATCACATCGCAACGGATGGGGGCCCCTTCGTCGGCCCCGTCATGGCCGAAGTCCTTCAGGCTCGAGATGTGAACCAGGACGTCCTTGTTTTCGGTCACCGAAGGGTCTTGCGGGACAATAAATCCGTAACCCTTTCCCGGGTCGAACCATTTTACTCGTCCATCAATGCGCACGGCAGCTTCAACGTCCGCTTGATCGTGTTCCGGCCCCGACATTCCCACTCTCGTTTACGCCCAAATGTAGATTATCGTACCATAACACGGTTTGGCGGCGTCAATCCTCTTGTGGGTGGGAAAGCTACATTTCCTCACCACGGCGCAACGGCAACCTATACTGTATCGGAGGTGGTGCGAGCGGTGGGGATCGAACCCACATGACCAAGGCCGAGGGATTTTAAGTCCCTTGCGTCTACCAATTCCGCCACGCTCGCGCTGGCGTCACCCCTAAGCCAGCTCTCCAACACCGTCGACCCCTGCCGATGGCATCGGTGCGGCGTCGATGCCATACACCGTCTCATGTCCGTCGTCCGGCCCACCCGCGACCAGTTCGCCGTCATCCGCCCCATGCCCACGCGCTGGGCCGACAACGACGTCTATGGGCATGTGAACAACGCCGCCTACTACGGCTTCTTCGATACGGCGGTGAACACCTGGCTGATCGAGCGCGGCCTGCTGGACACCGCCTCAAGCGACGCTATCGGCCTGGTGATCGAGACGGGGTGTCGCTACCACGCCGCCCTCGCTTTTCCCGAAACCATCGAGGTCGCGATGCGGGTCGAGACGCTGGGCAATTCCAGTGTCCGCTACGCCCTGGCCCTGTTTTCCGACGGCCAGGATCAGGCCGCCGCCGACGGCTGGTTCGTGCATGTCTATGTCGATCGCCAGACCCGCCGCCCGGTCCCGATCCCGGCCCCGGTTCGTGCGGCACTGGAAAGCCTGATCGTCGCTTGATTGCGGGCGCATCGCGGGCTATTCACCCGCCTCCCGCCGATGCGGTCAGGGACGCGTAGCTCAGCGGTAGAGCACCTCGTTCACACCGAGGGGGTCACAGGTTCAATCCCTGTCGCGTCCACCATTCCATACAACGATGGCTGACCGCGTCCTGACGCTGGATCCCAGGAACCCTCGGATAGACAGCCCACGCCCACACTGCACACGCCGGCTGATCGCCCCGGCGGGCCGGCGTCATCAGCGGTGATCGCCCTTCAGCCGCAAGGCCCACAGGGCACCGACCACACCGCCCTTGATCACCGGCAGAGCCCCGAGTGTCACCAGCGCCAGGAACGGCAGCATCAGGCCCAGCACGATCAGCGGATTGGCCTGCCAGATCACTTCGAAGAACAGCAGCGGTGCAATCACCACATGGCCGATGATCAGCATGGTGAAATAGGCCGGGCCGTCATCGGCGCGGTACTGGCCGTTGTCGTGGCCGCAGGCGTCACAGACCGGATCGACCTTGAGATAGGATCGGAACAGCTTGCCCTTGCCGCACGCGGGGCAACGCATCATCAGGCCGCGCTTCAGGCCGGTCATCACGGAGTTGGTCATGGCCGCTACATAGGCCCGGAACCCGTCCGTTCCAAGTCAACTATCGCTTCAAATCCCTCAGGATTTCGCGCGCGGCATTGTGGCCGGGCGCGCCCGTCACGCCACCGCCGGGATGAGTGCCGGCTCCGCACATATAGAGGCCCGCGACCGGAGCACGATAATTGCCGTGGCCCAGCACGGGCCGGGCGCTGAACAGCTGGTCCAGGCTGAGCTTGCCGTGGAAGATATCGCCGCCCACCAGGCCGAACTTGCGCTCCAGATCCAGCGGCGAGTTGGCCTCGTAGCCGATGACCGACGCCTTGAACCCGGGGGCATAGCCATCAATGGTCGAGATCATCAGCTCGGCGACCGTCTGGCGGTGCTTGTCCCAGTCCAGACCCGGTTCGACATGCTGACAGAACAGGCTGGCGACATGCTGCCCCGCCGGGGCCAGGCTGTCGTCCAGGGTCGAGGGGATCAGCATCTCGATGATCGGCTTTTGCGACCAGCCGTGCCGCCGCGCGTCCATCCAGGCCTCGTCCATGTATTTCAGGTTGGGGGCCATGATGATCCCGGCCGTCAGATGATCGCCGGCCTCGGGCAGACAGCTGAACCGGGGCAGCTCGGACAGGGCCACATTCATGCGAAAGGTGCCTGACCCCGACGCATAGCGCCCGATCCGTTCACGGAAGTCCTCCGGCAGGACCGCCGGATCCATCAGCCGCTCATACAGCAGGCGCGGATGGACATTGGCGACCACCGCACGCGCACTGATCCGTTCGCCGGTGTCGGTCACGATCCCGACCGCGCGGCCACCGTCGGTCAGGACCTCCTGGACGGGGCTGTCCAGGCGGATCGTCACCCCCGCCTCGGCACAGGCCGCTGCCATGGCCTGGGTGATCGCGCCCATGCCGCCGATGGCATGGCCCCAGGCCCCCTTCTTGCCGTTCACCTCGCCGAAGACGTGGTGCAGCAGCACATAGGCCGACCCCGCCGCATAAGGGCTGGCATAGTTGCCGACGATGGAATCAAAGCCGTAGCAGGCCTTGATCGGATCGCTCTCGAACCAGCCGTCCAGCCAGTCGCCGGCCGACTTGGTGAACAGGTCCAGGAGATCGCGGCGCTCCGGGGTATTCAGCCGTCCCAGTCGCCGACCGACGCCGCCAGCCTTGATCAGCTCCGGTAGCGCCGCCAGTAGCCCGCCTTCGACCATGTTTGGCGGGGTCTCCAGGACCAGGTCACGCAGGATCTCGGCGATGGCTTCCAGACGGTCGGCATAGGCCCCAAGCAGGTCGGCGTCCTTTCGAGAGAATTTGGCGACCTCATCATAGGTCCGCCCCTCGCCGGTCAGCAGATACTCGCGATCATTCAGCGGCAGGAAATTCGACGCCCGGCGCTCGACGATCCGCAAGCCGTGTCGCGCCAGCTCCATATCGGCGATGACCTTCGGGTTCAGCAGGCTGACGGTGTAGCTGGCCGTGGAGTTGCGGAAGCCCGGATGGAATTCCTCGGTCACCGCCGCCCCACCGACGACATGGCGACGCTCCAGCACCGTCACCTTCAATCCGTGCCGGGCCAGATACCAGGCACAAACCAGGCCGTTGTGGCCGCCACCGATGATGACGATGTCCGTTTGGGTCATGCGGGTTGTGTGCCCTGCCTATCCCGCAAAAGCAAAAGCCCCGCTGGATGGCTCCAGCGGGGCTCCTGTTTGTCAGTCATCAGACCGTCGAGTGGACTACTCGATGATCTTCGCAACGACGCCGGCACCGACGGTACGGCCGCCTTCGCGGATGGCGAAGCGCAGGCCCTGGTCCATCGCGATCGGGGTGATCAGCTCAACTTCCAGCTCGGCATTGTCGCCCGGCATGATCATCTCAACGCCTTCCTTGAGCTTGATGATGCCGGTCACGTCCGTCGTGCGGAAGTAGAACTGCGGACGATAGTTGGTGAAGAACGGCGTGTGACGGCCACCCTCTTCCTTCGTCAGGATATAGGCCTCGGCCATGAACTTGGTGTGCGGGGTGATCGAACCCGGCTTGCACAGAACCTGA
>CAUJHO010000086.1 GCA_963205025.1 Pseudomonadota bacterium | reverse complement strand
GGCCGACCATGACACGAACATCAGGCTGCGGTCCGGGCGCGGCCCCTCGGCGAACACCCGCGCCAGCTCCAGGATCGCGGCCACCCCGGTCGCATTGTCCACCGCCCCGTTATAGATGTGGTCGCCCGTCGCATCGGCGTTGCCCCGGCCATAGGCGTCCCAGTGGGCCCCGACCATCACCGTCTCGTCGGCGTGGCCGGTGCCGGGCAGGATGCCGATGACATTACGGCTTTCGACGCGGCTGAAGGTCTGGCCGAAGTCGACCGACATCGTCACGCCGCTCAGCTCGACCGGTTCGAACGCCTCGGTCCGCGCCGCGTCTCGCAAGGCGGCCAGGTCCAGCCCGGCCTGGGCGAACAGGGCGGTGGCGGCATCGCCCTGGATCCAGCCCTGGAACGGCACCCGCTCGGCCTGCCAGTTCTCGCGTACGATGTCGAAGCGTGCCGTGCTGGCCCCACTGACCACGGTGGTCCAGGGATAGCCGGCGCCGGGCGTGTCATGGATGACCAGCACCCCGGCGGCACCGCGCCGCGCCGCCTCGGCGAACTTGTAAACCCAGCGCCCGTAATAGGTCATGGCCTGGCCGTCGAAGCGGCCCGTCACCGGATGGCCCTCAGGCGCATTGAAATCCGGGTCGTTGACGATCACCACCATGATCTTGCCGGTCAGGTCGACGTCGCCGAAATCGTCCCAGCCGCGCTCGGGGGCGGTGACGCCGTAGCCGACGAAGACCAGCGGCGCGTCGGTCACCGTGATGCGCGACACCGGCCGGTCCGAGGTCATCACCAGATCCTCGCCCCAGGTCAGGACCTGTTGCGTCCCGTCCGGTCCCTGGACCGAAATGTCCGCCGGGCCTTCGCGGACGGTGCGCGACAGGGGCACCATCTGGAAATAGCTGCCGTCATCGCCGCCCGGTGCGATGCCCAGCTGGCGGAACTGGTCGGCGATATAGTCGGTGGCCGGGCCTTCATCGGCGCTGGCCGGGGCGCGTCCGCCGAACTCATCCGACGCCAGGTCCCGCACCAGCCCGTTCAGCCGCTCGGCATCGACCTCCTGGGCCAGGGCGGCTCCGGGCAACATCAGGGCGGCGACGAGGGCGATCAGGGAAGGGCGCATCACAGAAACTCCGGTTCAGGTGCGAAACGCTAGAGCATGGCCGGGCGGGTGTCATCCCGCCGATTCCCCGTCTCCCTGGCCCGTTCTCCCGGATGACCGGACAGAGCGTCGGCTTGAACCCTCAGGCCGCCGAGGACTGCGGCTCGGCGTCCCCGTGCAGCAGGTCCTTGATGGTGCCGGCCAGGATCGGGAACCGCACCGGCTTGGCCAGGAAGGACACATTGGCGTTGCCTTCCAGCAGGTCCGAGAAGTCCGCCTCGGCATGCCCGGACATGAACAGCACCGGGATGTCGCCCAGGAAGGGCCGCGCATTCTTCAGCATGGTCGGACCGTCCAGGTCCGGCATCACCACATCCGACAGCAACAGGTCGATCTTGCCGGCATATTCCTCGGCCAGTTCCAGCGCCTCGTGGCCGTTGCTCGCCTCGATCACCTCATAGCCGCGCGCGCGCAGCAGCTTGGCGGTCAGCACCCGCACATTGTTCTCGTCCTCGGCGAACAGGATGCGGCCGGCTCCCGAAAGGTCGCGGGGCTTGCGCGGCACCCGCCCGGCCGCAGGCGTCGCCGGTGCCTCGGTCCCCGCCTCGGCCACGGCCGGCGCGCGCGCGACCGGCAGATAGATGCGGAACATCGCCCCGCCGCCCTCGGCGTCCCCCAGCACGATGCGGCCGCCGGACTGGTCGACGATGCCATAGACCGAGGCCAGGCCCATGCCGGTGCCCTCGCCGACGGCCTTGGTCGTGAAGAAGGGCTCGAACACCTTTTCCTTCAGCTCGGCCGGAATGCCGGGGCCGTTGTCCGACACCTCGATCAGTGCCAGCTCACCTTCGGGGGCCTCCAGCCAGCCGCCGCTGCGCGCGGCCCGGGCATCGACCTTGCCGACGGCGATCCGCACCCGGCCTTCGCCGGGCACGACATGGCCGGCCATGGCGTCGCGGGCATTGACCACCAGGTTCATCACCGCCGTCTCGAACTGGCTGCGGTCCAGCAGAACCTCGGGCAGGTCGCGCGCATATTCGGTCTGCAGCTTGACGTCCTCGCGCAGCAGCCGGCGCAGGAAGACCTCGGACTCCGAGATCAGTTCGCTCAGGTCCAGGCGCTCGCGCCGCACCGTCTGCTTGCGCGCCAGGGCCAGCAGTTTGCGGACCAGGTCGGAGGCCCGCGTCACATCCTGCTGGATCTGGACCAGGGCCCCGTAGGACGGATCGCCCACCGGGTGCCGGGTCGTCAGGTCAAAGACCTGATTGTCGATCGCCATCAGGATGTTGTTGAAGTCGTGCGCGACCCCGCCCGCCAGCTGGCCGATGGCCTGCATCTTGGCGGACTGGTTCAGTTGAAGCTCCATCGCCTTCTGGGCCGAGACGTCGAAGATCCAGACCCGGCGCGCGTCGTCCTCGGGCGCGATATACAGGTGCAGGCTGCGCGCCTCGGGGCCCGGCGTCATCAGTTCCAGCGGCCCCACTGAGCCGGCCACGATCTTGTCGCGGGCCTCGGTCAGGCCGGCCGGATCGAGCAGGTCCGCCAGCCGCGCGCTCGGGCGCGCCCGGCCTCCCAGCAGCACGGGCAGGGCGGCGTTGCACTCGACGATCTCTCCTTCGAACAGGTCCGAGCCGCGCACCACCGCCGAGCCGAACGGGGCCCCGGCCGCCGCTGCGCGCTGTCCGGCGGTGTCGACCGGCCGCACCAGTTCGACGGCCTGCACCGGCACAGCCGGGGCCAGCACCGCCTCCGGGGCGACCCGGATCAGATAACGCTCGGCCCCGGCCCACGAGATCAGGAGCTCCCAGTCCTGGCCTTCGATCCGCGCCCGGGCGCGACCGGTGCCGCCCTCGCGGGCCTCGGCAAAGGCCTGGTACAGGCCCGGTGCCGCCCGCCCGCGCGGCAGCCGCCGTGCGCCGGCCGCGGCCGTCTGCCAGCCCGGATTGCCGGCCAGAATCCGCCCGTCCGGGCTGACGATGGCGGACGGTTCCTCCAGCGCCCCCAGCAGGTCATCGGCCTCCAGGTGCGGCGTCACCTCCGAGACCCGCCCGAAGGCGAACAGGCCCACCAGCGCCGTCACCGTCAGACCGACCAGCAGGATCAGGCCCGGGGCCGACACCGGATCGGCGCGAAACGCCGGATAGGCCGCCGCCGCCACCGCCACCATGAACAGGGGCGCGGCCACCAGCAGCCAGGGATCGAACCGTTGTGTCCGGGTCGTCTGGTTCATTGTCGACCTCCCGACCGAATCAGTCATCGCAGCCTATCACCGAACACGTTTACGGCCCGCGCCCAGAACAAAGCCCAGCACCTTGGCGACGGCCTCATAATGGGCGCGCGGGATCGACTGGTCGACCTCGACGGTGGCGTACAGCGCCCGTGCCAGGGGGGCGTCCTCGATCACCGGCACGCCGGCCTCCTCGGCCACGGCCCGGATCCTGAGCGCCAGGCTGTCGACCCCTTTGGCCACGCACATCGGAGCCGGCGTCTCCCCCGCCTCATATTTCAGGGCGACGGCGAAGTGGGTCGGGTTCATGATCACCACCGTCGCCTCGGGCACGGCCGCCATCATGCGCCGGCGCGAGCGCTCGATCCGCAACTGCCTTTGACGGGCCTTGATGTGGGGATCGCCCTCGGACTGTTTGAAGTCTTCCTTCAGTTCCTCGCGGCTCATCCGCATCTTCTGGGCGAAGCGTTGGCGCTGCCACAGCCAGTCGACCCCGGCGATCACCGCCAGGAAGCTCAGGATGCCGATCATCAGCGAGCCGGCGATCTTCATCGCCACCGGCAGCACCGCCGCCGGGGCCAGGGCCGCCATGCCGGCGAACTCGGCGGCGTGGGGCTTGATGGCGATCCAGGCGATCACGCCGGTTGCCAGCACCTTCAGGAAGGTCTTGACGAACTGGGCCAGGCCGTCCGGCCCGAAGATCCGCCCAAAGCCCTTCATCGGCGACACCCGCGACCATTCGGGCTTCAGCTTGTCGGTCGTCCACAGAAAGCCGGACTGCACGATATTGCCGCCGGCCCCCGCCAGCATGGTCGCCGCCATTACCAGCCCGACCGCCGGGGCCAGGGCCATCACCGCCATCCGTGCGATCTCGGTTCCGCCGCCGGATTCCAGCGTCCCGACCATCTCATGCGGACTGGAGATGAACGGCAGCAGGGTTTCGGCCAGGTTCACCGACAGCCAGGCGCCGCCCCACAGGATCACCGCGATCGCCGCCGCCAGGGCCAGGGCCGAACCCAGGTCCGGGGTCTTGGCGACGTCGCCCTTCTTGCGGGCCTCTTCGAGTTTGCGAGGTGTTGCCTCTTCTGTCTTGGAGGCCTTGTCCTGGTCGTCGGCCATGCCTCACCCGCCTCCGAAGAAGCCGGCGACCGCCCGGTAGCGGTCGATGAAAACCATGCCCAGCACCCCTAGCGACAGGGCAAAGACCGACAGGCCCAGCAGCACGTTCAGCGGCGTCGCCGCAAAGAAGATCTGGAACTGCGGCATCACCCGTCCGACCAGGCCGGTCGCCAGGTTGAAGATCAGGGCGAAGACCAGCACCGGGGCCGCCAGCTGCACCCCCAGGGCGAAGGAATCCGACACCGTCCTCAGGACCAGTTCGACCGCGTCCTGATAGATCAGGGGGCCGGTCGGGCGGATCACCTCATAGCTGCCGACCATGGCGGCGATGAACAGGTGATGCAGATTGGTGGCGAACACCAGCACCACCCCCAGCAGGGTCAGAAAGGCGGCGATCGTGGTGCCGGGCTGGGCCTGCAGCGGATTGGCCGTCTGGGCGAACGACAGGGTCGTCTGCAACGACACGATCTCGCCCGCCACCCCCAGGGCCGACAGGAACAGCCGGATCACCGAGCCGATCATCAGCCCGGTGATGACCTCGCGGATGATCCAGCCGGCCATGCCGCTGATGGTCGACGGCAGGGCCGGCATCGCCGCCTGCACCACCGGCGTCAGGGCCAGGGCCATCAACAGCGCAAAGGACAGGCGGATCCTTGCCGGCACATAGCTTTCGCCGACACCGGGCAACAACAGCACGATGGCGCCCACGCGCGCGAACACCAGGGCCGCGCGCCAGACCTCATCTGCGGCCGCGTACGGCTCCACCTACATCCCCGCGATGCGGCCGGCGATCTGCTGGAAAAAGCCGCTGAGAAGCGCCCCCATCAGCGGCAGGAACAGCACCAGGGCCACGAAGATCGCCAGGATCTTGGGCGCAAAGATAAGGGTGGCTTCCTGAATCTGGGTCAGGGCCTGCATCAGGCCGATCAGAACCCCGACGATCAGGCCGACGATCAGCACCGGCGCACACAGCTGGATGGTCAGCCAGATGGCATCACGCCCAACGTCCAGAACTTCGACCCCGTTCACGCCTACTCTCCGCCAGCTACCCGGCGAGTTTTGCCTAGTGCGTAGTTAATGAAGCGTTGTGATTGAGGTCGGCGCGGGCACCGGATTCCACGAAAACGGCAAGCGCCCGGCCCGGCAGGCGTCGGGAAATCTGCGGACCGGAAGTCCGTTGTCTTCTCCCATCCGGGGAGAGGGGATTTCGATCAGTCCTTGCGGGTTTCGCCCAGGACGATGCCGGCGATCCAGCTGACGACGCCGGTGACGACCGCCGCCCCGATGCCGGGCCACAGGCCCGTCACCTCAAAGCCGCTCAGCATCATGGCGACCAGGCCGATCATGGCGGCATTCACCACCAGCAGGAACAGGCCGAAGGTGATCACCGTCAGGGGGAAGGTCACAAAGGTTAGGACCGGTCGGATCAGGGCGTTGACGATGCCCAGAAGCACCGCCGCCGCGATCAGGGAACCGGTCGAGAGCACCTCGACGCCGGGGACGAATTCGGCCGCGAGCCACAGGCCCAGGGCGGTGATGACGGCGTGAAGCAGGATGCGGATCATGGCCCGAGGATGCCGCCGCCGGCCTGACAAGTCCAGCCGGGATAATTGGGACCGGACAGGGGTTTATCCGTACCCCGGGCAAGTCTAACCTCGGTGGCGGGGAGGACGACCGATGACCGAAACCACGCCCGAGGCAGGGCCGCACACTGTCGACCGCAACGACAGGCTGGTCATCCTGGCCTCGTCGGTCGGGACGGTCATCGAATGGTACGACTTCTATCTGTACGGGTCGCTGGCGGCGATCATCACGGCCCAGTTCTTCTCGGGCGTGAACGAGACGACGGGCTATATTTTCGCCCTGATGGCCTTTGCGGCGGGGTTTGCGGTCAGGCCGTTCGGGGCTCTGGTCTTCGGGCGGCTCGGCGATCTGTGGGGACGCAAGAACACCTTTCTGGTGACCATGGGGCTGATGGGCCTGTCGACCTTCGTGGTCGGGCTGTTGCCCAGCTATGCCGCCATCGGGGTGGCCGCCCCGGTGATCCTGATCCTGATGCGGTTGATCCAGGGCCTGGCGCTCGGCGGCGAATACGGCGGGGCCGCGACCTATGTGGCCGAACACGCACCCCAGGGGAAACGCGGCCTCTACACCTCCTTCATCCAGATCACGGCGACGGCGGGGTTGTTGCTCAGCCTGGTGGTGATCCTGGGCGTCAGAACCTGGCTGGGCGAAGACGCCTTCGCCGACTGGGGCTGGCGTATTCCGTTCCTGGTTTCGATCCTGTTGCTCGGCGTGTCGCTGTGGATCCGGCTCAGGCTGGATGAAAGCCCGGCCTTCCGGCGCATGAAGGCCGAGGGCAAGGGGTCGCAAACGCCCCTGAAGGACAGCTTCCTGAAATGGCCGAACCTGCGGCTGGTGCTGATCGCCCTGTTCGGCCTCGTCGCCGGCCAGGCGGTGGTCTGGTACACCGGCCAGTTCTACGCCCTGTTCTTCCTGGAGCGGGTGCTGAAGGTCGAGGCGGCGCTGTCCAACACCCTCATCGCCATCGCCCTGATCCTGGCCACGCCCTTCTTCGTCTTCTGGGGCTGGCTGTCGGACAAGGTGGGGCGCAAGCCGATCATCCTGGCCGGCTGTCTGATTGCGGCGCTCAGCTATGGGCCGCTGTTCCATGCCCTGACCTCGGCGGCCAATCCGGCCCTGGCGGCGGCGGCGCGCTCGGCCCCGGTGACGGTCCATGCCGACCCGGCGGACTGTTCGTTCCAGTTCGATCCCATTGGCCGAAGCCAGTTCACCAGCTCGTGCGACCTGATCCGTACCCATCTTTCGCGGGCGGGGGTGAACTATGACGTCGTCGACCTGCCGGCCGGATCGGTGGCCCGGGTCCACATCGGCGAGCAGGTCGTGCCCGGTTTCCGGGCCTACATTCTGGAAGATCAGAACGTCACGGTGGCGGCCGGCTCGATCACGCGCGAGGCCTTCAATGCACAGCGAGCGGCCTTTGATGACGAGCTGGGCGCGGCCCTGTCCGCGGCGGGCTATCCGGCCTCGGCCGATAGCGCCCAGGTCAACAAGCCGGTGGTCGTGGCCATCCTGTTCCTGCTCGTGCTGTTCGTGACCATGGTTTACGGCCCCATCGCGGCGGCCCTGGTGGAGATGTTCCCGACCAATATCCGCTACAGTTCGATGTCCTTGCCCTACCATATCGGCAACGGCTGGTTCGGAGGCTTCCTGCCGACCACGGCCTTCGCCATCGTGGCGGCCACCGGCAACATCTATGCGGGGCTTTGGTACCCCATCGCGGTGGCGCTGCTGACCTTCGTGGTCGGCCTCATCTGGGTGCGCGACCGGCGCAACGTCGATCTGGCGGACTAAGGGGAGCGCGCGCGGACGCTCGCCTTCTGGACGAACGCAGGATTCTCACTAGGTTGGAGATATGGTCGAGCCGATCTCCATCACCTGCGGCATTCTGTATGCCGGCCTCGGCAAGGTGCTGTGGGACACCTCGGTCAAGGTCGGGGGCATGGCGCTGGGCGGTTTGGTCGGCAATCGGGTCGATGCCGTCGTCCTCAAGGTCGGACGCTCGCTGCATGGCCGGTTGCTGGCCCGGCGCGGCCTCAGTGAAAACCACGACATCGCCAAGGGCCTGCGTCTTGCCCAGCTGAAGGCGACGGGATTTGTCCTGGAATCCTACGCCCGGCGTCAGACGGAGAATCCGCACATCGCCTTTCTGGCGGGTGTCCGGGACGGGCTAGCGAAGGCCGAGAAAGCCGTCGAGGCGCTGGCCTGGAACGATGAGGTCGAGGCGGCGATGTTCGCCAGCTATCAGCAGGCCTTTCGCGAACCTCAGGACAGCGACGACCCGGGCGTCGACATGGCGCGTCTGGCCGAACAGACGACCCAGGCGGCGTGGGACGAGATGATGGTCTGGGCCGGCGGTGCCCATGCGCCTGAGATGCTGCAAGCCCGGTTCTTCGGGCGAATGTCGCACATCGTCGGCTTCCATGTCGCCTGGTGCGCCGAGGTGGCCGAGGTGATGAAGTCCGACAGCCGGTTTCGGGACATTTTCGTCGCCGGCAAGCTGGTCGAGATCGGCGACGTCGTGATTTCGGGTCAGGCGACGCTGGCGCGGCTGGAGGCGGACACCGCCGGTATTCGTGAGCAAATCGCAGACCTCAGGGACTGGCTGGCGGGCCAGTTCAACGATCAGCATGAACGCCATGACCAAACCCAGGCCATGCTCAAAAAGCTGTTGGACCGGGCCGAGGCGGACGGTCGTCC
>CAUJHO010000085.1 GCA_963205025.1 Pseudomonadota bacterium | reverse complement strand
CCGGGCAGGCGCTTGTCGCTCTCGGCCAGGTCCCGCAACGGCTTCATGGCGCGCGCCTGGGTCAGTTTGCGCGTCGTCTCATTGATGTCGGGCGGTGTCGGAGCCCTCATCGCGTCGGTTCCGGAACGGGGCCGGAATAGTCATAGAAGCCGCGGCCGGTCTTGCGTCCCAGCCAGCCGGCCTCGACGTATTTCACCAGCAGCGGACAGGGCCGGTATTTGGTGTCGCTCATGCCGTCGTGCAGCACATTCATGATGGCCAGGACCACATCCAGACCCATGAAGTCGCCCAGTTCCAGCGGCCCCATCGGGTGGTTTGCCCCCAGCTTCAGAGAGGTGTCGATGGAGCGCACATCACCCACGCCCTCATAGAGGGCGTAGATCGCCTCATTGATCATCGGCACGAGGATGCGGTTGACGATGAAGGCCGGATAGTCCTCGGCGTCGGTGGTGATCTTGCCGAGGCTCTCGGCAAAGACCTTGACGGTCTCATAGGTGGCCGGGGCCGTGGCGATGCCGCGAATGATCTCGACCAGCTTCATGACCGGGGCCGGATTCATGAAATGCAGGCCGATGAACCGGTCAGGCCGGTCCGTCGCCGCCGCCAGGCGCGTGATGGAGATCGACGAGGTGTTGGAGGCCAGCAGCGTTGACGGCTTCAGATGCGGCGTCAGGGCCTGGAAGATGGCCTTCTTGATCTCTTCATTCTCGGTTGCGGCCTCGATCACCAGATCGACCTGGCCGGCCTCCGCGACATTGGCCGTCGGGGTGATGCGACCAAACGCGGCCCTGGCCTCGGCCTCGGTGATCGTTCCCTTGGCGGCCTGGCGGCTCAGGTTCTTGTCGATCTCGTCCATCGCCGCCTTCAGGCGCTCGGTGTTCTGATCGTGAAGCCGGACCTCGCGACCGCCCAGCGCACAGACATGGGCGATGCCGGACCCCATTTGACCGGCCCCGATGACGCCTACGGAATTGATGTCGCCCATACTCTCTTTCGCGCCCTTTTAGGCGTCTGTCTTCAAGGCGATGCAATCTGGCGAAGCCGGGCCGTGCTGGCAAGCCGGGGATTTGAACCGGGTGCCGCACAGGAGGGGGCGCGGATGACGGGAACGGGTCGGAACGACAGGGTTGCCCGGAGCCATGGGCTGTGCGGCTCCTCTTTCCAAAGTCGGGGAACGGCCTAGGTTGGAACCGGGTGGAGGGACGATTCTGATGTGGGTCTTGCTGGGCGTTGCGGTCTTGGTGCTGGGGTTCGTCCTCAAGCTCAATCCGCTGTTGGTGATCGTGATCTCGGCGCTGGTGACCGGTTTGACCGCCGCCTGGGCTCCGGGGGTCGGGGTGGCTGAACTCTGGGCCGTGGCGATCAGCACCCTGGAAGCCTTCGGTAAGGCCTTCAACGACAGCCGCTATTTCCACATCACCTGGCTGATCCTGCCGCTGATCGGCCTGCTGGAACGCGAGGGCCTGCAGGAGCGCGCCCGCATCGTCATCGCCAAGGCCAGGGCCGCGACCGCCGGGCGTCTGATGCTGGTCTATCTGGTCCTGCGCCAGATCACCTCGGCGCTCGGCCTGACCTCGCTGGGCGGCCACCCCCAGATGGTACGGCCGCTGCTGGCCCCCATGGCCGAAGGGGCAGCCGAGGCAGATGGACCGATCTCCGAGCCGGCCCGGTTCCGCATTCGCGGCATGGCGGCGGCGACCGACAACATCGGCCTGTTCTTCGGCGAGGACATCTTCATCGCCATCGGCTCGATCGTGCTGATGGTCGGCTTCCTGCAGCAGGCCGGGATTATGGTCGAGCCGCTGCAGCTGTCGGTCTGGGCCATCCCGACGGCGATCGCCGCCCTTGTGGTCCACGGTATCCGCCTGCTGATGTTTGATCGCCGGATCGAGCGGCTGGATCGAGAGGCTGACGCCACGCCTGCCCCCTCGTCGGAGGCCGCGCAATGATCACCCTGGATCACGCCTATATCGTCGTCGGCCTGATGTTCCTGGCCTTTGCGGTCCTGACCCTGATGGACCGGGCCCATCCCACCCGGCTGCGTAGCGCCCTGTTCTGGGGCCTGATTGCCGCCTCCATGCTGGTCGGATCCTGGATCGGCGACCTCGGCAACGGCCTTCTGGTGCTGGGCCTGGTGGTTCTGGCGGGAGTGAAGAAGCTGGGGGTCGGCAAGCCGGCCACGACCTCGCCCGCCGAGCGCGAAGACCGTGCCGTGCGCCACGGCAACTGGCTGTTCGTGCCGGCCCTGATCGTGCCGCTGGCGGCGGTCGGCGGCACCCTTGCGGCCAAGTACACGGCCTTCGGTGCCTGGCTGATTTCGGACACCCAGACCACCCTGATCGCCCTGGGCCTGGGCTGTGTGATCGCGCTGGCCGTGGCCTGGGCCTGGCTGAAACCACCGGCGACGGCCCCGTTCCAAGAAGGTCGCCGGCTGGTCGATTCGATCGGCTGGGCGGTGCTGCTGCCGCAGATGCTGGCCTCACTGGGCGCGGTCTTTCTGTTGTCGGATGTCGGCGGCGTGGTCGGCGAGCTGATCTCGTCCACCGTGCCCCTGACGACGCCTTTGGTGGCGGTGATCGCCTATTGTCTGGGCATGGCGGCCTTCACGGTGATCATGGGCAATGCCTTTGCGGCCTTCCCGGTGATGACGGCGGCCATTGGCCTGCCGGTGTTGATCCATCAGTTCGACGGCAATGTCGCGATCGTCTGTGCCATCGGCATGCTGGCGGGCTTCTGCGGAACGCTGATGACGCCGATGGCGGCCAACTTCAATGTGGTTCCGGCCAATCTTCTGGAGCTGCCGGATCGGGATGCGCCGCTGAACGGCGTGATCCGGGCCCAGATTCCGACTGCCCTGATCATGCTGGGGATCAATATGCTGCTGATGTATCTGCTGGCCTTCCGGTTCTGACCATGACCCTGCTTGATCTCAGCACCGCCTCCCGGTTTGCCGCCGCCGCCCTCGGCCATGTCGGGCGCGAATATCCGAACAAGATGGATCACGTTCTGGACGGCCCCGAAGACGCGCGCGGACCGCGCGCGTTTCACCCGGTATTCTTCGGCAGTTTCGACTGGCACAGCTGCGTCCACGGCTGGTGGACCTTGGCAACCCTGACGCGCCTCTATCCCCAGATGCCCGAGGCGGACCTCGTTCTGGAGGCCGCCGCGACGACCTTTACAGCCGACCGCGTCGAGGCCGAGCGCGCCTATCTGGACCGGCCCTCGTCGCGCGGGTTCGAGCGCCCCTATGGCTGGGCCTGGCTGTTGATGCTTCAGGCCGAACTGAACCGGCACGACACCGAGGCCGGTCGGCGCTGGGCCATGTCGTTGGAGCCGCTCAGCCAGGCCTTCGCCGAGAGGTTCAAGGCCTTCCTGCCGATCTCTGCCTATCCGGTCCGGGTCGGCACCCACTATTCGACGGCCTTCGCGCTCAGGCTGGCGCTGGACTATGCGCGGCAGGTCGGGGATGGCGAGCTGGACCGGTTGCTGCAGGACAAGGCCCTGGCCTGGTACGGGTCCGACCGCGACTGTCAGGCCTGGGAGCCGGACCAGGACGCCTTTCTGTCGCCGGCCCTGATGGAGGCCGAGCTGATGCGTGGGGTGCTGGGCGACGATTTCGCCGGGTGGTTCGATGATTTCCTGCCCCGCGCCGGTGACGGTCAACCCGCCGTCCTGTTCGAGCCGGTCACGCCGTCAGACCGCAGCGACGGCAAGATCGCGCACCTGGATGGGCTGAACCTGTCGCGGGCCTGGTGCTGGCGCGGCATCGCCTCGGCCCTGCCGCCCGGCCACGCGGCCAGATCGCGGGCGCTGGACGCGGCCGACCGGCATCTGGCGGCCAGCCTCCCGCATGTGACGGGCGACTATATGGGCGAGCACTGGCTCGCGAGTTTTGCGCTTCTGGCCCAGCTTGCGTCGGACGCCGGTTAGGGCAGGTCGGCCAGGAACGCCAGGATCGCGCCCTCGGCCGCCGGTTCATCGAGCATCGGTGCGTGGCCGACGCCCGGGACCTCGGCATAGACCATGTTGGGGGCCTTGCGGCGCATCTTGCCGGCGATCTCCGCATCCAGCAGATCCGAAATGCCGCCCCGGATCAGCAGCGTCGGGCGATGCTTTGCCAGCTTCTTGAAGAAGGGCCACAGGTTGGGAACCAGGGCCCGCGCCCCGGCCCGGGCGATCGGCACCGAAATGTCGGTGTCATAGTCCAGCACCGGCTGACCGGCCGCGTTCTCGCGGAAGGTCCTGCGGGCAAAGGCGTCCCAGTCCGCGTCCGAATAGTGCGGCATGGCGGCGGCGTTGGTTTCTTTCACATAGGCGGCGGCCCTGGCCCAGGTCGGAGTCTCGACGGGCTTGCCCGCGTACTGGGCGATCCGGGCCAGGCCGGCCTTCGAAACCTCCGGCCCGATGTCGTTGAGAATGGCGGCGGCGACCAGCCGCGACTTGAGGAAGGTCAACGCCATGGTGATCAGGCCGCCCATGGAGGTGCCCAGGAAGATCGCCTCCTTGATCCCCAGCTGGTCGAACATGTCGACCACATCACGGGCATAGATGTGGGGCTGATAGGTCATGGGGTCCGACGCCCGCTCGGAGCGCCCGCGCCCGCGCACATCGACCGCAATGACCCGGCGACCGGTCGCGGCGATGCGTCTGGCGATATGGTCGAAGTCAGCCGAGTTGCGCGTCAGCCCGTGGATACAGATGACCGGCAGCCGCGCCGGGCCGTCGGCCCCCGGATAGTCGCGTGCGTACAGCGACAGGCCGTCCCGTGACGTGAACCAGCGATGGGCAAAGGCGGTGGACGGCGCGTCGGATTTTTTCATGGGTTGATGAATAGCGATCAGGAACGTCTTCGTCACCCCGTTGCCGGGGGCGCGCCTTACAAGACTGTAAGGTGGCCGCGCGGCCAGCGGCGGCTAGGTTGGCCCCGCCTTGTTCTCAGCCAGGACCCGCCTCATGTTCCGAACCTCCGTCGCCCTTGCCGCTCTGTTGGCCGCCACATCCATGATCATGCCGAACACCGCCGCCGCCCAGGAGGCCACGCCCCCCGCCACATCCGAGGCCGAGGACCCCTATCTGTGGCTGGAAGAGGTCCACGGCGAGCGGGCCATGGAGTGGGTCGAGGCTCACAACGCGCATAGCCTGGCCGTGCTCCAGGGCGACCCGCGCTACCAGGCCCTGTACGACGAGGCCCTGGACATTCTGCAGGCGACCGACCGGATTCCGACGCCGGGCTTCACTGCGGGTGGCCACATCGACAATTTCTGGCAGGACGCTGAGCATGTGCGCGGGATCTGGCGGCGCACGACGCTGGACAGCTATCGCTCGGGCGACACCCGGTGGGAGACGATCCTCGACATCGACGCCCTGGCCGAGGCCGAGGGTGAGAACTGGGTTTACAAGGCGACCAGCTGCCTGCCGCCGGACGAGCGCTATTGCCTGGTCAGCCTGTCGGACGGCGGCCGCGATGCCGTGACCGTGCGCGAATATGACACCGTCGCGCGCGCCTTCGTCGAGGGTGGCATCGTCATCCCCGAGAGCAAGTCCAACGTCGCCTGGGTCGATCACGACACCCTGCTGATCGGCACCGATTTCGGCCAGGCTGGCGACATGACCGACAGCGGCTATCCCAATACGGTCAGGGTGCTGCGGCGCGGCCAGCCCCTGGACCAGGCGCAGGAGATTTTCCGGGGCGAGACGACCGATGTGTCGTCGTCGGGCTATACGCTCAGGGATGCCGACGGCGTGGTTCAGGCGACCCTGATCAACCGCTCGATCACCTTCTATGAGTCCGAAACCCATCTGGTGAACGCCGATGGCTCGACCACGGCCCTGCCGATGCCGGGCCGCTCGACGATCAAGGCCCTGGTCGGCGGGCTGCTGGTGTTTACGACCGAGCAGGACTGGACCGCCCCGACCGGCGAGAGCTTCTCGTCCGGCGATCTGATCGCCTGGAACCTGGACGCGCTGAAGGCCGCCCCGACCGGCACCCGGCCCGAGCTGGTGCTGCATCCGGGCGAGCGCGATTCCATCGAAGGCGTCACCGCCACCCGCAACCAGCTGGTCGTGGCCCTGTTCGAGAACGTCCGCGGTTCGGTCTATGTGCTGCGGCCCCAGGACGGGGCGGCGGAATGGGCGCGCACGCGGCTGGACCTGCCGGCGAATGTGACGGTCGGCCTCGGCTCGGCCGACACCGAAAGCGACCAGCTGTTCGTCAGCGTCTCGGGCTATCTGAATCCGAACTCCCTGTGGCTGGCGGATGCCGCGACCGGCACGGTCGAACAGGTCCGCAGCCTGCCGGCCCGCTTCAACGCCGAGGGCTTGACGGTCGAACAGTTTGAGGCCCGCTCGGCCGACGGGACCATGATCCCCTATTTCGTCGTCCATGCCCAAGACATGCCGATGGACGGCTCCAACCCGACCCTGCTCTACGGCTACGGCGGCTTCCAGAACTCGCTGCTGCCCGGCTATTCTGGCACGGTCGGGCGGCTGTGGCTGGAGCGCGGCGGCGTCTATGTCATCGCCAATACGCGCGGCGGCGGCGAGTTCGGGCCGCGCTGGCACCAGGCGGCGCTGCAGGAAAATCGCCAGCGCGCCCACGAAGATTTCCAGGCCGTGGCCCTGGACCTGATTGCGCGCGACATCACCTCCCAGCCGCACCTGGGGATTATGGGCGGCTCCCAGGGGGGGCTGTTCATGGGGGCGATGCTGACCCAGCGCCCGGACCTGATCAATGGCGCGGTCATCCAGGTGCCCCTGTTCGACATGCTGCGCTTCCACCGCCTGCTGGCGGGGGCCAGCTGGATCGCCGAATACGGCAACCCCGACATCCCTGAGGAACGCGCCTGGATCGAGGCCTATTCGCCCTATCAGAACCTGCGCGCCGGCCAGCCTTATCCGGAGGTCTTCATCCATACCTCGACGGCGGATGACCGGGTGCATCCGGGCCATGCCCGCAAGGCGGCGGCGCGGCTGGAGGAGCTGGGCTATCCGGTGCTGTATTTTGAGAACACAGACGGCGGCCACGCGGCGGGCGCCAACCTGCTGCACACCGCCCGCCGGATCGCGCTGGAGTACACCTATCTGTCCCGGCGGCTGATGGATGAGCCGGCGCAGGAATAACAGCAGTCCGCACGGCTCTCCTTCTCCCCTTGGGGGAGAAGGTGGGCGCCGAAGGCGCTCGGACGAGGGGTATGTCCGGGCGTGCTGGAGAGTTCAGGACCAGGCGGAGAGAGCCCCCTCATCCGTCTTGCTCCGCAAGCCACCTTCTTCCCCGAGGGGAGAAGACCGGAGATCGAAATGCGCACCCTCGCCCTGGCTCTGTTGATGAGCACCGTCGCCCCCGCAGCCCTGGCCCAGGAGACGCCCGCCGAGATCATGGATCGGCACGTCCATATGGCGACGCCGGCCTCGACGGCGGGTCTGGCGGATATACAGCCCGTCCAGGTATCGGCCCCGGCCATGCCGGCGGACCTGACGCCCGAGGCGGTGGCGGCGGCGGACAACTACCTTTGGCTGGAAGAGGTCGATGGCGAACGGGCCATGGAGCGCGTGCGCGCATTCAATGCCGACGCGCAGGCCCGGCTGGATGCCGATCCGCGTTTCGAGCCGTTCCGTGAGGCGGCCTATGAGATCCTGTCGGCGACGGACCGCATCGCCTATCCGCATATGCAGGACGGCATGGTCTTCAACTTCTGGCAGGACGACGACCACCCCAAGGGGATCTGGCGCCGGGCCACGCCGGACAGCTATCGCGCCGGTGAGCCGGTGTGGGAGACGGTGCTGGACCTCGATGCCTTAGCGGCGGCCGAGGGCCGCGACTGGGTCTGGAAGGGCGCGACCTGTTACGGGCCGGACGAGCGGCTGTGCCTGATCGCCCTGTCGGACGGCGGCGGAGATGCGGTTCAGGTGCGCGAATACGACACCCACGCCCGGGCCTTCGTCGAGGGCGGCTTCGTCCTGCCCATGGGCAAGCATCGCTATGACTGGCTGGACGCCGACACCCTTCTGGTCGCCACCGACTTCGGTGAGGTCGATGGCCAGCCGTCCCTGACCGAAAGCGGCTATCCCTACATCGTGCGGGCTCTGGATCGGGGACAGACTCTGGCCGAGTCGACCACCGTCTTCGCGGGCCAGCAGGGCGACGGCGGCTATGGCGTCAATCCCAACGTCACGCGCGGGGCGGACGGTCAGGTCGAGGCGGTGCTGATCAACAGGCCGCTGGACACCTTCCGCTCAGAGACCTGGGCGGTGATCGACGGCGAGCCGGTTCGTTTGAACCTGCCCGAGCGGGTCTCGGTCTGGGGCACCCAGGGCCGCTTCCTGATCTTTTCCATCGAAGAGCCCTGGGGCATCTGGTCCACCCTCCAGCACCAGACCGGCGCCCTGCTCGGGATCGAACTGGAGCGGCTGGCGGCGGGACCGGACGACGTCATAATCTCCAACGCGGTGCAGCTCATCTTTCAGCCGAATGAGCGCCAGTCGATCGAACAGGTGGCCATCACCCGCGACCGGATCGCCGTGTCGATGTTCGACAATGTCGTCGGCCAGCTTCGCGTGTTCGCCAATCGCGGCGAGTGGGGTTGGCCCGAAACGGTCATCTCCGTGCCGGACAATTCGACCATCGGCCTGGTCGATGCGGGCCGTTCGTCCAATCAGATCTACTATTCGGTCGAGGGATTCCTGACGCCCACAACCCTGATGACTGCTGATGTGGCTGCGGGCGAAATGCAGCGCCGGGCCGATCAGAGCCGCACTCTGGACGTGGGCCAGGTCGTCGCCTCCATGCCGGCGCGCTTCGACGCCTCGCGCGATGTGGTCGAGCAATTCGAGGTCGCTTCGTCGGACGGGACTATGATCCCCTATTTCGTGGTGCGTCCGCGCGATCTGGCGATGGACGGGTCGGCCGCGACCATCCTGTACGGCTACGGCGGCTTCCAGATTTCCAAGCCCGCCGACTACATCCCCGAGATGGGGGCGCTGTGGCTGGAGAACGGTGGGGTCTTTGTCATCGCCAATATCCGGGGCGGCGGCGAATTCGGCCCGGCCTGGCACCAGGCGGCGCTGCGCGAAAATCGCCAGCGGGCGTTCGACGACTTCTATGCCGTGGCCGAGGATCTGATCGCGCGCGGCATCACCAGCCCCGATCACCTGGGCATCTATGGGCGGTCCAACGGCGGGGTCCTGACCTCGGTGGCGGTGACCCAGCGGCCCGATCTGTTCAATGCGGCGGTGATCGAAAGTCCGCTGATCGACATGCTACGCTATCCGTTCCTGCCCGCCGGGGCCTCATGGATTGGCGAATATGGCGATCCGCGCCTGGCCGGCGACGCCGCCTTCATCGCGGCCTATTCCGGCTATCAGAATGCACGACCGGGCGTGGCGGACTTCCCGCAGGTCTATATCACCACCAACACCCACGATGACCGGGTCCACCCCGGCCATGCCCGCAAGTTCGCGGCGCGGCTGGAGGAATATGGCTATGACCCGATCTACTTCGAGGATACGGCGGGTGGCCATTCCTATGACGCCGACCCGGCCGCCAATGCGCGGCGCTGGGCCCGGCATTATGTCTATCTGGCCCAGCGGTTGATGGACGATTGACGCCAAAACCCTCTCCCGGTGGGAGAGGGCTTGAGCGCCCGGCAAGCGAAGCGGGCGGTCGCGCGAAAGGGTGAGGGGTCACCCTATCCAGAGAGGTTCACCCCTCATCCCCCGCGCAGACCTTCGGGCTTCACCCTCCGGTGCGCGGGGCCCCCTTCTCCCGTAGGAGAAGGGGCCGATAAGGGAATTTAGCTCGGCCGCACCATGGCGGTACGGGCGCGGACGGCGGCGCGCACGGCGGCCAGTTGATCCGCCGGCAGCGGGATCATGCCACGATCGGCCAGATAGCCGTCGGTGCCGGCGGCGGCGTCGGACAGGAACTCCTCGACGAAGCCTTCCAGACCGGGCGTGGTCTGCAGGTGGCTGATCTTCACATAGATGTAGAGCGAGCGGCTGAGCGGATAGGAACCGTCGGCGATGGTCGTGGCATTCGGCTGGACACCCCGGATCGAGGCCGCCTTCACCGAGGTCATGTTTTCTTCGAGGAAGGAATAGCCGAACACACCCAGCGCGCCCGGCGTGCGCGTCAGGGTCTGGACGATGGCGTTGTCGTTCTCGCCGGAATCGATCCAGCGGCCATCTTCGCGCACGGTGTGGGCGATGGTCTCGAAACGGTCCTCGTCGCTCTCGGCCAGGGCGGCGAGGCCCGGAATCGCCTCGGCCCCCGGCGTCATGGCCAGCTCCAGGAAGGCGTCGCGGGTGCCCGAGGTCGGCGGCGGGCCATAGACGGTGATGGCCTGGGCCGGCAGGCCAGCGCGGACCTGGTCCCAGGCGGTGTTCGGATTGGCCTGGAAGGCCGCGCCGTTGGGCGTCTGGGCGGCCAGGGCCAGATAGAGGTCCTCAAGCTGGAAATCGAAGTCGGCCCCGTTCCGCGCCGTGGCGATGACGATGCCGTCCGAGCCGATGCGGATTTCCAGGATCTGATCGACGCCGTTGGCGACACAGGTGTCAAACTCCGAGGCCTTCATCGGGCGCGAAGCATTGGCGATGTCCGGGGTTCCGGCCCCGACGCCGGCGCAGAAGGCGGCGATGCCGCCGCCGGTCCCGGCCGATTCGACGCGAGGCGCCGTGCCGCCCTGGCGCTGGGCGAAGGTTTCGGCCACGCGGGTCGCTAACGGGAAGACGGTCGAGGAGCCTGTTGCCCAGATGCCCTGGGAGGCCGCGCCGCCGGTGCCGCCGGAGGGGCCGCCACAGGCCGCCACCATGATCAGCGCGATAGCGCTCGCCGCGAGTTTCTTCATCGTCAGGTCCTCAGAGCGCCGAATGCACGTCGGAGGCTCGATACGAGGCTTGCGTGACGCGATGCCGAAGGCGGGGCGACAGTCCTCCGACGACCGGGTGACGATTTGGTGACGGCCTTCGTCTCCTCCCCATGAGCGCAGCAACCCGCAGGGCAGCGCGGCACCTGAAATGGGGAGGAGATGACGGACTACAGCAGGCGCTTGCGCATCACCTGGCTGAGCATGTCGATCAGGGTGACGGTGACCACGACGATGATCGCGATGGCCGAGACCTCGCGGTAGTTGTAGCTGTTGAAGGCGTCGATCAGGGTCGAGCCGATACCGCCGGCCCCGATCAGGCCCAGCACCGTCGCGGCGCGCGCGTTGGATTCAAAGCGATAGAGCGCAAACGACGTCCACAACGGGGCGACCTGGGGCAGGATGCCCCAGCGGATTTCGTGCAGCGGCTGGGCACCCGTGGCCCGCACGCCCTCGACCGGACCCTTGTCGATGGATTCGACGGCCTCGGAGAACAGCTTGGCCAGCACCCCGCCTGTATTCAGCGCCAACGCCAGCACGCCCGGCAGCGGGCCCAGGCCGACGATGATGACGAAGATCAGGCCGATGACCAGGTCGGGCACCGAACGCATCAGGTCCATGACTCGGCGCACCGGCCACACCAGCCAGGCCGGGGCGACATTGCGCGCCGCCATGAAGGCCAGGGGAATCGCCAGGAACAGCGCCAGGAACGTGCCCCACAGCGCGATCATCACCGTCTCGAGCATCTTCTTGATGAAGAAATCGACGCGGGTGAAGTCCGGGTTGAACAGCGCCCCGGCCATTTCGCCGGCGGTCGAGGACCCGTTGAACAGACGCGGCAGATTGTCGATGTCCACCTGTTTGAAAGACACGGCCAGGGCGACGATCAGGCCGCCCCACAGCACGATGTCAAAGATCATCGCGCCGAGCGGTCGGCTGGGCGGGGCCGGAACGACCGAAGGATCGACAGTCTGGGCCGTCACGGTTGAACTTCCTGGGCTGCCGTCACGCGGGCGTGGATTTCGTCATAGGTGGCCTGGGCCTCGGCGATGCGCGCCTGATCGCCGGAACGACGAGCCTCCATCAGGGCGACCGAGGCCTCCATTTCGCGCACCGGATCGAGGTAGGAATCGTCGGCGGCCTGGAAGCCGCCGTACTCCAGCCCATCCAGGACGGACCGTTCCTCAGGCGTGTCGCCGTAGGTCAGGAAGAAGCTGCGGATCCGCTCGGTCACGGCCGGATCGACGTCATTGCGCACCACGATGGCGCTTTCGGGGATCGGCGGGCTTTCCCAGATGACGCGGATGTTGGCGAAGGCGCGCGGGTTCTGACGCTGGGTGAACAGCAGGCCGACATCATTGTTGGTGGCGACGTCCACCTGGCCGTTGGCTACGGCCAGGGCATTGGCCTGGTGGTTGGCCGGTCGCACTTCCCGGAAGCACTCGGAAGGCTCGATTTCGGCTGGGCCGAACAGGAAGGCCAGGGGGGCCAGGGTGCCAGACGTCGAGCGGGCATCGCCCATGCCGAACGACAGCCGCTGGCCACAGGCCATGACGTCTTCCAGGGAGATGCCCGAATTGGTCTGGGTGATCAGCACCGAGCGATAGTGGGTCTCGCCCTCGCGGTTCATGATGCGGCCGATGATGTGGGCGTTGGAACGGCGCGTGGCGTCCAGCGCCGGCAGGGCCGACATCCAGGCAACCTGAATCTGGCCCGCCCGCATGGTTTCGACCAGCACGGTGTAGTTCGGAACGAAGCGCAGCTCGATATCCAGGCCGGTTTCGGCCTCGAGGTCTTCGATCAGCGGGGCCCACAGGGGTTCCGACGCCGCCTGGCTTTCAGCCGGCAGCACGGCGAAGACGATCCGATTGGGATCGGCCGCTTCCTCGCCGCCGCACGAGGCGGTCAGCAGGGCCGTCAGGCCAAGGGTCCCCGCGAGCAAGGCCCGGCGAGCGATGGAACCGATCATGTGGGATCTCCTTCCCAGAAGGCGTCTTCGATCTCGGGACCGTAGATCTCAATGAGGGTGGGCCGGTCCAGCCCTGACGAGGGGCCGTCATAGGCGATCTTGCCGGCCTTCAGCGCGATCACGCGCTGGCAATAGCGGATGGCGTAGTCGACCTGGTGCAGAGTGACGATGACGCCCAGGCCGTCGCGCTGGTTCAGCTCGACCAGCTGCTCCATGACCTTACGGGCCGAAACCGGATCGAGCGAGGCGACGGGCTCGTCGGCCAGGATGGCCTGGGCCCCCTGGAGCAGGGCTCGCGCGATGGCCCCGCGCTGTTGCTGGCCCCCTGACAGGGTATTGGCGCGCTGGGCCGCATAGTCGGAGACGCCGACGCGGTGCAGGGCGGCCATGGCGCGCTCGCGGTCGGCCTGCGGCCAGGCCCCGGCCAGGCCGGTCAGGAACGGCAGGCGCCCCAGCGCCCCCAGCATGACGTTGGAAAACAGGCTGAGGCGACCGACCAGATTGAACTGCTGGAAGATCATGCCGAGCTTGGCGCGGGTCTTGCGAACATCGCCGGCGATGCGACCGTTCTTCTGGACGGTGCGACCGAAGACCTCGATCACGCCGGGGCCGGCATCAATCGTCTGAAGCCCGGTGATCGAGCGCAACAGCGTCGACTTGCCTGAACCGGACGGGCCGATCAGGGCCACCATCTCGCGCTGGCCGACCTCGACGGACACGCCGTTGAGGGCCTTGCGCTGGCCGAAGGTCTTGGAAATGTCGCGCACGGAGGCGACGGGAGCGGATGAAGCGGTCATGCGGTCGCTGTCCGACGCCTCTGAAAAGGTTGCCACGAGGGCGCTCCTTAACGGACCGCCTGCGACAGTTTCATGACATGCGAAGGGCCGGCGCGGCAAGCGCCGGCCCTCGCCGTAGGTACGATTGTCCCGCCTATTCGGCGTCCATGCTGCGGACTTCGATGGGCAGGCCCAGCGATTCCAGCTGCGGCCGGACGGTGGCGGCGTCGCCGACCACGATCCAGACGAACTGGCTGGGATCAACGGCTTCACGGACCGCCTGGTTCAGCGCATCCGCCGTCAGGCCCTGGTAGCGGGCCCCGGCCTGCTCCCAGTAATCGTCCGGGCGCTGGAACAGGTTGTTGGACTGAAGCGTGCCCAGGACCGCGGCGGACACCTCGAACATTCCGGCCAGCCGCCGCGTCGACGATTCGCGAATGCGGACCAGTTCGGCGTCGGTGACGCCATTGGCCCCCAGGAAGTCAGCATGGAGCGCCATCAGCGATGCGATGGCGTCACCCGTGCGGTCGGCCTGGACCGGCGCATTGATGACATAGGGGGACCAGCCCTCCAGACCCGAGACATTGCTGCGCGAACCATAGGACCAGCTGCGGGTCTCACGCAGGTCGGTATTGATCCGCGACCAGAAGGCCGAGCCCAGGATCTCGACGCCCGCGCCGATGACCAGACGGTCGTCGGTCCCGGCGATGCTCAGGACCTGACCGCCCAGGATCAGGGATTGGGGCGATTGCGGCCGGTCGATCAGGATGATGCGCGGCTGAACCGGCTGGGCCGTGACCTCGTCCTTGGTGCCGCGCGCCGTCGCCGGTGCCGCCCAGTCGCCGAATCGCGATTCCAGTTGGGGCAGGATTTCCGACAGCGGCCGGTCCGAGACGACATAGATGCGGGCGTTGTCGGGTCGGATCCAGGCCTGCTGGAAGGCGATCAGGTCATCGCGATCCGCCGCCGAGACGACGTCGATTTCGCCCAGACCGCTTGGGCCGCGGCCATAGGCCCCGGCGTAGAGGGTCTCGAACAGGGCATTGTTGCCCAGGCCACCGGGCGACGACTGCTCCGAACGGATGGCCGCCAGCTGCTGGTCGCGGACACGGTCGATGACGGCGGCCTCGAAATCGGGGCGGCGCACCACATCAGCAAGCAGGTCCAGCGACGGGCCCAGATTGGCCGTCACCGTCGACAGGCCATAGGTGGTGCGGTCCATGGAGGCGCTGGCCGACACGCTGGCCCCCAGGCTCTCACGGGCCTGGGCCATTTCATTGGCGTCCATGCCGCCGGCCCCCTCGCTGGCGGCGCGCAGCATCAGGGCCTGAACGCCGAGGGCGTCGGCGGCGTCGGCGGCCCAGCCGGCGTCGAACTCGACCGCGATGCGCGTGGTCGGAACCCGGGCCGACTGAGTGGCGATGACCTCGACGCCGTTCGACAGGGTGGCGCGGCTGACGTCGGGGAAGTCCAGGCCCGGCATGGTCCCGATTTCCGGCATCGGCGGACGGGCCGTCGCCTGATAGTCGCTGGTCGGGGCGCGTTCGGCGGCCCCGGCCGGAGCCGTGGCGGCCTCGTCATAGGCTTCGCGCTCGCCCGGCTCGACCGTCAGATTGTAGGACGGCCGGCCCAGCCAGGTCTGCAGGACCGCGCGCACATCGGCGGGTGTGACGGCGGCCAGGGCCTCCAGCTCGGTCCGGTAATGATTGGAGTCACCGGCGTAGAGCTGGCCCTCGGCCAGGGCCGAGGCCCGACCGTTCAACTGTTCCATGGTCGAGATGCGACGCGCGACGGTCTGGGTGACGACGCGGCGGATTTCCTCGTCGGTCGGACCGGTCGCGATGAAGTCGGCGATGATCTGATCCATGCGGGCGCGCACGGCGCCGGCGTCTTCGCCCGGCTTGACGTTGACCGTCACATCGAACCAGCCGGTGCGGTGAAACGCGGAATAATCCGTCGAGACCGACACCGCCGTCTCGTCGCCACGGACTAGTTCGTTATCCAGCCTCGACGAGGCCAGGCCACCCAGCACGCCGGCGGCGATTTCCAGCTCGGCGGCGTCGCCGTCCAGCATCCCCGGCACCGGCCAGTAGCGCTGGATGGAGGTGTAGGGCACGCGGTCGTGCATGGTCTGTTCGATCGGGGCCGCCAGCACCGGTACCGGTGCCTCGGCGGGCGTGTTGACCGGGCCGCGCGGGATCGGGCCGAAGTAGCGCTCCATCAGGGTGCGGGCGGTCGCGACGTCGATGTCACCGGCCAGCACCACAATGGCGTTGTTGGGGCCGTAGTTCTCGGTGAACCACTGGCGGACGTCGTCCATCGAGGCGGCGTCCAGATCGGCCATCGAGCCGATCGTCGAGTGGCGATAGGGGTGTCCGACCGGGAACAGGTTTTCCAGAATGGCGTATTCGGTCAGGCCGAAGGGCTGGTTGTCACCCTGGCGCTTTTCGTTCTGGACGACGCCGCGCTGCGTATCGAGCGTCTCCTGCGTAATGGCCCCCAGCATGTGACCCATGCGGTCGCTTTCCAGGAACAGGGTCTGCTCCAGCGCCGGGGTCGAGACCGTCTCGAAATAGTTGGTGCGGTCGAACCAGGTCGTGCCGTTCAAGGTCGTGGCCCCCATGCCCTGAAGCCGGGTGATGTAGCTTCCCGGCGCATTCTCCGAGCCACCGAACATCAGATGCTCGAACAGGTGGGCAAAGCCGGTGCGGCCGGTCGGCTCGTCCTTGGAGCCGACATTGTACCAGACCGATACCGTGACGATGGGGTTGGAGCGGTCCTCGTGGACCAGCACGGTCAGGCCGTTGTCGAGGGTAAAGCTCTCATGGGGGATCTGGATCCCGGCCAGCAGATCCGACACCGGAGCCGCCTGGGCGGCCGGATCAGCGGACTGGGCCCACACGAGGGTCGGCGAAGACGCCAGAATGAGGGCCGCGGCGGCACCTCCGACAAGACCACTGAGCCTGGGCATATTTTCGGGTTCCTTGGACAGCCCTTGAAAGAGTGCGCGACCCCAGCGTTCGTCTCTGGACGACACAAGGCGGCCCGGGGGCCTCAGACGTCGCGCGCGCAGACCCTAGCGATGCAAAGAGGCGCGGCAAGTTACGGCTTGGTCACAATCGGCCGGTGCAGACCAAACCCAAGCCCTGCCACGAAATTACCCCTTTACATGAACGACCATTTTCCCCATATGCGACGCCTTCCGGCGGACCCCGTAGGTCTGATCTTGCGCCGCTAACGCCGGGTCTGGGTTAACAACAAGCAGGGGGTTACGTGAATTGCGCACGTACCAGTCTCCCCTGGACCTGGTCCGTGAGCGGTCTCCGGAGCGTCCCGTCGCCCTTGTGCGACGCCGTTCCGTTTCCGTAGCGGCGCGCTGGTTCCAGGACAATCTGAACGCTGACGTCTTCTATGCGGTGAAGGCGAACCCGTCGCGCTGGGTCATCGAGACCCTGGTCGAGGCGGGCGTGACGGCATTTGACGTCGCCTCCCTGGCGGAGATCGAGCTGGTGCGCTCGGTGCTGCCGGACGCGCGCCTGGCCTTCATGCATCCGGTCAAGAGCCGCTCGGCCATCTCCAGGGCCTATTTCGAGCATGGGGTGAAGACCTTCTCGCTCGACTGCCAGGATGAGCTGGACAAGATTCTCGACGCCACCGGCCAGGCCACCGATCTCAATCTGGTGGTCCGCATGGCGGTGTCGGCCGACGGCGCAGCCTATACGCTGTCGGGCAAGTTCGGTGTCTCGCCGGATCACGCCCCGACCCTGCTGATGGCCGTGCGTCGCGCCGTCAAGGATGGCCTGATGGGCGTCAGTTTCCATGTCGGCAGCCAGTGCATGCGTCCGACCGCCTTCCAGGCCGCCATGGCCCAGGTCGGTCGCGCCATCTCGCGCGCCGGTGTGATCGTCGACATCGTCGATGTCGGCGGCGGCTTCCCCTCGGTCTATCCGGGCATGGTGCCGCCGGACATGGGCGAATATGCCGATGCCATCCACCGCGGCTTCAACGAGATGCCGGTGTCGGAAACGACCGAGCTGTGGTGCGAGCCAGGCCGGGCGCTGGTGGCGGAATCCTCGTCGGTGCTGGCGCGGGTCGAGCTTCGCAAGGGTGATGCGCTTTATCTCAACGACGGGTCCTACGGCTCGCTGTTCGACGCGACCCACAGCCGCTGGCCGTTCCCGACCAAGCTGATCTCGGACCGGGAGGTTTCCGGCGAGCTCAAGCCGTTCCGTTTCTATGGGCCGACCTGCGATTCGATCGACCACATGCCGGGCCCGTTCTGGCTGCCGGCGGATGTCGCCGAAGGCGACTTCATCGAGATCGGCATGCTGGGGGCCTATGGCGTTGCCATGTCGACGGGCTTCAATGGCTATGGCGAGCATGACCTCGCCTATGTCGAGGACGCTCCGATGGCCTCGCTCTACGGCCTGGCTCCGCGCTCGATCCCGACGGTTCGCACCACCGCCGAGGAGGCCGCCCGCAAGATCGTTCGCCTGTCTCGTCCCAAGGGCAAGGCCGGCCAGCGGACCAAGAAGCGGCGCTAGTACAGCGCCCTCTCCCGGCAGGAGAGGGCTTGAGCCTCCGAGAGCGCAGCGATCGGCAAGGCGAAAGGGTGAGGGTTTACGGTGCCCGAAGTTTCTGACACCGGAGCCCCTCATCCTCCCGCCCGCTAGAGCGGGCGGCCCCCTCCTTCTGCCGGTGGGAGAAGGATAAATTACCGCCGTCGCTCCGTCCGGTTTTTCGACGGGCGCTCACCAGTTTAGGGAAACCCAACCGATGAACGCACCTTCCAACACCAAGGCGGAACTGCTTCAGAACACCGTCGAGCATGTCGACATCACCAGCTTCGACGCGCGCCCGATCATCGATTCGATGCGCAAGATGTCGTTCAGCTCGCGCGACACGGCCCGCGCCGCCGACATCTTCAACATGGCGCTGGAGGACAAGTCGTGCTCGCCGTGGCTGATCCTGGCCGGGTCGACCTCGGCCGGCGGCTGCATGCATGTGTACCGTGACATGGTGAAGCTGGGCATGATCGATGCGGTGGTCGCCACCGGTGCCTCGATCGTCGACATGGATTTCTTTGAGGCGCTCGGCTTCAAACACTATCAGGCCGCCGGCCCGGTCGACGACAACGTCCTGCGCGACAACTACATCGACCGCATCTACGACACCTATATCGACGAGGAAGAGCTCCAGGCCTGCGATCACACCATCCTGGAGATCGCCAACCGGCTGGAGCCGCGCGGCTATTCGTCCCGTGAGTTCATCTGGGAGATGGGCAAGTGGCTGTCGGAGGGCAACGCCAAGAAGCCCGGCTCGCTGATCCAGACGGCCTATGAAGAGGGCGTGCCGATCTTCTGCCCCGCCTTCGTCGACAGCTCGGCCGGGTTCGGTCTGGTCAAGCACCAGAAGGAGCGCGCCGCCGCCGGTGAGCCCTATATGATGCTGGACGCCATCGCCGACTTCCGCGAACTGACCGACATCAAGATCGCGGCGGGCACCACCGGCCTGTTCATGGTCGGCGGCGGGGTTCCCAAGAACTTCGCCCAGGACACCGTGGTCTGTGCCGAGATCCTCGGCGTCGAGGCCGACATGCACAAATATGCGGTCCAGATCACGGTTGCCGATGTGCGCGACGGGGCCTGTTCGTCATCCACGCTCAAGGAAGCCGCGTCGTGGGGCAAGGTGTCGACCACCTACGAACAGATGGTCTTCGCTGAGGCTACGACCGTGGTGCCGCTGATCGGCTCGGACGCCTATCATCGCGGGGCCTGGAAGAGCCGCGAGAAGCCCCGCTGGGCCAAGCTGTTCGGCAAGTAGGAGCGTTTGGGAAGGGCCGGAGCGATCCGGCCCTTTCTTATTGGGGGGACTTCAAACGTCTGCCGCCCAGGCGATGGCCTGGGCCGTTTCTCCCGGCGGGAAGGTCTTCATCTCGATGCCCGGCAGGATCGGATCCCAGAAGCCGGCCAGGCCCTTGAGCCAATGGGCATCGGTGACCAGGGCGCAGCGCGGAAAGCGGTTCCACTGACCCATCCGTTCGACACCGAATTTGAGGTCCTTCCAGAAGGCCTCGGGTGTCACACCGTGGAAATCGACCATTTCGGCGACGATGCCGATGCGGGGCTGGGTCTCGAGCTGACCGTTGAGTCGCGCCAGGATCAGGTCGTAGTCGTCACCATTCAGCGTGCCGGTGGTCTTGAAGGCGAGAACGGCCTCTGGGGCGGGCAGGAATTCGATCATGGAAGCCTCCTGCGGAATTGAACGGATTGTCGATGCCGGCGTTCCCTTCCGGCAAGGAGATATACCATGGCCGATACCCCGGATTCCAAGGCGGCCCGCAATGCCGCCCGCGAGGCGCTGAGTGGAACCGATGTCGGCTCCGACACCCGCGCTGGATCGCTGGAGGGCGGATCGGCTACCGGCTCGGAGCGCGACGCCGCCCAGGAGGCGTCCGATCAGCATCTGGCTGAACTGGGCCGTGCGATGAAGGCCGATCCGAAAAAGCCCGGCTAAGACCGCCTCAGGCGAAGCGGCGACGTCCGCCGGCCTGCTGGATCAGGGTATTGCGCACGAACTCCGAAGGCGGCTCGGCTTCGGCCAGGACCTGTTCCTTGATGGCGCGCGGCTCGCCGAACAGGTGGCCCTGTCCCAGCGAGATGTCGAGTTCCAGAATATCGACGATCTGGCGCTCGGCCTCGACCTTTTCAGCCACGACCTCCAGCCCGTAGCGCCGGGCCAGTTCGGCGAAGTCGCCGGGGTGAATGTCGCGCAGGCGCGGATTGGCCGGGGCGGTGTCCAGGTCCAGCAGCTGTTCCAGCAGAAGCTCGGCCGAGACCTTGATGAACTTGACGTCCGAGCGTTGCAGATCGGCGAAGTCCAGATCCAGCGTCTGGACCTTGTCGATCGAGAAGCGGAAGCCCAGGTCGGCCAGCTTGGCCATGTTGCGGGCCTCGATGGCACCGCGCACATCGAAATTGGCCTGGCCCAGCTCAAAGATCAGCGAGTCCCTTAGGTCGCGGTTTTCCGACAGGAAATCCAGGAACTGCGGGAAGAAGGTCTCATCGGCCAGCGACGTCAGGGCGATGTTGCAGAAGACCCCGACCTTGCGGTCCTGGCGCGCCAGGCGGCGAACGATCTGGGCACAGCGGAACAGCAAGAGATTGTCGATGGCGGCGGTCAGCCCCTCGTCCTCGGCGACCGACAGATATTCGGCCGGCATCATCACGCGACCGGTGTCGTCGCGCAGCCGCGTGAAGCTCTCGTAATAGCTGGTCTTGCGCTGGGGCAGGGTGACGATCGGCTGAAGGTACAGGTCGACCCGGTTCTCGGTCAGGGCCTCGCGGACATTGGAAACCAGCGCGGCCGTCTGGTGGCGTCGACGCCCCTCGGCCGCGTCCATCGGCGGGGCCGCCCGATCAATGGTGCTGAGCTTGTGGTCGAGATTGTCCGACAGGCGCTGAACCAGGATTTCCAGCATCCGCACCTCACCGGTCAGGGTCTCGGTCTGTTCCGAGGTGCCGCCGGCCTGCACGGCCTGGGCCAGGTCGCCCAGCGCGTCCTGGGTGCTTTCCAGGGCGTCCGCCAGAAGGCGGTGCGCTTCGCGTACGGCGGCGATCTGGCGATGGGTCTCGGCCCGCGCCAGGGCCCCGGAGATCATGGCGTGGACACCGGCCCCCAGGCCCAGCGCCCCGAACAGGGCGGCCATGGCCGTTCCCACACCCATGCCGCTGCGCCAGAACAGGGTGGCGATGGTCAGGGCCAGGCAGGTCCAGGCCGCGATCAGGAACGTCGTGGTCAGCTTCGACATACAGTCTGCCCCGAAGGAATCGGTTGATTATCGAGTGTTTCGCCGCCATCGGCTAGACGTTGAATTCTGGGCTGGAGGTATCGCCATGCAGTTGTTCGATCTGACCGAAAAGACGGCGATCATCACCGGTTCGTCGCGCGGCATCGGCCGGGCCATCGCCGAGCGTCTGGCCGAACACGGGGCCCGGGTGGTCATCTCCTCGCGCAAGGCCGGCCCGTGCGACGAGGTCGCCGCCGACATCAATGCCCGCTACGGCGAGGGCCGCGCCATTGCGGTGCCGGCCTCCATTGCCTCGAAAGACGATCTGCAGCGGCTGGTGGACGAAACCAATGCCGCTTTCGGCCGGATCGACATCGTGGTCTGCAATGCCGCGACCAATCCCTATGCCGGGCCGATGGCCGGGATCTCGGACGACCAGTTCGAAAAGATCCTTCAGAACAACGTCATTTCCAACCACTGGCTGATCCAGATGGTCGCGCCCCAGATGCTGGCGCGAAAGGACGGCTCGATCATCATCGTCTCGTCGATCGGGGGGCTGAGGGGCAATGCCCTGATCGGGGCCTACAACATCTCCAAGGCGGCCGACATGCAGCTGGCCCGCAACCTGGCGGTCGAATGGGGCCCGTCGAACGTGCGGGTGAACTGCATCGCGCCGGGCCTGGTCCAGACCGACTTCGCCCGATACCTCTGGGAGAATCCCGAGCTCTTGAAACAGGTCACCGAACCGGCCCCGCTCAAGCGCATCGGCCAGCCGGACGAGATTGCAGGGGCTGCCGTCTATCTGGCGTCACCGGCCTCCAGCTACATGACCGGTCAGACCCTGGTGGTGGATGGGGGCATCACCATTGCCTGGTGACCCGACGGTCCCTCAGGCCGCGCTGGTTTCCGCCGACTTGTCGTCTGTGTCGCGCCGCCAGGGTCCGGTATAGGCCTTGTTGGTGAGGCGGCGGCGGCAGGGGCCGAAATAGCTTTCGGACTTCACGAACGGTCGCGGCTTGTAGATCACGGCATGGATGCGATCGAGCACGGCCTTGGCCGTGACCGGCTTGACGATGAATTCCGTGACCCCGGCGTCGCGTGCCTCCACGACCCGGCTCTTTTCCGAATGGCCGGTCATCATGATCACCGGCAGATAGACGTTGGGGCTGTCGGTCGAGTTGCGGATCAGACGGGTGAACTCCACGCCGTCGAGCGGTGCCATGTTGAAATCGACGATGGCCAGGTCCGCCGGCCAGTCGCGCAGCGCCTCCATGGCCTCGGCCCCGTCGCGGACTTCGCGAATGCGACGAAAGCCGGCCGAATTGAGGATCGTCGCGGTAATCGCCCGCATGTGCTGGTTGTCGTCCGCCAGCAGGATTTGAAGGGCACCGAAGGCTGACAAGCAAATTCCCGGATTGGAGCATTAACCACGATTTGATTCTGACCAGACATAATCGTAATTCGTGACCAACTCCTTGCCAGAAGTTGGATAATCGCCAATCAGATTGTGACGGAACCCACCAGGGTCGAGGGATCGAAATTCCGGTTGCGCCAACGCGCCCGCCAGCACAGATGCGGGCCCGTCGCCCGACCGCTGGATCCGACCCGACCGATGACCTGGCCTCGGGCGACACGCTGGCCGGTTTCGACCAGCAGCCGCGACTGGTGCAGATAGACGGTAATCAGCCCCTGACCGTGATCCAGGAAGGTGATCCCGCCCTCATAGTGCATGTCGGGATGGGCCAGGGCGACCAGTCCGGCCGCCGGGGCCCGGATCTCGGTCCCGGCCGGAGCCGCCATGTCGATGCCGTAGTGCGGCCGTGCCGGAGTTCCGTTCAGGACCCGCTGCGACCCCCAGCGGCTGGAGATTCGGAACTGCGCCAGCGGCCAGTCGAAGCCTTCGGCGAAATCCTCGGTCGCGGTGCGGCTGGCATAGGCCTCGGCCTTCAGGCCGCCCTCACGGCGAATGCGGGCCATCACCGCCGGGTCGGTCGGGTCGACGGTCGTCGGTGGCAGGCCATTGATGGTCTGGCTGGGAAAGTCGCCCCGTTCGATCTCCACATCCTGGCCGGCGTACCAATCCCCCTGGCGCGCCTCGATACGGGTCGACAGATCGCAATCGCGGTCCAGGCCGACAAAGAACCGGCCGCCGGCCCCTGCGGCCGTCAGGGCCTCGCCATCCACGAAGATCAAGGCTGCGGGCGGCGCGCGTCCCAGAATATAGCCACCCTGGATGAAGCGTCCGGTCAGTTGCAGCCGCGCCGTCGGCACCTGCGCCCGCGCCACCCCGGCCAGTCCGGCGACCACCAGACCCCCGGCGAAGCCGCGACGGTTCACCTGCGGCCTCCCGCCAGGGCGCGAAGGGCTTCCTGGGCCCCGGCATAGGCTTCCTGGCGTTCGTGCGACCAGTAGCGCAGGGTGTCGATGGGGATGCGCTGGCCGGTCTGGGCACAGACGACGAAGCGCCCGGGTCGCAGCACGACGAATTCGCCCTGACCGTAGTGGAGTTGGGCTTCCTGGCCGGTGGCAATGTCCTTGGCGCTCATGCCGTCAGAATAGGCTGGGGAACCCGGTTTTGCCAGCCGGATCAGGCACCTGCGTCGGCTCCGTCGATCTGGGCGCGGAACGAGGCCCGCGCCTGGGAAACCCAGCCGGCGAAGGTGTCGACGCTCTGGGTCAGCCGCTGGATGTCGCGGATGTTGGCCAGATTGCCCGGCCCCGCCAGGGCCAGCCGCATCGCGGCCTGATTGCGGGCCTGATTCAGGAAGGGCTGATAGCGGTCCGCGATTCGCGTCAGGCCGGTGGGATCGCCGGCCAGAGAAAAGCCGATGCCGGTGCGGATGACGCGGGTTTCCTCATCGGCCGACAGGCGCGTGTCGGCGGTCTGCCAACGCTCGCCCAGGCTCGATTCATAGAGCCGGGCCGCATCGCCCCAGCGTTGCTGACGCCAGAAGATGTCGGCCCGCACGACACTGGCCTCGGGCGAGCTGTCGGTGCCCAGCACCTCCAGCGCGTGGTCGTAGCGACCCAGCATCATCAGGGCCCGGGCCTCCAGGGCCCGGCGCTCGGCCTGCAGGGCCGTCGGCAGGATGGTGGTGCGTGACCCCCAGATGTCCTCCAGGGCCTTCTGCGGCTCCCGGTTCATCAGGCGGATCGAAGCGGCGTCGGTCGCGACCGAGGCGGCGGCGACACCGTCGAGCCGGTGCTCGACCTGATATTCCAGCAGGGCGGCGGCCCGGTCCAGCAGGTCCAGATCCAGCAGCCGGCGCGACAGCCGACGGACCATTTCGTCGCCCTCGGCCCCCGGCGGGGTCAGGTCGCGGAAGTCCTCGAACAGGGCGACGGCCTGGATCGGCTGCAGGCCGTCGGCGGCCCCCTCCAGGAACAGGGCCCTGAAGGCCTGTGCCAGGTCCGCCTGCAACTCGGCTGACTGGGGCAGGTTCGGCAGGCGGTTGCCGGCCCCGCGCAGAACCTCCAGCGCCTCACGATACAGGCCCTGATCCAGATAGACGCCGGCCAGGGTGCGGATGACCTCCAGTTCGGTCGCGTCGCCGCGCCAGCGCCAGCGCAACGGCTCCATCCGTTGCAGGGCCTGGGCCGGTGTCAGGGAGCCAGCGGCGAGCTCCAGCCGCGTGGCGTTCAGGCTGGCGGGGACCGACAGCTCCTCGAACGGCGCTCCGGCGACCGCCAGGAAAACCCGCTGGGCACGCCCGGTATCGCCCTGGGCTTCGAACAGGCGCGCCTGCACCAGCCGGATCGCCAGTTGCTCGCGCGCGCCGGTTCCTTGGCTCAGCGCATAGTTGATCAGGGCCGCGGCCCCGGCCTGGTCGTCCATGTTCAGCGCCGCCTCGGCATGGGCGACGGCGAAGCGGGCGCGCCATTCCGGCGGGAAGAGGTCCACTGCCGAACGGCCTTCGGCGAAGGCGGCGCGTGCCACCTCCCACTGTCCCTGGCGGGCGGCGATGTAGCCGCGCCAGATGGCGGCAGAGGCGTCGTCACTCAGGATGCCCGAGGCAAAGTCGACTTGCGCTTCGGTCAGGCGACCGATCGCAGCGCGGGCCGCCCCGCGCAGACCCCGCACCTCGGGTACGCCGGCCATGGCGGCATTGTCCTGGACCAGGGCGTTGAGCACCCCGATGGCCTCGTAGTTCAGCCCGGATCCGACCAGGAACCGGGCCAGGGCCAGGCGCGCCTCGACGGGGGCACCGTCGCCCTCGGCCCCTTCCTCGGCGGCCTGGGCCTGAAGCGTCCGATAGCGGGCTCCGAACCCCGTCTCGCCGACGTCGGCCCATTCGGACAGGATCAGGGCGGGCAGGGGGGCGGCCTGTGGACCTGGGCGGGCCTCGGCCACCTCGAGACTGTCGGTCGGGTCCGACAGCCGCAGTCCGGCCGGGCGGCTGATGCGGACGAGATCGCCGGCGATGGTGACGCTGAGATCATCCACGGCGGGCGTCAGGGCCAGGCCCTGGACCGTCGGGATCAGGGTCAGGTCCACCAGCCGGCGCTGGCCGGTGAATCCCTTGGTCGGGCCCATGGCCGTGACCACGCCGATGCGGTCGCCGACGGTCGGGTCCTGGATCCAGAGCACGCGCGTGGCACCGGCGACGGCGGCGGCCATGGCCGTCGGGCCGACCTCGTCGTCGCGGCTCAGGGTGATTTCGGACTCGGGGGCCTCGACCGGACCCCCGAGATTGATGATCCAGCGCCCGCCCTCTGCGCGCGCCGAGGGTTCGGCGGCGGTCGGGGCCTCGATGCGGACTGCGGTGAAGGTCTCGCCCCGGACCCAGCGAATGGACCGGGCCGGGCCCAGATCGGCGGGCGTCTGGTCGAGATCCAGTCGGGCCGATCCGTCAAAGACCACCCAGACGGCGTCGCCGCGCTGGAAAACGGCGGCG
>CAUJHO010000084.1 GCA_963205025.1 Pseudomonadota bacterium | reverse complement strand
GATTCGAACCCCCACGCGCGGCTTTGGCCGCGCGATCCTTGCGTCTTGAGGGTTCGATGGCCGGCATCGGGATGGCGGACGAAAGAGGGATTCGAACCCCCACGCGCGGCTTTGGCCGCGCGATCCTTGCGTCTTGAGGGTTCGATGGCCGGCATCGGGATGGCGGACAGAGAGGGATTCGAACCCTCGGTAGGCTTTCACCTACACACGCTTTCCAAGCGTGCGCGATCGACCACTCCGCCACCTGTCCGGTCACCAGTTGGGTGCCTGATGGGCGGCACCGACGAGCGAGAGGGGCGTCTAGCTCAGGCCGGCGTCCGGGGCAAGCCGCTCAGGCCGTATTCCAGCCCCTCTCGGCAAGCGGCATCCGACGCCCCATATTGGCGGTCACAAGGAGTTTGCCCATGACCGCCCCGACCGGCCGCCCCGACCCCATCGCCACCGACGACACCCACATCGTGCTGGGCCGTGCCCTGAAGGGTCCACATCCCGACGGCTTCGAGAGCGCCGTCTTCGGCATGGGCTGTTTCTGGGGCGTGGAGCGGGTGTTCTGGAAGCTGCCCGGCGTCTGGGTCACCTCGGCCGGCTATGCCGGCGGCACCACGCCCAATCCGACCTATCGCGAAGTCTGTTCGGGAGAGACCGGCCACGCCGAGGTGGTCGAGGTGGTCTTTGACCCGACCCGGATTTCCTATGCCGACCTGCTCAAGGTGTTCTGGGAAAACCATGACCCGACGCAAGGCATGCGCCAGGGCAATGACGTCGGCACGCAATATCGCTCAGCCATCTATTTCGCCGATGAGACCCAGCGAGCCGCCGCCGAGGCCAGCCGCGACGCCTATCAGACGGCGCTTGCGGCCCAGGGCCTGGGCCGGATCACCACCGAGATCGCGCCGCGCCCGCCCTACTATTTCGCCGAAGGCTATCACCAGGGCTATCTGGCCAAGAACCCCGACGGCTATTGCGGCATTCGCGGCACCGGCATCGACTGTCCCGCCGGCGTCGGCGTGGAGGCCTGAGCCATGGACCGCGAGGGGGTACGGTCGGTCTGTCTGGCCCTGCCGGGCGTGACCCTGGATCACCCGTGGGATCCGGACCACGACGCCTACAGGGTCGGCGGCAAGATGTTCGCCATCATCGGCTCCATGGGCGGGCTCAGTTTCAAGGTCTCGGACATCGCCTATGAGGTCCTGACCGAGAGCGGTCGGGCGCGGCCGGCCCCCTATCTGGCGCGGTCGAAATGGGTGAATCTGGAAGACCTCGACGCCTGGCCTGACGACGACCTGGCCGACCATCTGAAGATTGCCCACGGCCTGATCTCGGCGAAACTGACCCGCAAGATCCGCCAGGAGCTGGGCCTGATCTAGCGGGGCGATGCGCCCGCCTCACCTCCTGTCATCCGTGAGCAAACCGTAATGAGGCATCCCGCCCGGCCTGAGCTAGGGTCGGCGTCTGTCTGGTTGAGGGAACCCCCATGTTTGATCGTCGATCCGTCCTCATCGGCCTGATGGCCTCGGCCGCCGCGCCGGCGGCGGTGGCGCGCTCTGCCCTACGGGCCGGATCGCCTGTGTCCGGCGCGGACGCGGCCCTGCTGGAGGCACTGGACGCCGCCTTTATGGAGGCGGCCCGCACCTCGCCCGAAACCCTGACCGGGCTGGGCCTGAAGGAACGCTATGGCGAGCTGGACGACTATACGCCCCAGGGTGCCGCCGATCAGCTCGCCTTGGCCGAACGCCAGACCGCCGACATCCTGGCACGCTTCTCCGACGCTGACCTGTCCGAACAGGGGCGTCTGTCGCTACGCCTCCTGACCGATGGCCTGGCCCAGCAGCAGCAGCTGTTCCAGTATCGCCACCACCAGTACCTGATCACCAAAGGCGGCAGCGTCATGAGCGGCCTGCCGGTCATGCTGATGAACCAGCACCGCGTCGATACGGTCGAGGACGCCCGCGCCTATATCTCGCGCCTGACCGCCGCCGAGCGGGTGATGACCGAGGTCGCCACCGATTTCCGCGCCCGGGCCGAGGCGGGATTTGCCCCGCCGGCCCTGACCTATGCGCCCAATCTGACGACGGGTCGCAGCATCATCTCCGGCGCGCCGTTCGACGATGCAGAGCCGTCGCCCCTGTGGTCGGACATCCAGACCAAGGTGAATGCGCTCGACATCCCCGAGGGCGAAAAGGTCGAGATCATCGGCGATGCCCGCGCCGCCCTGACCGGCCCGTTCAAGGCCGGCTATGAGGTCTTTCTGGCCGCCATCGCCGAGGTCGGCCAGGGCAAGGATCGCAACGACGGCGTCTGGGCGCTGGCGGACGGGGCCGCCTATTACGAGGCCATGCTGGGCTTCTACAACTCGACGGACGACACCGCCGACTGGATCCACGAAACCGGCCTGGCTGAGGTTGCCCGCCTGCGCGGCGAGATGGAGGCGATCAAGACCCAGGTCGGCTTCGACGGCGACCTCCAGGCGTTTTTCCAGCACCTGCGTACCGACCCCCAGTTCCAGTATCCGAACACGCCAGAGGGCAAGGAAGCCTTCCTGACCGACAGCCGCCGCTACATCGCCCAGGCCATGGACATCGCGCCCCGGTGGTTCCACACCCTGCCGCAGGCAGCCCTCGAGGTCCGCGCGGTGGAGGCCTGGCGGGAACAGACCGCCTCCACCGCCTTCTATAATCAGCCGTCCCAGGACGGCTCGCGCCCCGGCATCTATTACGTCAACCTGGCCGACATGACCCAGGTGTCCAAACCCTCGGTCGAGGGCATCGCCTATCATGAGGGCGCGCCGGGCCACCATTTCCAGATCGCGCGGGCCATGGAACAGGGCGGCCTGCCGATGTTCCGCAAATACGGCTTCTACGGTGCCTATGCCGAAGGCTGGGGCCTCTATGCCGAGAAGCTCGCCAAGGAGATGGGCTTCTATCAGGACCCCTATTCGGACTTCGGCCGCCTGACGATGGAGATCTGGCGCGCCATCCGCATGGTCGTGGACACCGGCATCCATACCCGCCGCTGGACGCGCGAACAGGCGGTTCAGTACTTCACCGAGAACTCCATGGTCGCCCCCCTGACCATCGACCGCGAGATCGACCGCTACATCTGCTCGCCCGGCCAGGCGACCAGCTACAAGGTCGGCATGATCAAGATCCTGGCTCTGCGCGACCAGGCCCGCGCCACCCTGGGCGACGGCTTCGACATCCGCGATTTCCACGAGGTGGTGCTGGGCGTCGGGGCCGTGCCGCTGGGCGTGCTGCAGGAGCGGGTCGAGGCGTGGGCGGCGGGCAGGGGATAGGGCTTCCTACATCGCCGCACGTTCCCACGAACACCCACCGCTTCAGCCGCTCATCCCCATGAAAATGAGGATCCAGTGTTTTGGAGGATGGGAGTGTCAGGATTTTCCACCCTCTCGGCCCGAGACATCGTCGCGCCGCTGGACAGGACTGGGTCCCCGCTTTCGCGGGGATGAGCGGAAAGATTATCACGACCGTTCCCTCGCAACCCAGGGTCCGCAACCAACCAAGGCCCCGGATCGCACCGGGGCCTTTTCGGTCTTCGGGACCTGACCGTGGCCGTCAGCTGGGCGGCGGAA
>CAUJHO010000083.1 GCA_963205025.1 Pseudomonadota bacterium | reverse complement strand
TCGTCCTGCCCGACAGCCAGGTGACGATCGACGAGGAGCGCGGACGCGAGATCCGCATCGTCGCCGGCAGCGCCTCCCTGTCCGATCTGGTCAACGGCCTGAACGCCCTGGGGGTCAGCCCGCGCGACATGATCTCGATCCTGCAGGCCATTCGCGCCGCCGGGGCGCTTCAGGCCGACATCGAGGTGATGTGATGAGCGATCTGGTTGCCCCGCCCGCCCTCACCCGTCCGGTCGCGACGGTCCTGCCCGGCGGCGGATCGCGTGAACAGGTGCGTCGTACCGCCGAGGAGTTCGAAGCTACTTTCCTGGCCCAGATGCTGCAGCCGATGTTCGCCGGTCTGGAAACCAATGGACCGTTCGGCGGCGGTCACGCCGAGAGCACCTGGCGCGGCTTTCTCATCGACGCCATGGCCCGCCAGATCGCCGGCGGCGGCGGCATCGGCCTGGCCGATCAGGTCCAGCGCGAGCTGCTGAGCCTGCAAACCGTTCCTGTCGCCCCCCCTGCTACCGAAGAGTCCGCCTGATGGCCCTGTTTGCCGACGACGCCGAGGACCGCGTCTCCCAACTGATCGCCCTGACCGAACGCCTGACCGAGCGCCTCGCCCAGGAAACTCGGGCGTTCGAGAATCGCCGTCCCCAGGATGTGCTGCCGGGCCTGGAAGAGACCCAGAAGCTGGCCAATCTGTATCGTCATGAATCAGCGCGGGTGAAGGCGGACCGGTCGCTGATCGAAGCCGCCGATCTGAAGCAGCGCATGGCCCTGATGCAGGCGACCGAGGCGTTCGAGGCCGTCCTGGCCCGCCACGCCCGCGCTGTTGAGGCCGCGCGCACCGTTTCGGAAGGCATCGTGCGCGCCATCGCCGCCGAGGTGGCCGAGGTCCGCTCGCCGGGCGGCTATGGCTCAGCCGGCCAGGCCCAGTCCGGCGACGCCCGCGCCGTCACCCTGAACCGCAAGGCCTGAGCTCTATCCGGCGGGCGGCGCCGACCGCGCCCAGGAAATCGGAATCGTGGCTGACCACGACCAGCGCCCCGTCGTAGGCGGCCAGCGCCGTTTCGACCGCCATGACGGACTCCAGATCCAGATGGTTGGTCGGCTCATCCAGCAACAACATCTGAGGCGGCGTCGCGCCGCCCAGGACACAGGCCAGCGCCCCGCGCAGGCGCTCGCCGCCGGATAAGGTTCCAACCACCCGCCGGGCCGCCGCGTTGCGGAACAGGAACCGGGCCAGGGCCGCCTGGGCCGCGTTGAGGTCGGCCTCGGGATTGAGCCGGCGGAAGGCGTCGATCAGCGTCTCGTCCGGTTGGAGGATGGCGGCCTCCTGATCGAGCAGGGCCGCCGGGCCTGCGCGCTCGATACGGCCCGTCGTTGGCTCAAGATCGCCGGCGACCAGCCGCAGCAGGGTCGACTTGCCCGCTCCGTTGGGACCGGTCACGGCGACGCGCTCGGGTCCGCGCAGCCTGAGCGAGATCGGACCCAGGATCGTCTGACCCAGGACCGCCACCGAAACCTGATCCAGCATCAGCACAGTGCGGCCGGCCGGCAGGCCCGTGGTCGGCATCGCCATGTCGAGCGCGCGGGTCTGTTCAACGCGTTCGCGCGCAGCAACCAGGGCGGTTTCGGCCTCGGCGGTGCGGCGCTCGGCGATGTGGCGGTCGCGGGCGCCGGTGAGTTCGGCCCGCTCGGCCCGTGCGCCGAGCAGGATTTTCGGCTCGGAGCCCCGTGCCGCAAAGGCGCGCCCGGCCTTGTCGCGCCGGGCCTTGCGCTCCAGCACGCGCCGGCCCTCGCGGCGGGCGGCGTTCACACCGCGCTGCGCCGTCTCCAGCTCTCGCTCGGCGGCGGCGCGCTGCGCGGCCTTTCGCTCGGCGTAGAGATCGTAGTTTCCGCCGGTCACCTGAACGCCCAGGTCGGACAGTTCGACGATCCGGTCCATCTGGCGCAGCAAGGCCCGGTCGTGGCTGACCACCACCGCACCGCCCTTCCACCGACCCAGTAGCGCAGCGATGGCGGCCCGGCCCTCAGCGTCCAGATGATTGCTCGGCTCATCCAGGATCAGCAGGTCCGGCGCCTTCAGAAGCAGGGCGGCCAGTCGCAGGCGGGTCTGTTCACCGCCACTGAGGCTCGCCGTGGCGCGCTCCAGGTTCAGCCCTGTCAGGCCGACGTCGGCCAGGGCTTCGGCGATGCGGTCTTCCAGCGTCCAGTCGGCCTCGGCCAGATCGTCGGCCCCGCCATCGCCGGCAACGATCCGCTCCAGCCGGGCCAGGCCAGAGGCGACGGCCAGGGTATCGGCCACGGTTTCACCCGGCCCTGGATCACCGCGCTGGGACAGCCAGCCGATGCCGCCGGCGATCGTGACATCGCCTTCGCTCGGTTGATCCAGTCCCGCGATCAGGCGCAGCAGGGTCGTCTTGCCGGCCCCATTGCGGCCGACAATGCCTGTCCGCTCTCGCCCGAGGGCGAGCGTCAGATTTTCAAACAGGGGTGACCCGTCAGGGGTCCTAGCGGCGACGCCGCTGAGTGTCGCGAGCGCGGACCCGGATGGGCTGCGCTCGGGGTTGGGTAAGGGCATAGACGAGCAGAAGCAGCGGCAGGGAAAGGGCGAAACCGATTTCCAGAATGCTGATCATGATCGTCGAGCCTCCATCACTCAGTGCTCAGATTGAAGAATGGGGTCACGTTCAGATTTTGGCAACCCTTTCCGTCAATCTCGCCCGGCGACGATTTCTTCATCCGATGCGGGTAGACCGCAATCATGAGTAAGGCTTCGCGATTCATCAGTTTCGCCTTCGCAGCCTCCGACCTTCTGGTCGAGCTGGATGGTCAGCGCCGGATCGCCTTTGCCGCCGGAGCGGCGGCCGCGCCCGGTGATGATCCAAGGCTGCAGGTCGGCAAGCCCCTGGATGCCCTCCTGGGGCGGCGCGGGGCCTGGAGCGTCCGGCGAGCCCTGAATGATCTTCGACCGGGCCAGCGTCTCGGCCCCATCGAGGTCCTGGTCCCCTGCGGGGCCGGTTGCCTGCGTCAGGCTTTGGTGCGCGGATTCCAGGCCCCGGACATAGGGCCGTCCGTCTCGCTCGGCATCAGTTGGGAAAGTGCGGCCTTCGAGGCCCCCGCCAACACACCCGAACTGCTGACGGCGGATGCCTTCCTCGCCTCGACCCGTTCGGTGCTTTCGGATCTGGGCGAACCCGCTTCCGTCGCCTTCGTGGAACTGGCCGGCCTCGCGGGGGCAGGAACCGAGGCCGCGCGCCAGTCGGTCGAGGCGGCCCTTCGCGAAGCCGCCGTCGATGGCCAGACCGCCGCCCGCCTCACCAACGATAGGTTCGCCGTCCTGCGTGCCGACGCCGATGATCGCTCGCTGATCGAGCTGGTGACGGCCGCCTGCACCGCCGGCAACCTGCCTGTCACCCCGCAGGTGACCGAGGAGGCGCTGGACGCCTCGGTGGCCCCGCCGCCGATGATGCGCGCCCTGCGCTTTGCCCTGTCGACCTGTATCGAAAAGGGGCTGGAGAGCACCGGCAACACCTTCTCCGATCAGTTGGCGCGAACGCTGAAAGAGGCTGAGCAGTTCGGCAACATGGTCCGCGACCGTGCCTTCGACCTGCACTACCAGCCGATCGTCGACCTGAAGACCCGCGCGGTCCACCACCACGAGGTCCTGTCGCGCTTTGCGTCGAACGATACCGCCTGGGTCATCCGCATGGCCGAGGAACTGGACCTGATCCGCGCCTTCGACCTGGCGGTGATGGAAAAGGCCCTGCGTACCCTGCAGAAGCCGGGTGCCGGTCTGGTCAAGCTGGCGATCAACGTCTCGGGGGCCTCTCTGACCGACGACGCCTATGTCGATACATTGCTCAGGCGCACGGCGCTCAAGCCCGATGATCGCAAGCGCCTCATGGTCGAGGTCACAGAGACGGCGGCTCTGGAGGACTTTGATGCGGTCGGTGCCCGGCTCCAGCGCCTGCGTCAGGCCGGGATCAAGCTCTGTATCGATGATTTCGGTGCCGGCTCGGCATCGTACGAATATCTCCGGCGTCTGCCGGTCGATGTGGTCAAGCTGGACGGCCAGCTGACCCGCTCGGTCGAGGACTCGCGCACCCGGACGATGCTGACGCACCTGGTGGAACTATGCCGCACCCTGTCGGTCAAGGTCGTGGCCGAACAGATCGAGACCCAGCCCATTGCCGACGCCCTGGCCGGGCTCGGAGTCGATCTGGGCCAGGGCTGGCTGTTCGCCAGGGCCGCGCCCGAGCCGGTGACTGTCATTCCCGAAATCGGCGGCCCGGCTCGCCGAACCGGGGCCGTCAGCGACTGGGCCTAGGTCGCCGGTTCCTGCTGAACCTCGGATCCCGGCCCCATGCCCGATCCGGTCATTTCGACATTCAGGTGAAAGCCCCGCAACCGCCAGACGTCGTTCTCGCGGATGAACTCGTTGCGCGCCACCACGATCCGGTCCGGGTGCGAATAGGATTGCTCGACCGTATAGGTCCGCCCGGAATTGTCGGTGGCCTGGGTCGTCGACAGGACGATGGGGTCCGGCGCACTGTCATGGCCGACCATGTCGCGCAGCATCGGCAGCTGCTGGGCGACCCGTTGCGGATCGTTCTCGGAGGACATGCGCGCCACGATGGCGGCATCGTCGCCGGCCAGCAGTTCCTCATAGATGGTGTCGGCCTGCTGGTTCAGCTCGTCGTTGGAGCCAGTGACCCGGGCGGAGTACTGGCAGCCGGCCACGGCGAGAGCCGCCGCAATGGCAAGGATGGACATGAGGCGCATGGTTGGGTTCCTCCTTGGTGCGCCAAGGTAGTCAAGATTTGCAGGTTCCCTAAATGTTCTTGCTGAATCGCGACGTTTGATGCCTACATATGGTCGTTCCGCCGGGGGCTCTTCCCCGGCCCGGGCTGCAAGATTCCATGACCGACCAACAGGCCTTCATCCGCGTCAAGGGCGCGCGCGAGCACAATCTCAAGGGCGTCGATGTCGACATCCCGCGCGGCGAGCTGGTGGTCATCACCGGCCTGTCGGGCTCGGGCAAGTCGAGCCTGGCGTTCGACACCATCTATGCCGAGGGCCAGCGCCGCTATGTCGAGAGCCTGTCGGCCTATGCGCGCCAGTTCCTGGAGCTGATGGGCAAGCCCGACGTCGATCTGATCGAGGGCCTGAGCCCCGCCATCTCGATTGAACAGAAGACGACCAGCCGCAACCCGCGCTCGACCGTCGGCACGGTGACAGAGATCCACGACTACATGCGTCTGCTGTGGGCGCGGGTCGGGGTGCCCTATTCGCCGGCGACCGGCCTGCCCATCGAAAGCCAGACCGTCAGCCAGATGGTCGACAAACTGACCGCCCTGCCCGACGGCGAGCGTATTCTGCTGCTGGCTCCGGTCGTGCGCGACCGCAAGGGCGAGTACAAGAAGGAGATCACCGAGTGGCAGCGGTCAGGCTTTCAGCGGCTGAAGATCAACGGCGAATTCTACGCCATTGAGGACGCGCCGGCGCTCGACAAGAAATTCAAGCACGACATCGACATCGTCGTGGACCGGCTGGTCACCCGCTCGGGCCAGGACAGCCGCTATGCCGACAGTCTGCAGACCGCCCTGAGCCTGGCGGACGGGCTGGCGGTCGCCGAATGGGCCGACAAGCCCCTGAATGAAGAACAGCCGCGCCGCCTGCTGTTTTCGGAGCGGTTCGCCTGTCCGGTATCGGGCTTCACCATCGCCGAGATCGAGCCGCGCCTGTTCAGCTTCAACAATCCGGCCGGGGCCTGTCCGGTCTGTGACGGCCTGGGCCAGAAGCTGACGTTTGACGCCGACCTGATCGTGCCCGACCGCGACAAGACCCTGCACAAGGGGGCCATTGCGCCGTGGTCGCGCGGCCCCTCGCCCCTCTACACCCAGACCCTGCAGGCGTTGTCCCAGCACTATGGGTTTTCGATGGACAAGCCGTGGCGCGACCTGCCCGAACAGGCCCGCGACGTCATCCTGCATGGCTCCGGTGGCGAGAAGATCAAGTTCGTCTATGACGACAACGCCCGCAAATATGAGGTGTCCAAGGCCTTTGAGGGCGTCATGCCCAACCTGGAGCGACGCTGGCGCGAGACCGACAGTGCCTGGGTGCGCGAAGAAATGGGCCGCTATCAGTCCGAAACGCCGTGCGAGGCGTGCGGCGGCAAACGGCTGAGGCCCGAGGCCCTGGCGGTCAAGATCGCCGGCCTGGACATCGGCGACGCCAGCCTGTTCTCGATCAAACAGGCCTATGCGTGGTTTTCGGGGCTGGACGGCCAACTGACTGAAAAGCAGTTGGAGATCGCGCGGCGGATCCTGAAAGAGATCAACGACCGACTGGGGTTCTTGAACAATGTTGGCCTGGATTACCTCAGCCTGGGCCGGGCGTCGGGCACCCTTTCGGGCGGCGAGAGCCAGCGTATCCGCCTGGCCAGCCAGATCGGATCGGGCCTGACTGGCGTGCTCTATGTGCTGGACGAGCCGTCCATCGGCCTGCACCAGCGCGACAACTCGCGCCTGCTGGAAAGCCTGAGGGGTCTTCGCGATCTCGGCAATTCGGTGCTGGTGGTCGAGCACGACGAAGAGGCGATCCTGACAGCCGACCATGTCATCGACATGGGCCCGGCCGCCGGCGTCCACGGCGGCGAGATCTGCGCCCAGGGCAAGCCGGCCGAGGTGATGGCCAATTCCAAGAGCCTGACCGGCCAGTATCTGTCGGGTGTCCGTGAAATCGAGCTGCCGCCGGAAGGTCGTCGGCGGCGCAACCCGAAGAAGGTGCTGAAGGTCATCGGCGCGACCGGCAACAATCTGAAGGACGTCACCGGCGAGATCCCGGTCGGCCTGTTCACCTGTGTCACCGGGGTGTCGGGCGGCGGCAAGTCGACCTTCACCATCGAGACCCTCTACAAGGCCGCGGCCCGGCGTCTGAACAATGCCTCGGACGCCCCGGCCCCCTTTGACCGCATCGAGGGGCTGGAGCAGTTCGACAAGGTCATCGATATCGACCAGTCACCGATCGGGCGCACGCCGCGCTCGAACCCGGCGACCTATACCGGGGCCTTCGGGCCGATCCGCGACTGGTTCGCCGGCCTGCCGGAGGCCAAGGCGCGCGGCTTTGGCCCCGGCCGGTTCAGCTTCAATGTCAAGGGCGGGCGCTGCGAGGCCTGCGCCGGCGACGGCCTGATCAAGATCGAGATGCACTTCCTGCCGGACGTCTATGTGACCTGCGACGTCTGCAAGGGCCGCCGGTACAATCGCGAAACTCTGGAAATCCTGTTCAAGGGCAAGTCGATCGCCGATGTTCTGGACATGACGGTCGAGGAGGCCGCCAGCTTCTTCAAGGCCGTGCCGTCGATCCGCGACAAGATGGCGACGCTGGAACGGGTCGGCCTGGGCTACGTCAAGGTCGGCCAGCAGGCGACGACCCTGTCAGGCGGCGAGGCCCAGCGGGTCAAGCTGGCCAAGGAGCTGTCGAGGCGGGCGACCGGACGGACGCTCTATATCCTCGATGAGCCGACCACCGGCCTGCACTTCGACGATGTCAGGAAGCTGCTGGAAGTGCTGCATCAGCTGGTCGAGGCCGGCAACACCATGATCGTGATCGAGCACAATCTGGATGTGGTCAAGACCGCCGACTGGGTGCTGGACTTCGGGCCGGAGGGCGGCGACGGCGGCGGCGAGATCGTGGCCACCGGCACGCCCGAACAGATCGCGGCCGACCCCAACAGCTGGACCGGTCGCTATCTGAAAGAGATCCTCGACCGGCACGCCGCGCGCGCCCGGTCGAGGAAGAAGTCGGCCTAGAGTTCCGGCGTCGACGATTCGACCGGCTCGGACGGCCCCGTTTCGGGGGCGGCTCCACCGGCATTGCGACCGCTCAGGCCGAGATAGGCCGAAGCGAACGGCGCATAGATGATCGCTGCCTGAAGCGCCGAGACGATGGCCGAAAACACCAGGATCGCTATCGCCACCGGAGCCATGGCCGTCATGATTTCCACAGGGGACATGGTCTCAAGCGACGACAGGTTCTCGAACCCACTCGCCGTGAAATACAGGATCGGCATCAGCACGATAGACAGCAGGATCTGAACCACGATGCACATCACGAAGGCCAGCAGCGCCATGCCGAGCAGGCTCCAGAAGTGACCCCGGGTCAGATTCCAGGAATCGAAAATGGCGATCCGGCGCTCGGCCACGGTGATCGGCAAGGCCAGTGACAGTCGCACCGAAACCCACACGGCCAGACAGACAAGGGCGATGACCGCGACGAACATGAGCAGGCCAAGCAAGGGGGCCATGCCCTCTCCGGCCATGCCCGTCACCGCGCCGAGGACGCCAAAGACCACGCCCCCCAACAGACCGAAGCCCAGGCCGATGGTAAGCCCCAGGGCAATCTGGACCACCAGCACGCGCAGTTCGTCCATGCCGAGCCTCAGGTAACCGAAGGCGCTCTCGGCCGGCCGCACGATGGCTCGGTTCACGGCTGCATAGGCTATCGAACCCAGGATCAGGCTGATGGGCAGGATCAGGCCGAGAAAGCCGAAATAGGCCGACATGAAAGCCGTCATCTCGGCCGTTGTCGGCTCGCCGCCTGTTTCCAGGCCCTGCGCCAGCTCTATGAAATTACCCATGGCACCACCCGCGACGGCAAGGATCGCGACCGTCATCGCGGCATAGAACACGGCCCAGATCAGAATGGTCAGCGGCGACCGCCGTGCCAGTCGAAAGCCCTCAAAGGCCGCATCACTCGCTGAAAACGCCATAGTCCACTCCCCTTTTTGCCCATCTGGCCCATCCTGTGGGCTACTCCCTCGAGTCCACCTTAACCGCTTTTCGAACAGGTGGGATGACATATCGGCAATGATGCTAAGGAGGGCCATGGCCGACGCCCGCATGTCCTCCCCGTCCAGCAGCCGCAACACCGAGCCGATCCTTGCGGTGCTGAAGGCGCATCTACCCGCTCGCGGGCGGGTGCTGGAGGTCGCCTGCGGGGCCGGAGAGCACGCACTGGCCTTTGCGGGGGCCTTGCCCGGACTGGACTGGACGCCGAGCGATCCCGATCCGAACGCCCTGGCCTCGGCGGCGGCCTGGCGTCGCGACGGGCCGGCCAATCTGAAGCCTCCGATCCGGCTGGATGCCACGGACGAAGCCACCTGGCCGGACGAGACCTTTCAGGCCCTCTATTGCGCCAACATGATCCACATCAGCCCCTGGGCCGCGACCGAAGGGTTGGTGAGTCTGGCCGCACGAGTCCTGACAAGCCCGGGGGGCCTCTTGGTCTTGTATGGCCCCTATCTGGAGGCCGAGGTTGAGACGGCATCCTCCAACCTGGCCTTTGACGAAAGCCTGACGGGGCGCGATCCGGCCTGGGGCCTGCGCCGGCGCGAGGATGTGGTGGCCCTGGCGCGTGATCATGGCCTGGCCTTTACGCTGAGGGTGCAGATGCCGGCCAACAATCTGATGCTGCTGTTTCGGCGCGTCTGATGGCCTGGCACAGCGTCTATCGGGGCGACGCGGCCGTCCGCCTCAACAAGTTTCTGGCCCAGTCCGGGGTCTGTTCCCGGCGCGAGGCCGATGCCCTGATCGCTCAGGGCCTGGTCCGGCTGGACGGCCAGCCGGTCCTGGATGCGGGTCGCAAGGTCGTACCGGGACAGAGCGTCGACCTTGATGATGCGGCCACCGCGCGGCTGAGTGCCTTCTCCATCCTGCTGAACAAGCCGGTCGGCTATGTCTCGGGACAGCCGGAGCCCGGCAAGATCCCGGCGGTGCGGCTGCTGACGGCCGACACGCGAGTCGGCCCCGGCGAAGTGCCGGCCTCGGACCTGTCGCTGCCGCCGGTCGGACGGCTGGACGAGGACTCGCGGGGCCTGTTGCTGCTGTCCAGCGACGGCGTCGTCGCCAAGGCGGTGATCGGCCCCCTGTCCGAACTGGACAAGGAATATCGCGTCCGGGTGCGCGGCGAGGTGACCGCAGCCATCGTCGAGCAATTGCGCCATGGGTTGGAGCTCGACGGGCGGGCGCTGAAGCCCGCCGGCGTCTTCGACAAGGGCAAGGGGCGTTTGAAATTCATCCTCAAGGAGGGCCGCAATCGCCAGATCCGCCGGATGTGCGACCTGGTCGGCCTGAGGGTCATCGACCTCCAGCGCACCCGCATCGGGCCGGTCCGGCTCGACGACCTCCAGGAAGGCCGCTGGCGGCACCTGACCACAGCCGAGCGTGACGCCCTGATCGCCGCCTCGACGGTGGCGCTGCCCCCGTCGAATTCCTGACTGGCGGAACGCCGCTCCGCGACGTAGCCTCCAGACAGGAGGACCCGCCATGAAGACCTATGCGATCATCGCCACAGCCGCCCTCGCCCTGGCCGCGTGCAATCCGGCCTCGACCGATACCACCGAGACGCAAGCCGCAACGACGGAGACGGCGGACGCGACCGCATTCACGCCGCAAGACCTGTCGACCCTGATTGCCGCCATGGGCCCTGACGCGGCGCTGGCCGAGTTGTTCCGCGATCCCGCCGACGCGCGCTGGACGACGGCCTTGGCCGGCATATCCGGGGGCGATCTGGCCTGGATAGCCGCCGTGGCCCCGCTGGTGCCTGTGCTGGACGGCGAGGCCGCCGAGAGCGGCTTTTCGGCCTATGGCGACGCCCTGACCTCGCAACCGGAAGCGGTCCTGGCCGCCGTCGGGGCCGACGGCATGGCATCGACCTGCCAGCCCTATCCCCCCGAGACGATCGAGGCGAAACAGTCGGCCCTGGCCGCAATCAGCGATGAATCCCCCGTCGTGGCCCTGCGCGACGAATGCCTGACGACCCTGTCCGGCGAACCGACCTGAGGGTCGGACATCCCTAGAACGGGATGTCGTCGTCCATCGGGAAGTCCTGTTTCGGACCGCTGGAGCGCGCCGGCTGCGCGCCGCCGGAATAGCCGCCGTAGTCGTCGCCCGAGGAGGCACCACCACCTTCGTTGCGCCCGTCCAGCATGGTCAGTTCACCGCGGAACCGCTGCAGGACGATCTCAGTCGAATATTTCTCGACGCCGTTCTGCTCGTATTTCCGGGTTGCCAGCTGGCCTTCGATATAGACCTTGGATCCCTTACGAAGGTAGCTCTCGGCCACCTTCACCAGGTTCTCGTTGAAGATCACCACGCGGTGCCATTCGGTCTTTTCCTTGCGCTCGCCCGAGGCCTTGTCGCGCCAGGACTCGGAGGTCGCCACGTTCAGATTGGCGACGCGGTCCCCGGAGTTCAGGGTCCGAATCTCGGGATCTCGCCCCAAGTTGCCGACCAGAATGACCTTGTTCACGCT
>CAUJHO010000082.1 GCA_963205025.1 Pseudomonadota bacterium | reverse complement strand
CGGCATTTGGCTCGTAAGACGCGGTCCTGCAACCGCAGTCGTTGTGACGTGGTTCGCGACACTGTTGGTAGGCACGATAGCGGCCGTGCTGATCGTTGCCCCAGGACTTGTCTTTGAAACCCTGGGCAAAGACGCCACGTTCACCGGCCGAACCGAGATTTGGACGGCCGCGATCCGGCAGGTGCAGACGCAGCCTTGGACAGGGTTTGGTTACGGGGTGCTGTGGGACCATCGCGCCCCCTACGAACCGGCGTCATGGATAGCGAGCCACGCCGGCTTCGTAGCCGGGCACGCCCACAATGGCTGGCTCGAGGTCTGGCTTGCGCTCGGCTACATCGGCCTAGCCATTTGGACCCTCTACTTCCTAGAGATCTTTTTTCGATCGCTAGTGGCCGCCTACCAGCACCCAGGCGCCTATCTCGCTCTCCCCGTCGTGGTCATGATTGCGCTGCGGAGCATCACCGAGGTGTCGGTGCTCGATTATCATGACGGGGAGTGGACCCTCTTTGTTATAGTAGCTACCTCGCTGATGCTTGGGGCTCAGGATGTCGGCTCGCAAACGGGAGCAGGACAGAGGGACCGATTCCTAGGCGGTCGTCGCTGGAGCGGGGTCAGGCGATCGTATCTTGCGCATGGAAGCCATCGCCGATCTGCTAGCTAGCCAGCGCTGCGTTGGAGCGTCTACGAAACGGTAGAAGACCACCGCCACCGCAAACGCGAACCCAACACCGCTCGCCCAGAGTGCCCAGGCGGTTCCTTCGGAAAACGAGAAGCGGGCGTCGAGCACGTTCACGACCCCGAACCAAGTGATCCGTACGACCTCGTTCGTGAGGAACATCGAATATGCGATCAAGGCCCCCGTCTTGGCTATCGGGCTCGCCGATCTCACCGGGATGGCTCCGACGGCAAAGAGTATGGAACAGATCAGCGCCAACGAAGCGACGCTGTGCCGGTCGAAATATTGAAGAGTCGCCAAAGCAACAGCGGCACCGATCCCCAAAATCGCGGCAGCCCGCGGTGGAACGAAAACCCGCTCGCTCGCAAACCCAAGCAAAATCCCACAGGCGAATAGAGGTAGGGCTCGTAGGAAGCCGAAGGCCAGCGGCATCTGGTAGACCGGATAGCCAAGCACCGCCCATGTGAAGAAGTTGGCAATCGTGAAGATTCCCACGCCCACGAGTAGCAGTTGAAAGCCTCCGAGCCTGGAGAACACGCGCGCCAAAACCGGGAAGGCGACGTAGCATCCCAAAAGAGCAGACAATGTCCAAGTCGGCGCATTCCAGCCCAAGCCGCCGGGCACACCGTAGGACTGGACGAGGAACAGTTGGGCCGGGTACTGAGACCAGTCGAACCACTCGGGGTGGCGCGGATCAAGCCCCGCGCTAGTGGCCGCCAGAACGATCGCTGCTAGCCCAAGCGAAACGATCAAGTGAGCCGGGATGACCCGGCTGAACCGTTGCCGCAGGAACTGTCCAGGCGCCAGTTGGCCACGGGCCATGGACTTCCCGTATAATCTCGTCAGGACGTAGCCAGAATCGATTATGAAGAAGTTGGTTAGCAGATACCCGCGCTCAAAGACCGGGTGAAACTCGACCAGCGGGACCGGAGCTGCGAGCTGGAAGTGGTGGATGATGATCATCGCCGCCACGATGAAGCGCAATGCATCGAGCCACCCTCCACGCTGGATCGGTGGAGGCGTCCCGGTTTGGGCCAGATATGTGCTCAGTCGCATGACCGCCGCGTCCTCAAGGCGCAAGACACGGCCTTAGTCGCAAGCCTCATGCCACCAGGGGCCGAGCCCAGGTCTCCCGCTGCGCTCTGCGCCTGGACGAGCGGAAGTCTACAGCGGCTCGGAACGGAGAACTGGCGGTTCAGGATCGTTGTGTCCCTTAGCCATTTTCCTCCTGAGCACCGCTCGTGCTGGTCGCTCGATGAACCAGTGCAAAGCCAGTGCTGCGAGCGCCGAGGTAGCGAAGAGAAGGATCAGCTCCACGGGCCCCATCGCATAGTCGCTGGTACGATCAGTGGTGATGGCAACGGCGTTCTTCCAGATCGTCAAGACGGGGATGTGGACGAGGTACAAGGCGAAGGACGCCTCACCTGCAAAGACGAGCGTCGGGTGCGCGGTCCAGCCCGCTGCGTCAGTTTTTGAGAGCCAGGCCAGCCCAAGAATGACTGCTCCGCTGCAAGCGACCACGGCGCGCTCATCGAGGCTGAAGTGCATGAGCAACAGGACCACCACCGACGCGCCAATGGTGAAAGCCATCGCCTGTCTGGCGCTCGGGGTAATGCGTTCGCCGAGCCGGTATAGGGCGACACCGTACAGGAACTCAGGAATGATCCGCAGGATCCCGAGCTGATTTTCCGCGTGGGGCAGAATGGTCCCGAACCTTAGCTGGTAGAATAGGTCGAGGGCCATGAAGAGCAGACCGGCTAGCGTGGCCAACAGCAGCGGCCGTCGGGACAGACGCAGGCCCACCCAAGCGTAGATCGGAAATGCGATATAGGCGAACCACTCGGCGGACAGCGACCAGGACGGTCCGTTCCACTCGTGGGCCGCGCTCGTGGGAAACCAGGCGTGCACCAATCCGACCGCCCCAGCGAGACCGGCCCAAGAGAACAGACTCCTATCAAAGGGCACGCCTAACAGGATGGCCCCTCCCACCATCAGAACGAAGACGAGCAACACTGCCAAATGGGCCGGATAGATCCGGGCGAGACGCGCCCCGAGGAACCGAAGGTAGCCTTGGGATTTGGCCGCTGTGGGCGATACATAGGCGTGCGTCAGGACGAAACCCGACAGGATGAAGAAGGCGTCGACCCCCAGTCGTCCGCGCTCGAACAGTCCTGTGACCGCCATGTCGTCGTACCGCCACTGCAGGTGGTAGTGGAAGAGCACGACCCCCAGCGCCAGCAGGAACCGCAGACTCGTCAACGAGTCGATCGAACGTGGAAACGGGGCGCTAGAAGGCCAGGTGTTGTGCGCCATGCGTCAGGACGCCCCCCAAAAAGGCGTTGATGAGAATCGCAGCTACTGTGGTCGCCAACAGACTGGCGTAGAGTAGCTCGCGCTGGCGCGTCGGCTGGCGTTCCCAAAATTCCCTGGCCCCCCAGCTTAGGAGACCGAAGACCGCCACAGCCGTGCCAAGCCATCGATGCCAAGCATGGGTGACGTCGTCCTGCCCCGAGGGTAAGCCCATGGCGAACCAGCCCATCGTGGCGGCAATCACCGCGGACACCGCCGCGACCGCGACTAAAGCTCTGGTCCCTTGCCGCAAAACCTGGCGCCGTAGCGCGAGAGCCGCCAATTCCAGCCCGGCTGCGACCATGAAAAGCGCGATGGGAAAGTGAACGATCGCTGGATGCCAAGCGCCAAGCCATCGGTATAGGCGGCTCACAAAAGTCCGGGGCTCCTGCGATGGGTGCATGGACCCGTGGTCCATCCCAGCGGGCATCGCATCAGTAGCTGTTACGCCGGCTGCTGCAGCCACCTGAGCCTGTCGCGCAGCTTCTTCGGCCCGCGCTTGCTGTTCATGCTCCTCATGACCGAGAGCGGGAGTAGCCGAGCTGAACAGCAGCGCTAGCGTGACCAGGAAGGCGATTGAGGATGAGCGCGTCAACGTAGAGCTCCTAGGCGTCAATTGGTTTTACGCGCCGGGTTCTTCGATCCCTCGCTGCCGGAGAGCTTTTGGCCTGATCCTTGCCACTGCTCGACTTGGGTGGGCTTTGGTGTCCACAAGTGGGAGCAACCGGTGCGCGATTTTCACAGCAGGTCCGAAGTCGTTACTGAGCGTCGTCGCCAGACCAGCGCCAATATGCACGCGCACTTCGAGGACCCGCAGGTTCAGGACCTAGTCTTCAGCTACTTGAGGCTGCATGATCCCGCTCTGCGGCGAGCCGCACTGCTGGCGGTTCGGGGCCTAGCGCTGGACGCCGACTGGCGCCGTCAGCGCGAAGGGGCCTCATTCTTGCCAGACGTGCGCGACCGCGGTCCTTGAAGCTGAAACTTCAAGGAACGCGGTCGCCGTAACGGTCGGCCTATTGAGCGCCCGAGTCCATTCCTTCGTGTCCGGTGTGAGGGTCCTCGGCTTCCGCCCCGCCGGATTGTTCAGTGGAACCCTGATCGTCGCAGCAGGCTTCTTCATTTGCTGCGTCGCCGCTGGTCATGTTTTCACAACAGGCCATATCGGCCTCGCCCGACATACGCTCACAACACGCGCAAGCCGCTTCCTGGGCCACCGCCACCCCGCCGCTTATGAGCAGCAGCGCCAGGCTCAGGCCCGCGATTTTTGAGAATGTCATTTGCTGTCTCCGACAGTGTGTGAGGCCTGCAAAGGCCCCCTCCGGCTTGGCCTCACAGCCGGGGGTAGCGGTTAGCCGCCCGAAGGCATCGGCTGGCTCATGTCGTGGCCGCTATGGTCCACCGGCGGAGGAGGTTCCGGCTGGGGTTGCGGCGTGGGCTCGGGCGCGGGCGGCGGGGAAGGTCTGGGGGCCGGCGGCTCGGCTTGCGGGCGTCGGGGGGTTGGCGTCACCGCATCCGAAACCGGAGCCTCGGGCGGTTGACCCTCAGCAAGTTCGTCTGGGGACGAGGGCTCCATCGCGATGCCCGGTTCGGCCGCAACCCCGTCCGTTTGCTCTTCCTCAGCGGGCGCGGCGGCGGGCTGGCAAGCGGCTAAGGCCGCGGAGGCCAGAAGTGATGTCAGGAGAAGGCGTTTCATAAGTCGTCCTTTTGTCAGAACCATGTGCGGAGGCCGATAACCAAGCGAGATGTGTCAGGATCTTCGCCCCGGGCGCGGGCGAAGTCGCGTGCGGACCCCACCGCCGTCTCCCACTCCACCCCTATATAGGGCGCAAACTCACGACGGATTTCGTAACGGAGACGCAAGCCCGCCTCCAAGGAGGAGAGGCCAGAGCCGATGCCCAGCTCTGGAATGTCCTGAGCCGAAAATTCCGCCTCCGCGCGGGGCTGGAGGATCAGCCGTTGCGTCAAGCGAAGGTCGAATTCGGCTTCCAGCCGCGCGGTCAATTCGCCTTCGGTGGACAGAAAGGCGGCCGCATCGACCTCAAAGAAGTATGGGGCCAATCCTTGCACACCCACCACGAGGTGAGTGCGATCACTTTCCCCACCGATATCCTGGCGAACGCCGGCTTGAAAATCGAAGTATGGCGTAAAGGCGCGGCTATAGAGCGCCTGTAGTTCGGCGCTTTCGAGGTCGCCGTCGAAGACCCCTTCGCCTTCAGCCTTCCACCAGAAGCGATTGATGTCTCCGCCATACCAACCTTGGAGATCCCAGAGATAGCTTGCCTCATCGCCTGAGCGCAGTTCGAGCCGCTCCGCGATGAAGGTCGTGGTTGTGAACTCCCCCTGCTCGTGTCGCAGAAGCTCGCGCGCCTCTGCCATTTCAGCGGCGCTGAAGTACAGGTCCGCCGCGTGCGCAGGCCCTCGGAAGGCGGTGGCGGGCGGTGGCGTCTCGGGAGGACGACCCGGGTTGTCAGCGCTGGTGAGGACATCCGGCGCGCCTTGCGCATTCATATCGTGCCCCGCGTGCGGGTCTGCGCCTGCCGGAGGAGACGGGCGCGCATGACCCGCGTGCGGGTCGTCTTGAGGCGAAGTCGGCGGGGCCATGTCGTGGCCGGCATGCGGGTCCGGCGCGGGTGGGGCCATCGTATGCCCCGCATGGGGGTCAGGTACGGAGGGGGGCGCGCTATGGCCCGCATGCGGGTCAGTCTGAGCCGGCGTGGGAGGCTCCATGGTGTGACCCGCGTGCGGATCGTCTGGAGCATTAGCGGGCGGCGAAAGGAGTGGCTCTTCCCCGGAAGGCGCTGTCGCCGGCATGACATGACCGGCGTGGGAATCTAGCAGGGGAGTCTGGGCCTCTGTATCCTCTTCTTCCGCTTCTGCGTCTTGCGCGTCCTGGGCAGCCTGAGCCCGGTGAGCAGCATGAGGGTCGGCGGGGGGAGAAATTTGGTGGCCGCTATGGCCCGACGACTGGGACCAGGCCGGCTGCGCCAGACCGAACACCAGGGGCAGAGCGGTGAGTAGCACCTTTCTCACGCGACCTCTCCTTCGAGCGGCCGTACCGTCACGACGTTGAACATGCCGGCGTGCATGTGCATCAAGAGGTGGCAGTGGAAGGCCCAGTCCCCTGGATTGTCCGCTGTGAGATCGAACGTGACCTGTCCGCCCGGGGCGACATTCACCGTGTGCTTGAGCGGCTGGTAGCCGGGATGGCCGGTCACAAGTTCAAAGAAGTGGCCGTGCAGGTGGATGGGATGCGCCATCATGGTGTCGTTCACTAGGGTGACGCGGACACGCTCGTTGCGCTCGAAACGAATGGGTTCAACGAGTTCACTGAAACGGCGCCCATCAAATCCCCACATGAAGCGCTCCATGTTTCCGGTGAGATGAATTTCCATCGACCGGCTCGGCGCTCGAGTGTCGGGGTTCGGTCTAAGCGCGATAAGATCCGCGTAAGTGAGGACGCGATGATCTTCATCGGCCAACCCTTGAGGCGGTTCCGCCGTCCTATCGGCGGGCATGGGGGAAATACTTTGCACTCCCACTCCGATTGCCATGTCCGGCGGCGCATTTTGGGGGTCGCGCATATCCATCGCGCCATGGTCCATGCCGGCCATCCCTGACCCGGACGGCATCGCGTGACCCATCGCGGCATGGTCCATACCAGCGCCGCCGGCTTCCGACGCCATCGCGCCGTGGTCCATTCCCTCCATGGCCATGTCACCCATGCCCATGTCGCGCATGGTCAGGGTCGGGACCTCCCGAAGGGGGGGCGCCTCGGCCACCATTCCCATCCGTGGTGCGAGCGTCGCGCGTACAAGTCCGGACCGGTCGATAGCTTCCGCCACAAAGGCGTAGGGCCGGTCGTCGGTCGGCTCCACGATCACATCGTAAGTCTCGGCCACGGAGATCTGGAACTCATCGACCGTGACGGGGCGTACGTTTTCGCCGTCGGCCTGGACGACGGTCATCCGAAGGCCGGGGATGCGGACGTTGAAGATCGACATGGCCGATGCGTTAATGACGCGCAGACGGACCCGCTCGCCCGGACGGAACAAACCGGTCCAGTTCTCAGCGGGGCCATGGCCGTTGACGAGGTAGGTGTAAGTCGAGCCCGTCACATCGAGAATGTCGCGCGGGTCCATCCGCATGCGACCCCACATCGCCCGCTCCTCGAGGCTGACGCCATCTTCCCCTGACAGGAGGCCAGCCACGGTGAGGCGCTGATTATTGAAGTGGCCGGGATTCTGCTTCAGCCGCGCCATGATTTGGTGCGGGTGCATAAAGCTCCAGTCGGAAAGGACCAGAACGTGTTCCCGATCGTAAGCCACCGGGTCGGGCCCGGCCGGGTCGATGATGATCGGCCCGTAGTGCCCCATCGCCTCCTGGAGGTTCGAGTGACTGTGGTACCAGAAAGTACCCGCCTGGCGCAGGGGGAACTCATAGGTGAAAGTTTGGCCCGGGCGAATGCCCGGAAAGCTCACGCCTGGAACGCCGTCCATCTGAAAGGGCACGAGCAAGCCGTGCCAATGGATCGACGTATCCTCGTCTAGCGTGTTCGTCACACTGAGGCGCACATCCCGCCCCTCACGAAGCCGAAGAAGCGGCGCCGGCAACACGCCGTTAATCGTTATGGCATGGCCTGTCTCGCCCCCGACGGTGAAAGGCGAATGCCCAACGGTGAGAGAGACTTCATCGCCGTCAAGCGTAGGGAGGCTCGGAGGAATACCTCGGCTTCCCGACTGAGCCCACGCGGGAAACAGACCTTGGGCGCTCAGAACACCCGCACTCGCCAAGGCGGACTTGAGAAGGAACCGGCGGCTCGGGGTCATCTAGATCTCCAGTTACGACAAGGCGCGGGGCCCCCCACCCGTACCTCATATACTTCTACGCGGCGTAGACCTGTTCCCCCCGAAATTGTTTTGCTGACCGAGCACCCCTGCGAGCTGCTATCGACTGAAGTTGCCCTAGGGAGTCTAGGAGCTTGAGCCGAGGCGATGGAGCAGGCGTTGGCGTGCGCGATAGGTTCGACTCTCCACTGCCTTGGTGGAAATGCCAAGTAAGGCAGCAGCCTCTCCTTGGCTGAGACCTTCGATCGCGGTGAGAAGCAGGGGTTCTTTGAGCTGAGCCGGCAGCCTTGCGATCTCACGGGCCAGCCGGTCTGACGATTCACGCTCGATCAACTGACTTTCCGCGCCTAGCGCGGGATCGGCCGCCAGATGAGCTTCCGGTGTCTCAAGTCCGAGAACTCCGTTGACGGCTTGGCGTACCAGCCGCCGGCGGCCCCAATCGCGACACTTGTTGAGCGCGATCCGTTTCAACCAAGGACCAAACGGCCTGGTAGGATCGTACCGCCTAATCGCGAGCCAGCCGGCTGCATATGATTCCTGGAGCAGATCATAGGCTTCTGAGCGGTCAAACACGTATCTGACGATCAGTCTGTAGGTAGCGTCCTGGCTTAGCCTCATCAGATCGGCATAGGCCCGTTCATCTCCCAACGCAGCGCGGCGCTGCAAGAGCGCCACATCATCCGACGGGTAGATCACGCGCCTTCATCGGCCAACGCCTCGGCGACGCGTTGGTCAAAGACGCTAGCCTGAGAGGGCGTCAGCACGGAGCGCATCTCAAAAATGTGGGCAAGGGTCGCCGCCTGAAGATCCCCCATCGCGTCGTGAAAATGAGCCACGGCCGCGCGAACCTCTGGCGTGTCCCCGCCGCCGCCCCGGATTGCGACCGCAAGCTCGTTATTGGCGGCGCGAACCTCTCCTTCGAGCTGTACCCGCTGTCGAGCGAAGCTGACCTCGGCTTGCTCGATCTGCTGCTCTTGGCGGTCAGATAGCTGCAACTCGTCGTGCACGATCTCATGCAAGGTCGGGCCCGGGACCGGGCTGCCGTTGAATATTTGGGTAGCTCCCCAAGCGCCCAAGGCGCCAGCCGTGACGGCCAGCAAGAGCGTTGCTGCGTGTGTGGCCAGGCGCCGGTTCACCGCTGCCCAATCCTAGTCAGAGGGGAATGTCCTGCATCAAGCCCAAAGGCAGGTATTTCGTTTGAGTTGGGGGGGACACCAGGGCCTGACAACCCGAATGCCACCCCTACAAACAAGGCGACCCCGACCGCAGGAATTTGGGCGCGACGTATAGCTTGCTCTTCACGCCTGCGTCGGGTGGCAGCCCAAACCTTTTCTTCTAGGCCAGTCAGATCCGGCGCGTCCTCGTGCGCCAGCCGGTTGAGCGCTTGATCAAGATCGAACTGCATTCTTGTGTCTCCTCGCCCCCCTTGTTTGGCTATACGCATCCACGTCTCCAAGCCCTCAGGGGTGAGGGGAACTAGGACCTGCGTGCGTAACACTTGTGAGAGCCAACTTGGCCAAGCCGTAAACTCGCTATAACGCACCTCAGGCAGTTAGGGGAAAGACCATGAAATGGATGTCGCTGGTCGTGGCCATCGTAGCCTTCGGCGTGGTCACGCCCGTCCAGGCGCAGGTCGACGACAGGTCACGCGTCGCAGCCGTTCTGGACAGCTATCGGTCCGCGATTGAGAGCCTCGACGCCGCAGGGACGGAGCGGCTCTTCACGGAAGACGCCGTCGTCTACGAACAGGGAGGTGTCGAGGGATCCTATGCCCGCTATCTGGAGCATCATCTGGGCCCGGAACTTGAAGTCCTGTCCTCGTTCGATTTCCAGAACTGGAACTCGGAGATCCAGGTGCTGGGCGACCTAGCGCTCGCGACCGAGACCTATACCTATCACATTCGATTCACCGACGAGGAACGGCCGGTGATCGACCGGCGCGGAGTGGCCACAAGCGTCCTACGGCGCGATGCTGATGGCGAGTGGCGTATTCTGCGCTATCACTCTTCCGCGCGGCCGATCACACCTGCCTCACACTAGGAGATCACCTTGGATCGGCTGTCGCCATCCCGCCGGGCTGTACTCGCCGGCCTGCTCGTTTTTTCGGGTCCCACGGCGGCGTGCGCGCGCCAGACCAGGGCCTTGACCGTGTACAAGACGGCGACCTGCCCATGTTGCGGCGGTTGGGTTGAACACATGCGCGCCGCCGGCTTCCAGGTGGATGTCCAAGACCTGCCGGAATTGAGCGGCATCCGTAGGCGGTACGGTGTCCCGGACGAAGCGTCGTCCTGTCACACGGGTCTGATCGGGGGCTATGCGGTGGAAGGCCACGTGCCCGCGGCCGACGTCATCCGGCTGCTCGACGAGGCGCCCGATGCAGCCGGGATCGCCGTCCCGGGCATGCCGGTAGGCTCCCCCGGCATGGAAGGGCCGAACGGCGTGCGCGAGGCATACCAGACAGTGTTGATCGCGCGAGACGGATCGCTGAGTGTCTTCGCTCGGCATTAGCGGGACAGGAATCTCAAATTGAAGCTGCTGCGCGCCTCGACATGGCTGCATAAATGGGTCGCTCTCGTCGTAGGGATCCAGGTTCTCTTTTGGGTGGCGGGCGGTCTGGTCATGACCGTGATCCCCATCGAGCAGGTCCGTAGCGAACACCATGTCGCTGAATCGCCGCCCCAGCCCCTCAGCTTTTCAGGAGTGCTCGGCCCGGATGAGGTGAGTCGAGCGCTTGGCGTGCAAGCCACCTCAGCTCAACTGAAATCCACGCCGCGGGGGCCCGTCTGGACATTGACCCCGGTGGAGGGCGAGCCGGTCACGGTTTCTGCAGCTACCGGACAGCCGCTGCCGGCTATCACCGAGGCTGAAGCCCGCTCGTTGGCGCAGGCCGCCTACGTTGGTTCGGGTCGCGTGGTTGGCGCCGTGTTCTTCCAGACCGCCCCTCAGGAGACAGGCCGAGAGGGGCCCATGTGGCGCGTGGAGTTCGACGACGCCGAGGGAACGAGCTTCTATCTTTCTCCAGAGACAGGCGAGGTTCTCACGCGCCGCTCTGATGTCTGGCGCTTCTACGACTTTTTCTGGCGGCTTCACATAATGGACTTGGAGAACGGCGAGGACTTCAACCACCCACTCATCATTATCGCCACTTCCCTGACTTTGAGCATTGTGATCTCGGGATTCATCCTATTGGCCATTCGGCTGGGCCGGGACTGGAAGTCATGGCGAGCCCAAAGCCGAGCGTCGCGGGGAGCTGGGACTACTTAGATCCTCTCGACCGGCTACATGCGATCGAGGATCGCCTCCATCTGCGTGATCTCACGCTCTTGAGATTCGACGATGTCACGGCAGAGCTGGCGAACCTCAGGGTCAGCGATCGCAGCCTCGCGACACATCAAGATGGCCCCCGAGTGATGGGGGATCATCGATCGCAAAAACTCCTCGTCCGACACGGCCATTTGCGTCCTCATGCCCCAAAAGCTGAGAGCAAAAACCACGATGGCCGTTGCAGAAACGACTATGTTGATCCGCTTCGATGGATACATGTGCCTCATGAGGACGAGCATGAGGAGCGCCATCGGCGTCACCATCATGAGGGTCATGTAGAGGTTATTTAAATTTAGCCTAAAGTGACTGAGTGAAGCGATCATCGTGTACATAACGAGGTACATGATAACGAAGTGGATTACGAGCTCTAGACCAAGCTTAAGATAGGCGTCGCCGCTCGAATATTCCTTCATGCCCATTCCTTCACGTGATCGTCTGCGGCTGTGCAGCTTCAACGCTGTCGCTAAGACGACTGCTCTGAAATCCAACGCTCTAGTTCTGCGATGTCTTGGCGCTGCATCTCGATCGTGCGTTCCGCCATGGCCCGGATCTCGGGGTCGTCCGTCTCATCTAGGACGATTTGAGACATGTCGAGCGCGCCTTGATGGTGCGCCACCATCTTGCGAGCCCAGACCTCCGCGGCGTCACCGGCGCTGACCGCCATCATGCCCTCATGCATGCGTTGTTCGGCGTCTGTGAACAGCGTGCGTGGCCCCATGGGCATTTCCGAGGTTTGCTCGGCGCCCTCTAGAGCTTGCTCACCCGCCGGCGCCGGCGTCTCTCCGTCAGTCGTCTCCGTGGCGTTGGGTTGGCACGCGGCCACGCTTAAAGCGGCCACGGCAAAAGGTAACACGTAAATGCCGCGCATGGTGTCCTCCATCAATGTGAGGGAGAACCCCGCCCAACGACAGGGGTTCCAGCGAGCAGGCTAGTTTCGGTGGCCGAGCTAGGCATTGGCGCCGGAGAGGCGGCGATTAATGCCGCTCTAGCCAAGACCGAAGCCCGGCGATTTCCTCTTCCTGGGCGCGGATGGTCTCCTCAGCCATGCGCCGGATTTCGGCATCCTCGGCGTGCTCCAGGAGCACACGGGCGCTATCGATCGCGCCCTGGTGATGGGAGATCATCATGGCGGCCCAGGCACGCGCGGGGTCACTCTCATTTACCTGCATCATGCCCTGGTGCAGGGTCATCATAGCATGGTGGTAACCGCTAGCGGCTGGCCCGCCGTGGCGAGCAGGGTCCACCGCCATCATCATTTGGTCATGGCCGCCGTGAGCCTGACCGTGTGCGCTCGGAGTTAGCGGCTGGCCGTGGCCCGGATGTGTGGGCTGTTTTCCATGGTCATGAGCGGCGCCACTTTGGGCCCATGAGGGTGCAGCGACGAGTAGAGCGCCCGCGGCCAGTAAAGCGATTTTCATCGGAATGTCCTAGTTGATTAGACCTAGTGAACCGCCGGCCAGCATAAGAGTTCCGGCCTGCCCTGGCGGCAGCGGGCCTTGAGTTCGCCGCCATCTCGCGCCGGGCCTAGAGCCTCACATTCCGAAGCCGCGCCGCGTTCGCGATCACGCTCACAGACGACAGCGCCATAGCCGCTGCTGCGATGATCGGAGACATGAGCAGCCCGAAAATCGGGTACAGCACCCCCGCCGCGACCGGCACCCCCAGCGCGTTGTAGGCGAAAGCGAAGAACAGGTTCTGGCGGATGTTGCGCATCGTAGCTCGCGATAAGGTGCGGGCCCGGACTATGCCATTTAGATCGCCGGTCAGGAGCGTGACGCCGGCGCTTTGCATGGCGACGTCAGTACCGGTGCCCATCGCTAGGCCGACATCTGCCGCTGCGAGCGCGGGCGCGTCGTTCACGCCGTCCCCGGCCATCGCCACGACCCGTCCCTCGTCGCGATAGCTCTTCACGATACTGGCCTTGGCCTCCGGAAGCACCTCAGCCTCGACGTGGTCGATACCCAGGCCACGAGCGACCGCGAGCGCCGTTGTACGGTTGTCGCCGGTCAACATCACCACCTTCACGCCGAGGCGCTTCAGGCTCGCGACGGCCACCGGAGTGGTCGGCTTTACGGGATCGGCAATAGCGAAGACGCCGGCGAGCGTATTGTCGAGCGCCATGAAGATCGCTGTAGCGCCCTCGGAGCGCAGCCGGTCCGCTGTGGCGTCGTCGGCCTCTACGCCCAGCCCCTGTAGAAACCGCGCGTTCCCGAGTGCGACCCGGCGTCCGTCCACGACACCCATGGCGCCTCGTCCCGTTGGCGAGTCAAAATCTGAGACCGCCGCGAGTGTGAGAGCTTGGGCCTCCGCCGCGCGCACGATCGCAGCACCCAGGGGATGCTCGCTTGCCCGCTCAACGCTGGCGGCCAGACGAATGAGTTCGAGCTCCGGCGTGTCCGATAGAGGAACCACATCGGTGAGTTCGGGACGTCCCTGCGTGAGCGTGCCGGTCTTATCAACCAACAGCGTATCCACCTTCTCCATGCGCTCTAACGCTTCGGCGTCCTTGACGAGCACGCCGGCCTGCGCGCCCCGACCGACGGCGACCATGATTGACATGGGCGTTGCCAGTCCAAGAGCGCATGGACAGGCGATGATCAGCACGGAGACGGCGGCCACCAAGCCGTAGGTAAGTTGGGGCTCAGGCCCCCAAAATGACCACGACGCAAAGGCCAGTAACGCGACGCCGATGACGAGGGGGACGAACCAGGCGGAAACCTTGTCCGCCAGCCGTTGGATGGGCGCGCGGCTGCGCTGGGCCTCGGCGACCAATTGCACGATCTGCGACAGCATCGTGTCGCGGCCAATCTTGGCGGCGCGAAGGACCAGTGTTCCGGACTGGTTGACTGTGCCCCCAATGACGGATGACCCAAGTTCCTTGGTCACGGGCATGGATTCACCGGTCACCATCGACTCATCGACAGCGCTTCGCCCTTCGAGCACCTCACCGTCGACGGGCACCTTTTCGCCAGGCCGTACTCGCAACCGGTCGCCCACGGCCACCTCGTCTAGCGAGACGTCGGTCTCCACGCCGTCTTCCCAGATGCGCCTGGCGGTTTTGGGCGCCAGGTCGAGGAGGGCGCGGATGGCGCCGCCAGTGCTTTCCCGCGCCCGAAGCTCGAGCACCTGCCCCAGCAACACCAGGACGGTGATGACGGCCGCCGCCTCGAAATAGACGGCCACTGCGCCGTGGTCCTGGAACGCGGCAGGGAACACACCCGGCGCGACGGTCGCGATTAGGCTGTAGATCCACGCCACGCCGACGCCCATTGCGATCAGGGTGAACATGTTGAGGTTGCGCGAGACAAGCGACGCCCATCCTCGTTCGAAAAACGGCCACCCCGCCCAAAGCACCACAGGGGTGGCCAACGCTAGCTGGATCCAGTTGGAATTCTGACGACCCAGAGCCTCCATCAGACCGGTCAAATGCCCGCCCATCTCCAAGGCCAGAACCGGGACGGTGAGGGCGAGCCCGAGCCAGAACCGGCGCGACATGTCCGCCAGTTCCGGGTTGGGCCCGGCTTCCGCGTCGAACAGCAGGGGCTCCAGCGCCATGCCGCAGATCGGACAGGCCCCGGGACCCACCTGACGCACCTCAGGGTGCATCGGACAGGTATAGACGGCGCCTTCCGGCACCGGCTCCGCGACGCTGCTTGCAGGGTCCAGGTATTTGAGCGGGTCCGCTGCGAACTTGGTCCGACAACCGGCGGAGCAGAAATGGTACGGGCGGCCGGCGTGCTCCGCTCGGTGCGGGGTCGCATGCGGGTCCACGCTCATCCCGCACACCGGATCTTTCACCTGATGGTCGGAGGTCGCCGCCGCCGCGTCGCTTTCAGTAGCGGCGCCGGGCGTGGTTTTGTGGCCGCCGCAGCATGACGCCGGCGGTTTAGTTGCGGGGGCGTGGTCATCGGTCATGGTTGAGCTCCAAATACCATGACAGACCTCATCAGGTTTGACATGATGGGAAGGTCAAGCCTTATCTCGATGCGAGGTTCCGATGAACATTGGACAGGCGTCCCGCTCCACCGGCGTTTCGAGCAAGATGATCCGCTATTACGAGAGCATCGGCCTCGTGCGGCCGGCCGCCCGCACCGAGAGCAACTACCGCAGCTTCTCCGAGCGG
>CAUJHO010000081.1 GCA_963205025.1 Pseudomonadota bacterium | reverse complement strand
AGAGCCCCCTGCATGTCGGCGATCTGGTGATGGCCATCGGCAATCCGTTCGGCATCGGCCAGACGGTGACCAGTGGCATCATCTCGGCCCTGGATCGCTCCGACGGCCAGGGCGCGACGGCCTATATCCAGACCGACGCCGCCATCAACCAGGGCAATTCTGGCGGGGCCCTCGTCGACATGGATGGCGACCTGATCGGGATCAACACCATGATCCTGTCGCCATCGGGCACCTCGGCGGGCGTCGGCTTCGCCGTACCCTCGGCCATGGTCCGGCGCGTGGTCGAAAGTGCGGCCGGGGGCGAAACGGCGGTCACGCGCGCCTGGCTCGGGGCCTCGGTGTCGCCGATGACGAGCAATGAGGCCAACCGGATCGGCATGGACCGGCCGCGCGGCGTCATCGTCAACAGCGTCTATCGCGGCAGCCCCGCCGCCACCGCCGGCGTGCGCGAAGGCGATGTCATCACAGCCGTCGGCGGCCAGGCTGTCGATGACGCGGCAGCCTTGAATTTCCGGATCGGTGTGGTGCGGCCAGGCGAACAGGTCGAGCTGACCGTCTTCCGCGACGGGACCGAGCGGACCGTGCGCGCCCGCGTCGAAGCCCCTCCGGGTGACGCCACGCCCCAGACTGTGACAATCGGCGGCCGCAACCCCTTCACCGGCGCAGCCGTCGCCGACCTGACGCCGGCCCTGGCTGACCAGATCGGGGTCGATCCGACGACAGGGGGCGTGATCCTGACAGGCGTGTCGGGCCGGTCCTATGCGGCGGCGGCCGGATTCCGGCCCGGCGACATCGTGCGAAGCCTGAACGGCCAGACGATCACCTCCTCGCACCAGCTCCAGCAGGTGATCGAGGGCACCGAGCGTGGCTGGGACATTGTGATCCTGAGGAATGGCCAGGAAGTGCGCGGGCGGTTCTAGCGCCTGCGTGTCGGGGATTGAGAACCCAACCTTGTCATCCCGGAATCGGCGCAGCCGATGTCCGGGACAAGCGCGCCGTACGCACGTAGGTCAGGGATGATCCGACCCTTGTCCCGGCTCTGCGCCACCAAGGCCGCTGGGCCGGGATGACAAGATTTGTCCAGGTTCGGAGCGGTCGGGCGGTGCCACCTTCTCTCGGGAGGCCACACGCACTAAGTCTGGCCTCACATGACCGACCTGTTTGAAGCCTCCGGAATCCACCCGCCCGATGCGCCGCTGGCGGATCGGTTGCGGCCGCGCGCGCTGGAGGATGTGGTCGGGCAGGATCATCTGCTGGGGGCCGGCGGGCCGATCCGGCGGATGGTCGAGGGCGGGCGGCTGGCCTCGATGATCCTGTGGGGACCACCGGGCACCGGCAAGACCACTATCGCGCGTCTGCTGGCCAAGGCGGCGGGCTATGAGTACCAGCAGATTTCGGCAGTGTTTTCGGGCGTGGCCGACCTGAAGAAGGCGTTCGAACAGGCACGGGTGCGCCGTGCGGCGGGGCAGTCGACGCTGTTGTTCGTCGACGAGATCCATCGCTTCAACCGCGCCCAGCAGGACGGCTTCCTGCCGTTCGTCGAAGAGGGTGTGGTCACCCTGGTCGGGGCCACGACCGAGAACCCCAGCTTCGAATTGAACGGGGCCCTGTTGTCGCGGTGTCAGGTGTTTGTGCTGCGGCGGCTGGATGAGGCGGCGCTCGATCAACTATTGATCCGGGCCGAGGCCGAGGCCGGTCGCACCCTGCCTCTGGAGCCCCAGGCGCGTGAGGCCCTGGTCGCCATGGCCGATGGCGACGGGCGTTATCTGCTGACCCTGGCCGAGGCGCTGTTCAACCTGACCGACGGGGCCGAGGTGCTGTCGGTGGCGGACCTGGGACAGGTGCTTCAGAAGCGCGCGCCAGCTTACGACAAGAGTCGAGAAGAACACTATAACCTCATATCTGCTCTACATAAATCTGTGCGCGGCTCAGACCCCGACGCGGCCCTCTACTGGCTGGCGCGGATGCTGGATGGAGGCGAGGATCCGCTGTTCCTGGCGCGCCGGATTGTGCGGATGGCGGTCGAGGACATCGGTGCCGCCGACCCCATGAGCCTGGTCATCGCCAATGCCGCCAAAGACACCTACGACTTCCTCGGCAGCCCCGAGGGCGAGCTGGCCCTGGCCCAGGCGGTGGTGCATCTGGCCGCCGCGCCCAAATCGGTGTCGGTTTACAAGGCCTATAAGGCGGCGCTGAAGGCGGCGCGCGAAACCGGTTCCCTGATGCCGCCCGAGAACATCCGAAACGCCCCGACAAAACTGATGAAGGCCCTCGGCTATGGCCGCGGCTATCAGTATGACCCGGACGCTGAGGGTGGCTTCTCAGGGGCCAACTACTGGCCCGACGGCATGGAGCGCCGCGTCTTCTATGAACCCACCGACCAGGGCCATGAGGCGCGGGTCAAGGAACGGCTGGAGCGCTGGGCCGACCTCCGCCGCGAACGGGCGCGTAGCGATGGGTGAGCGCGACCGCCTGATCGGCATCGCCGTGCTGACCCTTGTGTCGATGGCCATCGCCGGCGTCGCCCTGATCCTCGAACTCGAAGGCGGCGACGGCGGGCGCCTGGGGATGTTCGCCGGCGCGCCCCTTCTGGCCGCCGTGCTGCTGGCGGCCCTGGGCGGGCGGCGTCGATGAACCTGAACCAGGTCACGCTGGAATCCTCGAACATCGGCCGCTCGGTCGCCTTCTACCGGCGGCTGGGTCTGGAGCTGTTCGTCCTTTCGGATCACTACGCCCGGCTGCTGTGCCCCGGCGGCGCGACCTTCTCGGTCCATCTGGCCGAGACTCCGTCCTGCGGCGGCGCCCTGATCTATTTCGAATGCGAGGATCTGGACGCGCGCTGTGAGCGCCTGACCGCCGAGGGCGTGGTCTTCGACAGCCCCCCGACCGATCAGCGCTGGCTCTGGCGCGAAGCCCGCCTCAGCGACCCGGACGGCAACCGCCTGTGCCTGTACTGGGCCGGGGAGAACCGGGTCAATCCGCCGTGGCGGGTCGTCACCGAAAGCTGACGGCGCCCGAGAGCAGCCACGAATCGCGTGAAGGAATGACCATAAACGGGAGCGAGATGCAGCGGGAGCAGAGTGGGCGATGATTGTTTTGATGCGATTGGAGCGTCCAATCCTGATCATCCTGTTTATCGGCCTGTCGCTTTCAGGCTTCGGCCTACTGTACGCGGCGGCAACAACGCCGTGGCACTCCGACGCGGACGCCTATTTCGCCCGGCTCGGTGAAATCCGGCAATCCCTCGATCGTCCGGATCCCGATTTCACCACCGCCAGCCGCCAATTTCACGCCAATCAGGCGCACCATCGAACTCACAAATGGCTGTACGCCGACCTGGGCTATGCAGCGATCGCTTGGGGCGGCTTGATCGGTGCCTGGCTCATCGCGCGTGCAGCCCACATGCTAGGACAGACGCCAAGACTACGTATGGTCGTCATGATCGCGCTCGGGTCGATTTCGGCGGGCTTGATGATCTTCTGTTCCGCCATGCACCCAATGGGACGCTATCAGGTTCCAGAGTGGGGAGATTCGATTGGTATCCCAATGATGGCCATCGTGCCGACGATGCTGATGTTCGCCTTCATCGGCTTGATCGCCGCCATCCCTATTTGGGTAGGAGGAGGCGCCACCGTTCCGAATCAGCTGATCTGGCGGACGCCGCATTGGTGGTCGCTGCTGGCGACGCTTCTGTATCTGCCCATCATCCTTCTTGGAGGGCTGCTGATCTTCTACTTCTGGTCGCCGGGAGGATGGGCGAGCCTTATGACGGGGTTCGCGCTTGTCTGGATCGCCCTTGAAGGCCGCGCCGCGGCGCTAACTGCTCGCGAGCCCTAAGCTACCAGCTTCTCGGCCTGGGTCAGATCGACGCTGACCAGCTGCGACACCCCCCGTTCGGGCATGGTCACGCCGTAGAGGCGGTCCATGCGGCTCATGGTCACCGGGTTGTGGGTGATGACGATGAAGCGGGTGTCGGTGAGGCCGCGCATCTCGGCCAGCAGGCGGCAGAAACGGTCGACATTGGCGTCATCGAGCGGCGCATCGACCTCATCGAGCACACAGACCGGGGCCGGATTGGCCAGGAAGACGGCAAAGATCAGGGCCGTCGCCGTCAGGGCCTGTTCGCCACCCGACATCAGGCTCATGGTCGACAGGCGCTTGCCGGGCGGACAGGCGAAAATCTCCAGCCCGGCTTCGAGCGGATCGTCGCTTTCGACCAGCTTCAGCTCGGCCTGGCCACCGCCGAACAGGGCGGTGAACAGGGTCTGGAACTGGGCATTGATCGTATCGAACGCCCCCAGCAGGCGCTCGCGGCCTTCGGCGTTCAGCTCGTCGATGCCGTCCCTCAGTTTGGCGATGGCCCCGGTCAGGTCTGACCGCTCAAGCTTCATGCCCTGAAGGCGTTCGCCGGTCTCGGTGGCCTCTTCGTCGGCGCGCAGATTGACCGCGCCCAGGGCCTCGCGCTCGCGCTCCAGCCCGAACAGCAGGGCCTCGGCCCCGGCGGCGTCGCTGGGCAGGGCGATGGCGTCGTCCTTGAGCTTCTGGCCGAGGTCTTCAGGGGCCATCAGGGCGGCTTCGCGCACCTGCTGATCGGTGTCGTTCAGGCGCAGTTGCGCAGCCTCGGCGTGGGCCGACAGCCCTGCTCTCGCCTCTCGCGTCTCTCCGACGGTGCGTTCGGCGGCGCGGCTTTCGCGGTCGGCGGTCTCGGCCAGGCCCTCGACCTCGGCCAGGGCGTCGGCCGAGGCGGCGCGGCGCGCCTCGGCCTGGGCAAATTGATCCACCAGGGCCTCGCGGCGTTTGGCCAGATCGGCGGGGGCTTCCTCGGCGCGGGTCAGGTCGGTGCGGGCCTTGGCCTCGTCCTTGTCGAGCTGGGTCAGGCGTTGGTCGGCCGAGCCGGCACGGCCGGTCCAGCCCTGGACGTCGCGCTCCAGGCTTTCGAGGCGACGGGCGCGGCCATCGCGTTCGCGGGCCTCCGCATCGCGTTCGACGCGGGCGGCAGCGGCGGCGGCGCGGGCCTCATCGGCAGAGGTACGGGCGGCGTCGAGCTCGGTCTTGAGGTCGTCGAGCGCGCCCGATCCACCCTGGCTTTCGGGCGTGGCAGCCTCGGCATCCTGAGCGGCGGTCAGTTCGGCCGACAAGCG
>CAUJHO010000080.1 GCA_963205025.1 Pseudomonadota bacterium | reverse complement strand
GACATCATTGTCGACCGTGCAGTGCGTCGAGTGTCTCGATGCTACGGGGGGCACAATCATTGACCTTCTCCCCTTGCGGGAGAAGGTGGCGCTTCGGCGCAGCCGAAGTGACGGATGAGGGGTCGCGCCATCATGGCCGTCAATCTGCTTTCGAGGCTGGCCAAACGCTGGCTGAGGCGAATGTTCGTAGATCTTGAATTTCCGAACGTGCAGATCGAGCGGCGAGACTGTGAAGGGGTCAGAGCAATCCTGGACGCCGCGCTACCCAAGCCAGGATAGGTCGGCACGACCCCTCATCCGAGCGGCTATCGCCGCCCACCTTCTCCCGCAAGGGGAGAAGGTGTTTTGGGGAACGACAAAATCAGAACACCACCACCGAGCGAATGCTCTCGCCTGCGTGCATCAGGTCGAACGCCTCGTTGATGCGCTCGAGCGGCAGGGTGTGGGTGATTATCGGGTCGATCTGGATCTTGCCGTCCATGTACCAGTCGACAATGCCCGGCACGTCAGTGCGGCCACGGGCACCGCCGAAGGCCGAGCCTTTCCAGACGCGGCCGGTGACCAGCTGGAACGGGCGGGTGGCGATCTCCTTGCCCGCCTCGGCCACGCCGATGATGATGCTCTCGCCCCAGCCCCGATGACACGCCTCCAGCGCCTGGCGCATGACGGTGGTGTTGCCGGTGCAGTCGAAGGTGTAGTCGGCCCCGCCCCCGGTCAGCTCGACCAGATGGGCCACGATGTCGGCGTGCTCGGTCGGATTGACGAAATGGGTCATGCCGAAGCGTTCGCCCCATTCGGCCTTGGCCGGGTTCAGATCGACGCCGACGATCATGCCGGCCCCCACCATCTTCAGGCCCTGGATGACGTTCAGCCCGATGCCGCCCAGGCCGAAGACGACACAGTTGGCACCCGGCTCGACCTTGGCGGAGTTGGTCACCGCGCCCACGCCCGTCGTCACGCCACAGCCGATGTAGCAGGCCTTGTCGAAGGGCGCGTCCTTGCGGATCTTGGCCACCGCGATCTCGGGCAGGACGGTGTAGTTCGAGAAGGTCGAACAGCCCATGTAATGCGCGATCGGCTGGCCCCTATAGCTGAACCGGCTGGTCCCGTCGGGCATGACGCCCCGCCCTTGCGTGGCGCGAATGGCGGTGCACAGATTGGTCTTGCGGCTGAGGCAGCTTTTACATTGCCGACATTCCGGCGTGTACAGCGGGATCACATGGTCGCCGACCTCCACCGAGGTGACGCCCGGCCCGACCTCGACCACGACACCCGCCCCCTCATGGCCCAGGATCGAGGGGAAGATGCCCTCACTGTCCAGCCCGTCCAGCGTATAGGCGTCGGTGTGGCAGATGCCCGTTGCCTTGATCTCGACCAGGACCTCAAAAGCGCGCGGCCCTTCCAGATCGACCTCGACGATCTCCAGCGGACGTTTGGCCTCAAAGGCGACGGCGGCGTGGGTTTTCATCTCGGAATCCTTTGACGGGGCAGACCGGAGGGATTCAGCACGGACGCTCGGCCGGCTCAACCACGATCACACCGGTTCAGACCCGACCGATCAGCAATCATGCTAGGATGATGACCATGGCCGATGCTCCCTCCTTCCCCACCGCGAACCTTCGCCTGAAGCGGGCCTATGAACCGGCCGAGCCGTCGGACGGAACGCGGATTCTGGTCGATCGCCTGTGGCCCCGCGGCGTCAGCAAGGATCGCGCGGACCTGAGCGACTGGATGAAGGAGATCGCGCCCACCACCGAGCTGAGGAAGTGGTTCGGCCATGACCCGGCGAAATGGCCGGAATTCCAGCGCCGCTACCGCGCTGAACTGGCGCAGCAGGCGGCGGATCTGGATCGCATCCGGGCGCTGGCCGCCCGGGGCGTCGTCACCCTGATCTATAGCGCCCATGACGAGACCCACAACGACGCGGTGGTGCTGCATCAGGTCTTGATGGAAGGCGACGAAGCTTTGTCGGGTGCCTGATCGGTTCCTTGTCGGCGATCCAGACACCCGGAAGGTCGGGGCGGCTCAGGCACCATTCGGCAGGGGGATGAATTCCTGATCGTCCATGTCGGGCAGCTTCATGCGCCCGGCGCGCCAGTCGGCCTTGGCCTGTTCGAGGCGATCTTTCGACGACGAGACGAAATTCCAGTCGATGAAGCGCGGGCCGAGCGGCTCGCCGCCCAGGATCATCACCACGCTGGGCTCCAGCGCGCAGACGACCGAGGCGACGCCTTTCTCCAGAACCGCCATCTGGCCGTGGCCGAGCGGACGACCGTCGTCGATCTCGACCAGGCCGGAGACCACATAGACGGCGCTTTCGGAATGGTCGGTCGGGGTCTGGAAACGGGCGCCGGGGTCCATGTCCAGGTGCAGATAGTGCAGCGGCGAATAGACGCCGACCGCCGCCTTCATGCCCATCGTTTCACCCGCGACCAGTCGCCCGGACACGCCGTCCGACTTCCAGGTCGGCAGTGCGTTTGAGCCGGTGTGGTGCTCGAAGGACGGATCGACCTCTTCCTGGCCGTCAGGCAGGCCGACCCAGGCCTGGATCCCCTCCATATGGGCGCCTTCGCTTCGGGCGCGTTCCAGCCGCTCGGAATGGGTGACGCCGCTACCGGCGGTCATCCAGTTGACCTCTCCGGGGCGGATATCCTGGTGGTAGCCCAGGCTGTCGCGGTGGGTGATCTCGCCGGAGAACAGATAGGACAGGGTCGAGATGCCGATGTGCGGGTGGGGACGCACGTCCATGCTCATGGGAATCCCGGCGGGCATATCCACCGGCCCCATGTGATCGAAGAAGACAAACGGCCCAACGGCCCGGCGCTTGGCGAACGGCAGGACACGCCCAACCTCGAAGCCGCCGCCGAGGTCTTTGCGGCGCTGGTCGATGACGAGTTCGATCATGAGCGGGTCTCTTACTGTGCGCTGGCTTCGAGGGTGATCTGAACGTCAATGTCGTCACTGACCATGGGCAGGGCAACCTCAAGACCGAAATCCGAGCGTTGGATCCGCGTCGTCGCGGCGAATCCGACCACCGGCGCTTGCGTCATCGGATGGATGCCCGTTCCGTTCAGGCGGGCCTGAAGCGTCACCGGGCGGGTGACGCCTCGGATTGTCAGATCGCCATCGACCTCAAACGCATTGCCCATGCCGGTGAAGCGCACCGCCGTGCTTTCAAAGGTGACGTCAGGGTGGTTCGCCGCGTCGAAGAAGTCGGCGCTTTGGAAGTGTTCGTCCAGAGCCGGGACGCCGGAATCCACGCTCGATACCGGAATGCGAACCGAGACGCGCGAGGCGGCGGGGTGGCCGGGGTCGATGCGGATGACGCCCTGAACGGCTTCGAAGGTCGCGCCGGGGTTGGACAGGCCCATGTGGTTCCAGCTGATGCGGACCTGGGCGTGGGTCGGGTCGATGGCGTAGTCGCGGACGCCGGCGGCCTCGACAGCGGCGGGGGCCGGCTGGGCCAGAGCCGGGGTCAGGCCTGCGCCGCCGAGCGACAGGGTCAAGGCACCGGCCAGAGCGGCGCGCAGCATGGGGAAGGATGGGCGTTTCATTGTGAAGGCTCCGAAGGAATGACAGCGCTCGGCCCGGACGATGCGAGATCATCCGGGCCGGCAGTCTGGGGGTTAGCTGCGCTGGGAATCCAGCATTTCGTGATCGACGGCAACCTGCTGGGCCTTGCCGTAGCTCTCGATCAGCAGCTGATAGGGCGGGAAGATCTGGGTGTAGATCTGGGCCCAGTCACCGGCGTCGTCGCGGTGCCAGGTCTTTTGCAGCTCCGAGGCGACAGCGGCGGTGTCCATCGGCACGACCCCGGCCTGGACCACGCGGGCCAGGGTGATCTCCTGGGCCATCTTGGAATAGGTGCCCGACGCATCGACCACGGCGAAGACCTTGTAGCCGTCATAGGCGGCGCTGATCGCCGGGAAGGCCATGCAGACGCTGGTAATGGTGCCGGCGATGATCAGGGTCTTGCGGCCCGTCGCCTTCACCGCCGCCACGAAGTCGGGGTTATCCCAGGCGTTGATCTCGCCCTTGCGCGCCACATAGACGGCATGCGGAGCATTGGCGTGGATTTCCGGGATCAGGGGGCCATTCGGACCTTGCGGCACCGAAGCGGTGGTGATGACCGGCAGCTTGGCCAGGGTGGCCATTGAGGCCAGGGCCGCCGCGTGACGGCGCAAGGTCGTCATCGGCATATCGGCGACGGTCTGGAACAGGCCGCTCTGATGGTCGATCAAGAGCAGGACCGCATCATCCGGGTCGATAACCGGGCGCTGGCCGTTGAAGTTGGCGGGGGTTGAGGCGGTGGTCATATCTGGCTCCTTTCAGGGCGCAGGGATCCGATCGGCCGCAAGGGTGCGACCGGGGAAGGCGGCCCGGTCCGAAGACCGGGCCTTGAAGTTGAAGGGGGTTAGGCCGTGGCGGCGATCTGGCCGAAGCGGCCCGAGTTGAAATCGCCGATGGCCTGGCGGATTTCGTCCTCGGAGTTCATCACGAACGGGCCGTAGCCGACGATCGGCTCGTCGATCGGCTCGCCGCTCAGGACCAACAGGACCGTATCGGCGTCGGCATGGACCCGAACGCCCTCGCCGTCGGTGCTCATCAGCAGAGCCTCGGCAGTCCCGGCGGCTTCGGTTCCGTTGACGGTGATCCGGCCGGACAGCACCACCAGGATGGAGGTGTGGCCGTCAGGCAGATCCAGCACGGTTTCCGCATCCCGGTTCAGCCGCACATCCCAGACGTTCATCGGGGTGAAGGTGCGGGCCGGGCCCTTGGAGCCATCCAGCTCACCGGCGATGATCCGCGCCGTGCCCGCGCCGTCCTTGAGGGCGACGGTCGGGATTTCGGCGTTCAGGATACTCTGATAGCCAGGCGCCGTCATCTTGTCGGCGGCAGGCAGATTGACCCACAGCTGAACCATGCGGAACGGGCCGCCGGTCTTGGCATAGGTCGAGGAGTGGAACTCCTCGTGCAGAATGCCGCCGCCTGCCGTCATCCACTGAACGTCGCCCGGACCGATGATGCCGCCCTGGCCGGTGGAATCGCGGTGCTCGACCTCGCCGTCATAGATGATGGTCACCGTCTCAAAGCCGCGGTGCGGATGCTGGCCGACGCCTCGACGCTGATCGGTCGGGTCAAAAATGTGCGGCCCGGCATAGTCGAGCAGCAGGAACGGACTGACATGCTTGCCCAGCTCGTTGTACGAAAACAGCGACCGGACCGGGAAACCATCGCCGACCCAGTGGCCGCGATCGTTGCCATAGCGTCCCAGAAATCTCTTCATTTCGGATCTCCCTTGTCTGGGGCGGCATCGTGCCGCCCGGTTGCGACCCATATGCCTTCGCAACGACGGTCCGTGAAGATTGCCAATTCATGCTTCTGCGTTCTATTTTTGGGACGATGCAGGACCTCAACGACCTCTATTACTTCGTCCAGGTGGTCGACCACGGCGGCTTTGCGCCGGCGGCACGGGCCATCGGCGAACAGAAGTCCAAGCTGAGCCGCCGGGTCGCCGCCCTGGAGGATCGGCTGGGCACACGACTGATCCAGCGGACGTCGCGCCGGTTCGCCGTCACCGACCTTGGGGCCGAATACTACAGCCACTGTCGGGCCATGCTGATCGAGGCCGACGCCGCCCAGGCCGTGATCGACAGCGCCGCCTCGGGGCCGCGCGGCTTGATCCGCCTGGCCTGCCCGCCGGGCCTTGTCGCCTATCAGATGGCCGGGCTGATCGCGGGGTTCATGGACAGATACCCCGAGGTGCGGGTCCAGCTGGACAGCACCACCCGCCGTGTCGATGTCGTGGCCGAGGGTTTCGACCTGGCCATCCGCGTGCGTGAGCCGCCGCTGGAAGAGACCGATCTGGTGATGCGCAAGCTGGATGAAAGCGTCCACCGTCTGGTCGCCGCCCCCCAGTTGGTGGCGCGTCAGGGCCCCCTTCTTGGGCCGGCGGACCTCGGCACCTGGCCCAGCCTGGATTTCGGGCCGGCGCGCGAAGCCCATCAGTGGGCCCTGCGCGGGCCGGACGGCAAGACCGCCACGGTGCGCCACGCGCCTCGGCTGGTCACCGACGATCTGACCATGCTGCAGGCCGCCGTGAGGGACGGACTGGGCGTGGCCCTGTTGCCGACCATGGCGGTGGTCGGTGACCTGAAGGCCGGGCGGTTAATCGACCTGTTGCCGGCCTGGCGGCCCCGCCCCTGGATTGTCCACGCCGTCTATCCGTCCCGGCGGGGGCTCTTGCCCTCGATCCGTCTTCTGCTGGATCATCTGGTCGAGGGGTGCAGCGCCCAGCGCCAGCACCTGGACGCCGACAAGGAGGCAAGCCCGGCATGAGCGAGATCACCGTCACCCGCGAAGACGGCGAGGGCCGCCACGGCCGCTATGTCGCCCGTGTCGCGGGTATCGACGCCGAGGGCGAGATCACCATCACGCGGCGCGGCCCCAGCGTCATCAGCGCCGACCATACGGGCGTGCCCGAGGCCATGGCGGGCCTAGGGGTCGGTCGCGCCCTGATCGACTTCATGCTGGCCGACGCTCGCGCCAACGGCTTCAAGATTATCCCGATCTGCCCCTATGTACGGGCCCAGTATGCCCGCCATCCCGAATGGGCCGACCTGTTCACCACCAAGCCGGGCGAGGACCCGACGACGGCCTGAGGACCTCCCATGCGCTATCTCCACACCATGATCCGCGTCTCGGACGTCGAGGCTTCGCTGCAGTTCTGGTGCGACGCCCTGGGGCTGGAACAGGTTCGGCGCGTCGATAATGAGAAGGGCCGCTTCACCCTGATCTTCCTGGCGGCCCCGGCGGACAGGGCGCGGTCTGCGGCCGAACGGGCACCGGAGGTCGAGCTGACCTGGAACTGGGATCCCGAGGACTACTCGGGTGGCCGTAATTTCGGCCACCTGGCCTATAAGGTCGACGACATCTATGCGGCCTGTCAGCGCCTGATGGACGCCGACGTCGTCATCAATCGACCCCCCCCCGTGACGGCTATATGGCCTTCGTTCGCTCCCCGGACGGGATTTCGGTGGAGTTGCTTCAGGAAGGTGCCCCCCTGCCCCCCGCCGAGCCATGGGCGTCGATGCCGAATGTCGGATCCTGGTAAACCCGGAAGAACAGTGATTGTCGATTGGCGCGGCGGGGCGTATCGTCGGTGCTGGACATGAATAAGGGGAGGTATTCTATGACCGAAACGGTACAGAGCGTTGGGCGCGGCCTAAGAATGGTCAGCGCCTTCTACGGCATCTTGATGATTATCTGCGGGATGGTCGCCTTGGCCGCACCGGTTGTTGCAACACTGGCGACGACCGTGGTTGTCGGGATTGCGCTGATCGCCGGGGGGGCCGTCGGCCTGTTCGCCAGCTTCCAGGAACGGTCCGGCAACGGACGCTGGCTGAACGTCCTGTGGTCGCTTCTGGCCATCGGCCTGGGCATCTGGATGGTCGCACAGCCGGGCGTTGGAGCGGTGTCTCTGACGCTGCTGCTAGGCGCGGTCCTGGCGGCCCGCGGCGTCACCGGCCTGATTCTGGCCTTTGACAGCTCCTTCGGTTCGTCAAGGATCTGGCTGGGCATCGGCGGCCTTCTCAGCCTGATCCTCGGTGGGATGGTTCTGTTCAACCTGATGGAGATGGTCGGCGGGACCATCGGCATCTTCGTCGGCGTCGACTTCCTCATCACCGGCATCACCATCCTTCTGGCCTCGATGATGGGCCCGCGCGCGACCACCTAGACCTGAGTCTCCGGTACCGGTCTGTCGATGAGCTCGAATCTCGTCGTCCTGACCGGTGCCGGCATCTCCGCCGAGAGCGGCGTCCCGACGTTTCGGGCCAGCGACGGCCTGTGGGAGGGACACCGCATCGAGGAGGTCGCTTCGCCCGAGGGCTTTGCGGCCAATCCGACTCTGGTTCAGGACTTCTACAACAAGCGCCGCGCCCTGTTGCCGAGCGTGCACCCCAATGCCGCCCATATGGCCCTGGCCGAGCTGGCGGGGCGCTGGGACGGCGAATTCCTGCTGGTCACCCAGAATGTCGATGATCTGCACGAGCGGGCGTTGGCGGCGGTGACGCCCAGGCCCGGTTTCAACCTGATCCATATGCACGGCGAACTGTTGAAGGCGCGCTGTACCGCGACGGACCGCGTGTGCGGCTGGACCGGCGATCTCGACCCCTGGCACGACAGCCCCTTCTCGCCGGACGGCTGGCTCAGGCCCCACATCGTCTGGTTCGGGGAAATGCCGCTGGAGATGGGGCGGATCTATGCGGCGCTCGAACGCTGTGACCTGTTCCTGTCGATCGGGACGTCAGGTGCCGTCTATCCCGCCGCCGGTTTCGTGAAAGAGGCACGACTGGCCGGTGCGCGGACCGTCGAGCTCAATCTGGAGCCGTCCCTGGGGGCCACCTCGTTCGACGAGCACATCTATGGCCCGGCCGGCGAGATCGTGCCGGCCTTCCTGAATACCCTCTGACCTAGCCCAACCAGCCCATGTGCTCGGCCAGGATGGTCAGGCCGATGCCGATCAGGAGCACGCCGCCGATCCCTTCGGCGATCTTGCCGAAGCGCGCGCCCACGGCGCTGCCGATCGTCATGCCCAGGGTCGTCAGCACGAAGGTGGTGAAGCCGATGCTGAGCGCGATCACCCAGATATCGGCCCCGATGAAGGCCAGGCTGACACCGACGGCCGCCGCATCTATCGAGGTTCCGATGGCCGTCGCGATCAGGCCGACCACGCCCCGACGGGCCGCCGTCGCCGGATCGAAGGCCTCGACCGGCTGGAAGGCCTCCCACACCATCCGGGCCCCGACCGCCCCCAGCAGGCCAAAGGCAATCCAGTGGTCAATAGCCTGGACGAAGTTCGCCGTCGCCAGGCCCAGCATCCAGCCCAGGATCGGGGTAATGGCCTCGATGACGCCGAAGACCAGACCCTGACGGACCGCCTGGGCCAGCGCCGGTCGATGCGCCGCACCGCGCCCGACGGCGGCAGCGAAGGCGTCGGTGGACATGCTGAGCGACAGGGCCACGATCGCAAGAGGGGTCATTTCAGATCAGTCGCCGGGCATACAGAACAGCGCGCTCGCGACCCCGCCGGAAAGGGCCGAAAGGCACGCTGGTCTCGCTAGGCGGTCATCCCGCTGATCACGCCACGCTGCCCAGGGCAACGAGTGTGTTGACATGATCCCGGCCTTTGATGGGCACCGGAAGCTACTCCCCAACGGCGCGTTCCTTATCGGTTCGGTGCCGGTATCGCAAGCCGACGGCTCAATCCGACGCCGGATCGGGGCGCAGCCAGCTGACCACCAGGGCTGCGCCACTGGAGGCATAGGACGGGGCCATGACGGCCTGGCGATCTCGTCCCGTCCAGACGACCGCACCGATCGGGCCGCCGTGATGAAAGGCCTGTTGCAGGCCCATTTCGCGCAGATGCGGGGCCGCCACCTCGGCGATCTGGTCGGGCCCGGCCTCGGCCATGTCGACGGCACAGACCCGATCCCGGCTTTCGATCAGGAAGATGCGGCCGCGATGACGCAGGCTGCCGTCCAGAACCATCGACGGCGGCAGATCGTCGCCCGTCACGGCCTCACCCGTGCTCCGGTCATGGGCGACATAGCCCAGCGTCTGGGCGGCCCGCACCGCCGCCGCCCGGTCCCCCGTCTGCATCCACGGTCCGCATACCTGGGTCAGGGTGGTCTCGACGATCAGACGGATGTTCATCGACTGGGCCTGGGCCACGCCCGGCATCAGACCCAGCAGCGCCGCCGTCAGTAGAATGCGTCTCATGGCGATCCTCCCCGCGCGGACTCTAGGTCGGCGGCCAACCGCGACCACTGACCCTTTCTGACACCGCCGATCGGTGGACTTCCCACAGGCGACCTGCGGCCCTATGTCAGCGTTGTGGTGATCACACCGCCGGGCCCCGGCTTCCGATGGAAGCGCGGGGCCGCTGCGTCTTTGCGATTGCAGGAGACGCAGAATGATCGAGGAAACCAAGCGCCAGCGCCGTCGCCGCGATGCCGAGCGAATGAAGGCCAAGGCCCGCCGCATCCGTCCCGATCAGCCCACGGCCTTCTGGCGCGCCGACTATCTGGCGGTGTGTTCGTGCGCCATGTGCGGCAATCCGCGTCATGTCTGGAAGGAAGGCACGGACACGCTTCAGGAGCGTCGGGCCTGTCTGCGGGAATCCGACGAATCCTGACCGCGCCTTTGCAAGCGACCACGGGACCGGCATGAAGGGTCATGGACACGCGCTCCCAGCCGTCGCCGACCGGCCTGTCGATCTTCAGCCTGCTGGCGATCATCGTCACCGGGCTGATCCCGATCTGGGGTGTGTTGAACTACGGCTGGAACGCCATCCAGATCGTCATCCTGTTCTGGATGGAAACCCTGATTGCGGGGGTCTTCACCTGGCTGAGGGTGCGCGATGCCGAGCGCCGGCCCGGCTCGGACCAACCCTTCCGCCTCTCCGGCTTCTTCCTGATCCACTACGGCCTGTTCTGGCTGGTACACGGCGTGCTGACCTGGATGCTGGTTCTGGTGGTTCTGCCCGACGGCGGGTGGGATGGTGCCGTCAACGCCACCTTTGCCAACCAATCCTTCTGGATGGCCCTGATCGGGGTCGGTCTGTTGGCGACCATGAGCCACTGGCGTGACTGGGCTCGGCCCCAGGCCTGGCGCCAGGCCGACCCGGTCGCCGAGATGGCCCGGCCCTATGCCCGCGTCGGGGCCCTGCACCTGGCGGTGATCGGCGGCTTCTGGGTGGTCAGCCTGAATGGCGGCTCACACGACTGGGTCATCCTGTTGTGCGCGGCCAAGCTGGTGATTGATGTGGCGGTGGCCCTGTGGCTGGCCGGATTCAAGGTCCGGTTCGAGGCGGTGCGATGAGCGATATCACACCGGCCCCCTCCCCGACGCGCCAGGCCGGCCCCGGCACCATCTTCGGCATCATCCTGGGCAATCTGCTGCCGATGTTCGGCGTGCTGTTCCTGGGCTGGGACGCCGGCATGATCCTGATCCTGTACTGGGTCGAGAACTTCATCGTCGGGGCCTACACCCTGCCCCGCATCCTGATGGCCTCTGGTCCGCCACCGGCTCCCGGCTCGGTCATCGGCGGCACCCCCCTGGCCGGACGCATCGGCGTGGCCCTGTTCTTCATCGTCCACTACGGCGGCTTCTGGCTGGGACACGGTGTCTTTGCCTTCCTCATCGCCGGCCAGATCACCGACGGCCACGCCTCGCCAACCGATGACGGCTGGGGCTTCTGGATCGCCGTGGCCGCCATGTTTGTATTCCAGGGCATCCAGTTCTGGCAGAGCTGGATCCAGCCGCGCGCCTGGGTCAACGCCACGCCGGGCGGCGAGATGTTCAAGCCCTATGGCCGGGTAGCGGTTCTGCACCTGACGGTGCTACTGGGGGCGTTCGGCCTCCACGCCATCGGGGCCCCGACCTGGACCATGCTGCTCCTGTGCGTGGGCAAGATGATCCTGGAACTCGGCGCGGTCGCCGGCTTCAAGCTGAGAGACGATCGCCCGGTCGATCGCTCGACCTGACGATCAGCCGGTCCTAGGCGTCGACCTTGACGACGCCGCGACGGATCTGATCCAGCTCGATGGAATCGAACAGGGCCTGGAAGTTGCCCTCGCCGAAGGCCTTGTTGCCCTTGCGCTGGATGATCTCGAAGAAGATCGGCCCGAAGGTGTCCTGGGTGAAGATCTGCAGCAACAGGCCGTCCTGATCCGAACCGTCAATCAGGATGCGATTGGCCCGCATCCGCTCGACGTCCTCGCCGTGGCCCGGCAGGCGCTTGTCGATCAGGTCGAAATAGGTGTCGATGGTGTCCTGGAAGGCGATGCCGCGCCGCTTCATCTCCTCGACGGTCGTGAAGATGTCGTCGGTGTGAAGCGCGATGTGCTGGATGCCCTCGCCGTTGTAGCGGCGCAGGAATTCCTCGATCTGGCTCTGCTCGTCCTGGCTCTCGTTCAAGGGAATGCGGATCATGCCATCGGGCGCGACCATGGCCTGGGAAAACAGGCCCGTCGCCTTGCCCTTGATGTCGAAATACTTCTGCTCCTCGAAGCCGAAGACGTCGCCGTAGAAACTCGACCAGGTCCGCATCTGGCCCTTGTGGACATTGTGGGTCAGGTGATCCAGCAGGGTCAGGCCGACGTTGGTCTGGCCTTCGGCCTCGCGCCAGCCCGGCACCTCGGTCCAGGCGTCATAGAGGCCCTCGGCCCCGGTCTTGTCGACCAGATAGAGCAGCGAGCCGCCGATGCCCTGGAGGACATAGGGATAGTCGCCCAGCGCATTGTTCGGGGCCTCGGCAGGCCTGGCACCGCGTTCAACCGCCAGGTCATAGGCCGCGCGGGCGTCCCTGACCTTGAAGGCCATGCCGGCCGCCGACGGACCATGGGCGTCGCGGAAGCCCGTGGCATGGGGGGCGTCGGAAATGTTGATCAGGAACGAGGCGTCGCCCTGTTTCATCCGCACCACGCCGCCATCGGGCCGGGTGTGGGAGGCCACAAAGCCCATGGCCTCGAACTGCGCCTTCATGGCCTCGGGGTCCGGGCTGACGAATTCGACGAACTCAAAGCCGTCCAGGCCCATCGGATCGGTCGGATTGGCGGTCATGGCGAGCTCCTGTGGTTGCGGTTGGCCGGAACCTAGGGTCTCAGGGCTCGAAAGCCAAGGCGAGCGCAGTCACATCTTGGAGTGTGGGCCTGTGCCCGCCGGCCCTAGCGGGCCCGAGCCGCGCGACGGATCGCCTGTTCGTCCATGGCCGCAGATTCACGGCGCTGGGCCGCGGCCAACTGGCTCAGCCGGGTGGCTTCGGCGACATGCTCGAATTTCTTGAGTTCTTCGAAGGCCGCCATCAAGGCGTCGCGAGCCCCGGTCTCCTCGCTCTCGGCCGCGTGCAGGTCCGACTGGGCGGTATCGCGGCGCGTCTTCCAGCCGCCGAGATAGGCTTCCAGAAGCCGGCCCGACGACGGACAGGCCCGCGCGTTCTCGGTTTCCAGCTCGCGTTCGGCGTCCAGCACGGCGATCCGCATCTCGGCGGTGGCGCGGCGCGTGGCGATGTCGGCCAGACGCTTCTGGAGCGTCTCAACCTCATAGTTCGAGATGCGGATCAGCGACTGTGCCCACTTTGTCATCGGATCGGCTCCTCAACCCTGCCCTGGTTCAATATGCCCTCCAGACGGGCAAACGCTTCGTTAAGAGGCGTCGAATCGTCCTTGTTCTGGCGCAGGAATTCCTCCAGCGCCGGATTGAGCATGATGGCCCGGTCCACGATCGGGTCGGCACCGGCCCGATAGGCCCCGATGCGGATCAGCTCTTCCATGTCGGCATAGGACGACAGCGACAGGCGCGCCCGCTTGTTCAGTTCGCGCTCTTCGGGCGTCTGGCAATCGGGCATGGTCCGGCTGACGGATTTCAGCACATCGATGGCCGGGAAACGGCCGCGCTCGGCAATCTTACGATCCATGACGATATGGCCGTCCAGGATCCCGCGCACGGCATCGGCGATGGGCTCGTCGTGGTCGCCGCCATCCACCAGCACGGTGAACAGGCCGGTGATCGGCCCGCCGCGCTTGCCATGGGGACCGATGGGACCGGGCCCGGCCCGCTCCAGCAGCTTGGGCAGTTCGGAAAAGACCGTCGGCGTATAGCCCTTGGTCGTCGGCGGCTCGCCGGCGGCCAGGCCGATCTCGCGCTGGGCCATGGCAAAGCGGGTGACGGAGTCCATCAGGCACAGCACCTCGAGGCCCTGATCCCGCAGGTATTCCGACAGGGCCAGGGTCATATAGGCGGCCTGACGGCGCTTGAGGGCCGGCTCATCCGAGGTCGCCACCACGACGATGGAACGGGCCAGACCGGCCTCGCCCAGGGTTTCCTCGATGAACTCGCGGACCTCTCGGCCCCGCTCGCCGATCAGGCCGACGACGACGGCGTCACAGGTCGCCTCGCGCGCCAGCATCGACAGCAGCACCGACTTGCCGACGCCCGAGCCGGCGAAGATGCCCAGCCGCTGGCCCCGACAGGTGGTGACGAAACAGTCCAGCGCCCTGACCCCCAGATCCAGCCGCTCACCGACCCGGTCCCGGGCATGGGCGGCGGGCGGTGCGGCCCTCAGCGGATAGGCGTGCGGCCCCCGGGGCAACGGCCCCTTGCCGTCGATCGGATGGCCGAAGGCGTCGACGATGCGACCCAGCCAGGCCGTCGTCGGCCGGACATTGGCCCCATCGGCGATCAGCCGGATGTCGGCCCCCGGCGAGACGCCCTCGACCGGGCCGAACGGCATCAACAAAGCCTTGGCATCGCGGAAGCCGACGACCTCGGCCGGCAGGGGATCGTTGGCGGCACCGCGCTCGATTTCGGCCCGCGCCCCGACCGACAGGCGCGACAGGCCGCCCCGGGCCTCGATCAGGAGGCCAGACACCGCCGCGACCTTGCCGGTGACGACCAGCGGATCCACGGCACGGACGGCTTGAACGAGATGACGCACGAAGGCCCCTGAGAACTGACCTTCACGGATGCGGGAACGTGGTTAAGGGGGTGTGAAAATCAGGCCGGCGCGTCGGTTGGAATGGCCGATTTGGGCGTCGGCTCGCGGCTGGTCGCCGCCGCCCCGACCGAGGCCGCAACGATGCAGCCGATGGCCAGCCACTGCAGGCCGCCAAGTTGCTCGCCCAGGATCAACAGCCCGGCCAGGGCCCCGACCGCCGGATCCAGGCTGAGCAGGACGCCGAAGGTACGCCGCGGCAGATGCTTCAAGGCGGCCATCTCCAGCGAATAGGGCAAGGCGCTGGACAGGATCGCCACCAACAGCGCCAGGCCGAGCACCGTCGGGGTCAGCACCAGCGCCCAGTCCATCTGGCCCAGGCCGACCGGGGCGACCACCAGGATTGCCGCCGCCATGCCGAGCGCCAGCGACCGGCCCGGATCGAAGTTCGACAGCTTCTTGCCCAGCACGATGTAGAACGCCCAGAACACCGCTGCCAGGGCGGCAAAGCCTGCCCCAACCGGATCAATCGCCTGGCCGGTTAGGGGCAGCAGCAGCACCAGGCCCAGGCCGGCCAGACCAACCCAGGCGACATGGCTGAGCCGGCGCGCACCGAGCAGGGCCACGGTCAGCGGCCCGATGAACTCGATGCCCAGAGCAATCCCGATCGGCAGGGTCCGAAGCGACAGATAGAAGGTCAGGTTCATCGCCCCCAGCACCAGGCCGAACAGAACCGTCAGCCACAGGTGTGCGCCCGTCCGCTTCGCCTTCCACGGCTGGAAGATGACCGCCATGATCAGGGCCGACAGGACGACGCGCAGGGTCACGGCGCTCTCGGCCCCGATCAGGGGGAACAGCGACTTGGCCACCGTCGTGCCGAGCGCAAACGACAGGATGGCCGCAATCACGGCAGCATAGGGCCACAGGGTGCCGATACGCGCGGCCAGGACGGGGTGTTTGAGCGCCAGGGAGGTCATGGCTTCACGCTAGCGAAATCGCGCTTGCGCTTCCCGGCGAACTTCGCATGTTACGCGTCTGTTTTCGCCCCTGGCAGGTCCGAAATGACGGAATTCGTCAAACTCGATTCCTTCGACCGAAAGCTGATCGCCCGGGCCAGAGCCAATAATCTGGAGCCGGCCCGCATCACCGCCGAAACGGTCGGGCTGTCGGAATCGGCGGTGCTGCGGCGGATGCGGCGTCTGCGCGCCGAGGGTGTGATCGTGCGCGACATCGCCGTCGTCGATCCGGCCCGAATCGCGCCCCACATCGTCATCCATGTGCTGGTCAAGATGATGTCGCAGGACCGCGAGGCGGGACGCG
>CAUJHO010000079.1 GCA_963205025.1 Pseudomonadota bacterium | reverse complement strand
TTGTCGATGCTCCGGGGCTGGACCTGGAGGGCCTCAGGACCTTCGGCTTCACCGACATCGAACTGAAAGCCGTTGAAACGGCCCTGGCCGAGGCGACCTCGCTCAGAGACGCCTTCTCATCCGAGGTGCTGGGGCCCGGATTCGTCGAGGACGCCCTGGGGGTCGGTGCCGATCAGGCCGACCAGCCGGGATTCTGCCTGCTGTCGCATCTGGGCGTGTCTCCAGACGCTCTCGAACAGGCCGAGCGCCACGCCCTGGGCGCACCGGACCTCGAGGACTGGCCCGGCCACTCCGAGACCCTGTCCGCCATCCTCACGCCCGGCGACCTGGCCTCGCGCCTGCTGATGATCGTGACGGCCGAAACCTTTTCCGGGGCACCTCGGGCCCTGACGCTCTGGGCAGACTGGGACGCCGGCACGGCAGATCTCACACGCCTGCAGTCGTCGGCGGCCCTGGCCGGTGTGCGTACCGTCCGCACCGAGCGGCGGCCGGCACCATTGGGCCTGTCGCTGTTCGACCTGCCACAGGCCACGCCCGATATCGAACCCCGGTCGGCCGCCCCGGTCCAGCCCGAAACCGCCGCCGCCCCGGCCCGCCCGCAGCGGCGCAAGCTGCCGGACCGCCGCAAGGGCTATATCCAGAAGGCCGCCGTCGGCGGCCACAAGGTCTATCTGCACACCGGCGAATACGAGGACGGCGAGATCGGCGAGATCTTCATCGACATGCACAAGGAAGGGGCCGCCTTCCGCAGCGTGATGAACAACTTCGCGATTTCCGTTTCGATCGGCCTGCAGTACGGCGTGCCGCTGGAGGAGTTCGTCGATGCCTTCGTCTATACGCGGTTCGAACCGTCGGGCGCGGTCACCGGCAATGACTCGATCCGGTCGGCGACCTCCATTCTGGATTATGTCTTCCGCGAACTGGCCGTCAGCTATCAGGGCCGCAACGACCTGGCCAATGCCCGACCCACGCCATCCGGCGATCAGGACCTGGGCGGCGGTGAAGACGAGGCTCCGACGCCGGCGACCCGGTTCATCTCAAAGGGCCTGATGCGCGGCGGCGCACCCGACAATCTGGTGGTCGTGCCCTTCGGTCGGCGCGACATCGAACCGGAGGCAACCGGCGTGTCCCGCCCGCCGGTCGCCGATGTCTGCCCCGCCTGCGGGGACGCCGCCCTGCAGATGAAGGGCGGAGCCTTCATCTGTGACACCTGCGGCATCGCCCCCAACGCATCGGACCTGACCTCCAGTCAGGCCTGATTCTTGCATGGGCCGGCGGACCAAGGAGCCCGCCCATGCGAAGCCTGATCATCGCCGCCACCCTTTTCGCCCTGGCCACGCCGGTCGCCGCCCAGAACGCCGGCCAGATCGCCTCGGCCCAGCGCGGTGCCTCGTGCCCGGGCTGCAACCTGTTCCAGGCCGATCTGACAGGCCTGGAAGCGCGAGGGCGCAACTATTCGGGTGCCCGCCTGCGGCAATCCTGGCTGACCCTGGCGGTGCTGAACGGGGCCAACTTCTCGCGGGCCGACCTGCGCGACGTCGATGCCTATGGCGGCGTCTTCGGCGGGGCCAGTTTCTCGGGGGCCAATCTGTCGAACTCATCCTGGGTCGGCACCTTCCTCGAAGGCGCGAATTTCTCGGGCGCGAACCTTACCGGGGCCAATTTCTCCGGGGCTCAGATGCGCGGCGCGCGCGGCCTGAGCCAGCGACAGCTCAACGAGGCCTGCGGCGACGACCAGACCGAGCTGCCGGGCTCGCTGCATATTCCGTCCTGCTAGATCGGGGACGTTACCGCGATTTAAGTGGCGGGCCCGACAGGATTAGGGGACACCGAACCCATGATCCGCCTACCCTCTTCGATCCTGCGCCTGGCACCGTCCGCAGCGGCGGCGGCCATGATCCTGTTCGGGGCCTCCGGGGCCCTGGCCGAAGTCCAGATCCAGATTCAAGACCGGGACGTCTCGCGCGTGATTTCGATCAGCGGTTCGTGCGGACGGTGTGAGCTGTCCGGGCGGCGGCTGACCGGCGCCAATTTCGTCGGGGCGAATTTCACCCAGGCCATGCTGGTCGGTTCGGACCTGCGTGGGGCCACCATCGTCGGTTCGAACTTTTCGGAATCCGACCTGTCGCGGGCCGACCTGCGGGGGGCCGAACTGGTCGGCAGCCTGTTTACCCGTGCGATCCTGGCGCGGGCGCGCATGGACGGCGTGGAGGCCCACGGCGCCAGCTTCGCCCTGGCAGATCTGTCGCACGCCAATCTGTCAGGTGCCGAGCTGACCAGCGCCCGGCTCAGCCAGGTGCGGGCGTCGCAAGCCAATTTCAACGGGGCCGAACTGATTGCGGCCGACCTGTCGGGGGGAGACTTCTCGGGCGCGTCCTTCGAGGACGCCGACCTGACAGGCGCGCGGCTGAGTGGCGGACGGTTCTCGCGCGCCGACTTCAGCGATGCCGATTTCAGCCACGCCAATCTGCGTGGAGCCGACCTGTCGCGGGCGCGCGGCCTGACCCAGAGCCAGATCAACGACGCCTGTTCGGATTCATCGACGCGCCTGCCCGACGGTCTGACGGCGCGCAGTTGCGGAGGCGGTCGCGGCGGCGCGCCCCGGCCCGTGGCCCCGCCCCGGCCCTATCTCTCGATCGTCCTGGCCGACCTGGACTAGGTCGCCCCTCACCCGATCCCCGTCAGACCTTGATCGGCAGGGCCGTGCGGATGTGGACGTCCTTGAGCTGACGTTCGGAGGCTTCGGTCGGAGCGTTCATCAACAGATCCTCGCCCTGCTGGTTCAGCGGGAAGGCGATGACCTCGCGGATGGCGGTCTCGCCGGCCAGCAGCATGACGATCCGGTCGATGCCCGGTGCCAGACCGCCGTGCGGCGGCGCCCCATAGCGGAAGGCGTTCAACATGCCGCCGAACTGATCCTCAACCACCGAGGCGTCGTAGCCGGCGATCTCAAAGGCCTTGAGCATGATCTCGGCCTTGTGGTTCCGGATCGCGCCCGAGCACAGCTCATAGCCGTTGCAGACGATGTCGTACTGATAGGCCCGGATGGTCAGCGGATCCTGGGTCTCCAACGCCTCCAGGCCGCCCTGCGGCATCGAGAACGGGTTGTGGCTGAAGTCGACCTTCTTCTCTTCCTCGGACCATTCGAACATCGGGAAGTCGACGATCCAGCAGAATTTGAACTGGTTTTCGTCAATCAGCTTCAGCTCGGTGCCGACGCGCGTGCGAGCCAGGCCCGCGAACTTGGCGAAGGCGGAAGGATTGCCGGCCGTGAAGAAGGCCGCGTCGCCCCGGCCCAGGCCCAGCGACGACATCAGGGCCTCGGTCGGCTCCTGACCCAGGTTCTTGGCGATCGGGCCGCCCCAGGCATTCTGGTCGTCCGACCAGAAGATGTAGCCAAGACCGGGCTGGCCCTCGCTCTGGGCCCAGGAGTTCATGCGGTCGCAAAAGGCGCGCGACCCCCCGGTCGGGGCCGGGATGGCCCAGACGGCGTTCTTGTCGTCGGCGGCCAGGATCTTGGCGAACAGGCCGAAGCCGCCGTCGCGGAAGTGGTCGGAAACGACCTGCATCCTGATCGGGTTGCGGGTGTCGGGTTTGTCGGTGCCGTACCAGGCCATCGACTGGGCGAAGGTCAGGCGCTCGAAACCCGTATGTTCGAACTGCTCGCCGACATCGTTGGTGAAGGTATGCTTGCCCGCGATCGACGACACCGGCCGGCCGTCGGCGAACTCTTCGAAGACGCCGTGCATGACCGGCTCAATCGCCGCAAAGACATCCTCTTGCGTGACGAAGCTCATCTCGACGTCGAGCTGGTAGAACTCCAGCGAGCGGTCGGCGCGCAGGTCCTCGTCGCGGAAACAGGGGGCGATCTGGAAATAGCGGTCAAAGCCCGACACCATGAGCAGCTGTTTGAATTGCTGCGGGGCCTGGGGCAGCGCATAGAATTTGCCCGCATGCAGGCGGCTCGGCACCAGGAAGTCGCGCGCGCCTTCGGGTGAGGAGGCCGTCAGGATCGGCGTCTGATATTCCAGAAAGCCCTGGTCGACCATGCGGCGGCGGATCGAGGAAATGACCTTGGAGCGCAGCACGATGTTCCGGTGCAGACGTTCGCGGCGCAGATCCAGGAAGCGGTTCTTGAGGCGGATGTCTTCTGGGTATTCCTGATCGCCAAACACCGGCATCGGCAGTTCGGCGGCCTCGGACAGGACCTCGACGGACCCGACCCGGATCTCGACCTCGCCCGTCGGCAGGTTGGCGTTGATGGTGCTGGCCTCACGCAGCACGACCGCGCCGTCGATGCGGATGACGCTCTCGGCACGCAGGCGTTCGACCACCGCGAAGCCCGGCGTTTCCGGATGCAGAACCAGCTGAGTCAGGCCGTAATGGTCGCGCAGATCCACGAACAGCAGACCGCCGTGGTCGCGCTTGCGATGAACCCAGCCGGACAGGCGGACCGTCGATCCGGCATCCGAAGACCGGAGATCACCGCAGGTATGGGTACGATAGGCGTGCATGGCTGACATTTCGGCTGGTTTCAGGGCCGCGCTCGGCCCGAATTCGGGAGGCGGCTAAAGGGCCTGATCCCCCCGCAAAGTCAAGGCTCGACAGCCGGGGCGGCGGCAGGGGCGGCGAACACGCCGAGCGGATCGTCGCGATCAACGGCCGGGCTGTAGAAGGTCAGCTCCGCAAAGTTCGGTTTGGAGCGCAAGCGCGCTTCGACCACGCCGGCTCGATGGTTCAGACCATAGAGCCGGTCCAGCTTGTCCAGTGCCTCGTTTCGCCAGGTCGCCTGATCCAGCTTCTGATCGAGGTACTGGGTGAAAGTCAGGGGTCGATTGCTGCCAGGCCGCGTGCTGAGCGGATGCATGGGGGATCTCCGGTTTTGCAAAGGGTGTCGGGTGTGGGGTGTGGGGTGTTGGGGGGAAGGGTGTGGGGCGCACGCCGGTTCCCTTCCCCCCTTGTGGGAGAAGGGGGGGCGTGGGAATCGTCCAAGGCCAGATGACAAACTCTGGAAGCAGGCACGCCTCTGCGGCCTCGCGGGTTTCATCGCGAAGGTGGGGAGGGCAGCGGAGCGCCGGACTTCGGGTCCGGGGACCGTGGTTTTAGTCTTTTCGTTTCGACCTGAAGGGACACTCCGCCGCAGGTGTTTTCCCGGAGCCCCTGCTCGG
>CAUJHO010000078.1 GCA_963205025.1 Pseudomonadota bacterium | reverse complement strand
GACCGGGCGGCCCTTGAGGGCGAGGCCCGCGTTGGTGCCGTCGAACAGGGAGACGTGGGTTTCCTCCACGGGCTCCGGCAGGCTGTCGCGGTCGACGGTGAAGCCGTGGTTCATCGAGACGATCTCGACCTTGCCGGTGGTCAGGTCCTTCACCGGATGGTTCGCGCCGTGATGACCCTGGTCCATCTTCACGGTGGAAGCGCCCAGCGCCAGCGCCAGCATCTGGTGGCCGAGGCAGATGCCGAACACCGGCTTGCCGCTCTCCACCAACTTGCGGATCTCGGGCACCGCGTAGGCGCCGGTGGCGGCCGGGTCGCCCGGGCCATTTGACAGCAGCACGCCGTCCGGATTGCGGGCGAGGATGTCCTCGGCCGAGGTGCTGGCCGGCACCACGGTGACCCGCGCGCCGACCGAGGCGAGGGCGCGCAGGATGTTGCGCTTCACGCCATAGTCCACGACCACGACGTCGTACTTCGGGGCGGCGGGGCTGTCGTAGCCCTCGGGCCAGGACCACAGGCCCTCGTCCCAGACGAACGGCTGCAGGCAGGTGGCGTCCTTCGCCAGGTCCAGGCCCTCCAGGCCGGCCCAGGCCCTGGCCTTGGCGGTCAGGGCGTCGAGGTCGAACACGCCGTCGGGGGCATGGGCGATCACGCCGTGCGGCATGCCGCGTTCGCGGATCGCGCGGGTCAGCGCGCGGGTGTCGACGCCGGCCAGGCCGATGACGCCGCGGCGGGTCATCCAGGTGGCCAGATCGCTGTCGGCCCGCCAGTTGGCCGGCGGGGTCGGCAGGTCGCGGAAGATCGCGCCGCGGGCGGCGGTCTCGGCCGAGCCCGACATCTGCTCGAGGTCCTCGACGTTCGTGCCGACGTTGCCCACGTGGGGGAAGGTGAAGGCCACGATCTGGGCCATGTACGACGGGTCGGTCAGGATTTCCTGATAGCCGGTCATCGCGGTGTTGAAGCAGACCTCGCCCACGGCGTCGCCGACCGCGCCGACGCCGATCCCCTGCAGGACGGTTCCGTCGGCCAGCACCAGAACGCCGGTGACGCCAGGCAGCAGATCACGGCTCATGGTGGAGGCTCCTTGTGGGCAAACGGCGGCGTAGGTAGTCAGTCCGGGCAAGCCGGTCAATGCGGCGCGGAGGCGGTATGACCTACATCGATCCAGATCGCGAGGCCTGGGACATCTTTAAGGGGCTGCCGCGCGACCAGCCGATCCAGATGCTCAACCTGATCCGGCTGAAGCCGAGGGCCGAATATCCGGTGGGTCACCCCGACCACGGCAAGGACCTGAGCGGCCTCGACGCCTATCGCGCCTATGGCCGGACAACGGCGCACATCTTCGCCCGCGTAGGCGGCCGGCAGGTCTGGGTGGGCCGGCCGCAGGTGATGGTCACCGGGCCCGGGTCCGAAGCCTGGGACGTCGCCTTCATCGCTGAATACCCCACCTCGCAGGCCTTCATCGACATGGTGCGCGATCCCGAATACCGCGACCTGGTGCTCCACCGGACCGCCGGGGTGGCCGACAGCCGGCTCCTGCGCCTCGATCCGGTGCGCGACCCGGGCGAGGGATTCGGGGAATAGCTGGCGGAAATCGCGGCATCTTTGACATTCCGGATTCCCGGGCGCCGGCGCTATCCTGGCGCCATGCTCGTGCTGCGCCCCAACTGCGAATGCTGCGACCGCGATCTGCCGGCCGACAGCCCCGACGCCCGCATCTGCAGCTTCGAGTGCACCTTCTGCGCCGACTGCGTGGACAGCCGTCTCGGCGGCGCCTGTCCGAACTGCGGCGGTGAGCTTGTCCGGCGGCCGGTCCGCCCGGCTGCCGCGCTCGCCCGTTTCCCGGCTTCGACCGAACGGGTGACCAAGCCTCACAAGGCCTGCGCCGCCTGAGGCTCCAGGGCCGCGGCGAGGGCTGAGTAGAGCGCCTCCACCCGGATCGGCTTGCCGATGTGGCCATCGGCGCCGGCCGCGGCGCTGGCGGCGCGATCCTCCGCGGATGTGTTGGCCGACAGCACGATGGTCGGCGTCCGGCTGCGGCCGCGGGCCTGTTCCTCGGCCCGGATCGCCCGGATGGCCGACAGCCCGTCCGTCACCGGCATCCGCAGGTCCATCAGCACCACGTCATAGCCCCCGACCCGCCAGGCCTCGACGGCCTCGAAGCCGTTCTCCACCGTCGTCACCTCGGCGCCGGCCGCTTCGAGCATCAGTTCGATGACCTTGCGGTTGGTCGGATTGTCGTCAGCGGCGAGAATCTTCAGGGCCCGGTCGGGTGCGGCGCCGGGCCGATCCTCAGGCGTCAGGTCGGCGTCGCCATAGTCGAGGAGTCCGTTCACCAGACGGTCGAGTTCCCGCGCGGCCTGGCGGATATCGGCCACCAGCGCGCGCTGGTCCGGGTTGAGATCCGAGGCGTCCAGCGCCTGGGCCAGACCCACGACCCCGTTCAGCGGCGTGCGCAGCTCGTGGCTCATGTCGGCCAGGAACTCCGACTTCGCCCGTTGCGCCGCCTCGGCATGGGCCAGGGCCTGGGCCAGCTGCTCGGCCTGTTGCTTCAGGTCGGTGATGTCGACCCGCAGGCCGATGACGCCGCCGTCGCTGGTGCGGCGTTCCTCGATCATCAGCCAGCGCCCGTCGGCCAGCAGCTGTTCATGGCGGTCGCCAGAGGCCGTCGCCAGCTTGGCCTCCCGGGCGGCGAGCCACTCTGCCTCGCGGCCCAGCGCGTCCGGATAGTCGCCACGCGCGACGCCTTCGCGAAGGGTGTCGATCAGCCGCGCGCCGGGGCGGAACAGGTCGGCGGAGCGGTGATAGATCTCGGCGTAGCGACGGTTCCACAGCACGTAGCAGCCCTCGGAATCGAGGAAGACCACGCCCTCGGGGATCACCTCTATGGCGTCGCGCAGCCGGCTTTCCGCCAGCCTTGCGGCGGCCTCCGCCTCCGCCAGCGCACGCCCGCCAAACCACCGCCCCAACCCACCCATCGACCGCCCGCTCCCCGAATCGCCCCGGCTTAAAAGATGATCGGTGATCGTTACGACAGTCGCGTATTCGGCTCCATCACTCGCCTTTGACGCGTGGCGCCCGCGCCGCCAGCAGGCGGCGCCCTGTGATTGCGCAACCCCGGCCGGCCGGCCTATGGAGCGGGTCATGCGCATAACGACGGTCGGTCTCGATGCCGACGACACCCTCTGGCACAACGAGACGATCTTCCGCCTGACCCAGGACCGGCTGCGCGAGCTCATGGCCGACTTCGCGCCGGTGGAGACGCTCAACGCCAAACTGGCCGAGGTCGAGACGCGGAACCTGCGGCTCTACGGCTACGGGGTGAAGGGATTCACCCTGTCGATGATCGAAACAGCCATGGAGCTGACGGGCAACGCCGCGCCGGGCCGGCTGATCGCCGACATCCTGGCCGCCGGCCGGGAGATGCTGAGCGAGCCGGTCGAGCCGTTGCCGGGCGTGGAGCACGCGCTGGCCGAGCTGTCGCAGGCCTACCGGCTGGTGCTGATCACCAAGGGCGACCTGCTGCACCAGGAACAGAAGCTGGCCGCGTCCGGCCTGGGCGACCTGTTCGCCGCCGTCGAGATCGTCAGCGAGAAGGACGCCTCGACCTATGTGCGGGTGTTCGAGCGCCATGGCACGGGGGCCGCCGAGGCGGTGATGTGCGGCAACTCGATGCGCTCCGACATCCTGCCGGCGCTGGAGGCCGGAGCCTGGGGCGCCTACGTCCCCTACCACATCACCTGGGCCCACGAAGTCGCCGAACCCCCGGGGGCGCATGACCGGTTCGTGGAACTGGAGCGCATCTCCGAACTGCCAGCCTGGGTGCGGGGGCTCTAGTCTGGAACCACGGATTCACACGGATTCACACGGATCGAAGTGAGGATTCGAGATCCGCGCCGGAGGCGCGAAACATCACCTTCGAGCTCAGCAGCCGCCACAGGACCCGTCCGTGTGCATCCGTGTGAATCCGTGGTTCACCGTCACACGACATATCTTTCGACAACGGCGCGTCCGGCTCGTGCGAAGTTTATGAGCATGCCCACACGCAGACCTGTGGCCTTGAGATAGTTGAAGACCTGAGCGCGGTGTTCGGGCGCGATATCGCGTCCCGCCTTCAACTCGACGACGATGGCATCGAAGCAGATGAAGTCCGGACTGTACGTCTGCTTGAGGGCGATACCCTTGTAGGCGAGCTTCAGGCTGGGGGTTGCGCGAAACGGTATGGCTCGGGCGTTGAACTCGATCGCCAGGCACTCCTGGTAGACCGCTTCCAGAAAGCCGGGCCCCACGACGTTGCTCACCTCGAAGACGGCGCCGCGAATGCGGAATGTCTCCTCCGGGAGGAGAAGATCTGTCCCTTCGCCGGTCGGTTGCGTCGCCATCTGTGGCTCCCTTCCTCGCACCCGCGGAATAGAACAATACAAGAACAATCGCGGCAAGCCTTCTGCGCCTTTCTGTGATTTCTGCGGTCCGCCTGTCACAAACCCCGTACCCCGGCCGTCCTCGCTCTGAATGGGATGGAGCGGGTGGATGCGGAGCTGGGATCGATACGCCGCGGGGCTGATGGCTCTGCTGCTGGCGGCGAACGGGGCGGCGATGCTGGGGGCGCCGCTGGCCTGGTATGACGCCGTGCCCGGCGTGCCGGCGACGGGGCCGTTCAATCCGCACTTCGTCAGGGACATCGGCGCGGTCTACCTGGCCTGCGCGCTCGGGCTGGGCTGGTTCTGCTCCATTGAGTCGATCCTGAGAAGTCAAAAAATGATGGCCAGCCGCAGACCAGGCGCTTCGGGCGCTGAGTTCGGCAGACCGGATTGAACGAAACTGGCGATTCTAGCACAGCACCCGACACT
>CAUJHO010000077.1 GCA_963205025.1 Pseudomonadota bacterium | reverse complement strand
CAATCCGATCAAACGGCAGGTTTTCGGCGACCAGAACGTGTTCCACGATATCCAGAGGATCGTGCGGAGCGTCGAATTCCTCAGCCGTTGACGCTGTCATGCTCGATCCTCTCGGGCGACTCAGTCGCCGCCGTCAAACTGTAGAGGGATTGCGAGATTCGGCTCAACCGGCTGCGTCCTTTGCGCGAGCCGCCCGACGTCCCGTTCCCGTCCTCGGGGTGTCCCGAAGTTCGGCGATTTCAGCTCTCAGTGCAGAAACTTCGGCTTTGAGGGCGTCCAGCTCGTCCTTGCGAACAAGGTCCATTTCGACGGCGATCTTGTCGGCCTGGGCCCGCATGGCGGCCCTGGCCTCGTCGCCGGCAGCCTGGGCCAGCCCCAAGGCCCCGGTCGTCAGACGGGCAAATTCGTCAAGCAGAGGACTCTTCGTATGCAATGGACTCTCGCCTCCTGGCCGGAACGGTGGCCCCCATATGGTAAATGAGACATGAATCCGGAAGCCGGCGCATCAAATCGCCCACAGGACTTTGCGAGCCGACTGGCGGCTAGGGTGTCGCCTTCGCTTTCGGTCTGGCCTTCGGCGCAGCCTTGGCCTTAGGGGCCGCCTTGGCCTTGGGGGCCGCCTTGGCCTTGCTCGCCCGCGCCGGCTTTTTCGCGGGCCCCTTGGCCGCCTTGGCGGCAATCAGCGCGACGGCCTGTTCCATCGTCACCTGTTCGGGATCGACGCCCTTGGGCAAGGTCGCATTGATCTTGCCGGACTTCACATAGGGACCGAACCGCCCCGGCATGATCTGGACCGTGTCGCCGGTTTCAGGATGGGCACCAAGATCCTTCAGGGCCGTGGTCGATCCCCCGCCTCGACGACCGGCCCGCTTTTCGGCCAGCAGGGCGACCGCACGGTTCAGGCCGATATCGAAAACTTCCTGGATGTCGCCAAGATTGGCGTAGGTGCCGGCGTGGGCCACAAAGGGGCCGTAGCGACCAAGTCCCGCCTGGATGGGCTTGCCGTCCTCCGGGTGCGCCCCGACCTCGCGCGGCAGGCTTAGCAGGCGCAGGGCCTGTTCCAGGTCCAGGGACGTCGGCGACCAGCCCTTGGGCAGCGATGATCGCTTGGGCTTGTCACCCTCACCCGGCGTCTCGACATACCAGCCGAAACGTCCGTTCTTCAGCGTGACCGGCTGGTTGGTGGAGGGGTCGACCCCGAGCTCGCGGTCGCCACCGTCCTGGCCTTCACCGCCCTCGCCGTTGGCCGGCTGGCCAATGGGGCGGGTGTATTTGCACTCCGGATAGTTCGAGCAGCCGATGAAGGCCCCGAAGCGGCTCGTCTTCAGGCTCAGTCGCCCCTCGCCGCAGCGCGGACACAGGCGCGGGTCGGAGCCATCTGCCCGTTCCGGGAAAATATGCGGTCCCAGCGCCTCGTTCAGATGATCGAGAATGACGGAGGTGCGAAGTTCGCCAGCCGCGTCAGTCGCGGCATGGAAGTCGGTCCAGAACCGCCGCAGCAGCACCTTCCAGTCTAGGTCGCCCGCCGACACCTCATCCAGCTGGGTCTCGAGGGCGGCGGTGAAATCATATTCGACCCAGCGCGCGAAGAACTGCTCCAGGAAGGCGGTGACCAGGCGGCCCTTGTCCTCCGGCACGAAGCGCTGACGCTCCATGCGGACGTATTCGCGGTCCCGCAGAGTTGTCAGGGTCGAGGCATAGGTCGACGGGCGCCCGATGCCGAGCTCCTCCATCTTCTTGACCAGGCTAGCCTCGGAATAGCGCGGCGGCGGCTCGGTGAAATGCTGATCGGCCCGCGACGCCTCGATCCTGGCCTGGGCCCCCTCACGAACGGCTGGGAGGCGTCCGCCCTCCTCGTCATCCGAATCGTCCTTGCCCTCCTCATAGACGGCCAGATAACCGTCGAAGGTCACGACCTGGCCGGTGGCACGCAGGCCGGTCTGGCCATCTGCCGTGATCATCTCGATCGTGGTGCGCTCGACGCGGGCCGCCTCCATCTGACAGGCCGCCATACGCCGCCAGATAAGGTCATAGAGTCGACGCAGATCGTCATCGAGGCGAAGACTTTCCGGGTGCCTCGCCAGGCTGGTCGGCCGGATCGCCTCGTGCGCTTCCTGGGCGTTTTTCTGCTTGGATTTGTAGCGGCGAGACTCAGGCGGCAGATAGGCTGCGCCATACCGGTCCTTGATGACTGCGCGCGCCTCAGTCAGGGCCTCGGGCGTCACATCGACACCGTCGGTCCGCATATAGGTGATCAGACCGCCCTCGGCGTCGACGCCTTCGTACAGCTTCTGCGCGGTCTGCATGGTGCGCTGGGCCGAGAAGCCGAGCTTGCGGGCGGCCTCCTGTTGCAGCGTCGAGGTCGTGAACGGCGGTGGTGGCGAACGGCGCGCCGGCGTTTTCTCAACCGAGCGAACGGTGAAGGCTCCGGCTTCGACAGCCGCCTTGGCCGCCAGGGCCGACGCTTCATTGTTCAGGTCGAACTTGGTCAGCTTCTTGCCGGCATGGGTGACCAGTCGCGCCAGGAAGGGCGGCCCTTCGGCGGTCACATCGGCTTCGACGGTCCAGTATTCCTGGGGCCGAAACTTCTCGATTTCGATCTCGCGGTCGACGATCAGCCTGAGCGCGACGGACTGCACCCGTCCTGCAGAGCGGGCACCGGGCAGCTTGCGCCACAGCACCGGCGACAGGTTGAAGCCGACCAGATAATCCAGCGCCCGGCGCGCCAGATAGGCATCGACCAGTTCCATGTCGATCTGACGCGGATTGGCCATGGCCTCGGTCACGGCCGAGCGGGTGATGGCGTTGAAGGTGACGCGCTCGACGGCCTTGTCCTTGAGCGCCTTCTTCCTGTTCAGGGCTTCCAGGATATGCCAGCTGATGGCCTCACCTTCGCGATCCGGGTCGGTCGCCAGGATCAGACGATCCGCCGTTTTCACTGCCGCAGCGATATCGGACAGGCGTTTGGCCGACTTGGGATCGACCTCCCATTCCATCGCGAAGTCGTCGTCGGGCCGGACCGATCCATCCTTGGCCGGCAAGTCGCGGACATGCCCGTAGGACGCCAGGACCGTATAGTCCGAGCCCAGGTACTTGTTGATGGTCTTGGCCTTGGCCGGGCTCTCGACGACGACGACGTTCATGCGGAGGTGCTGCGCCCCTTCAAAAGGAGCGGGAAAGTGGGGGTGCCCCCCGGCCTTGTCAACAAAGCCGTTGCTCTGCGGCCTGTCGCTCACGATTCGACGCTTGCGACCCGCGTTATCCGAGTATATCTAGAGAATCAACCTAAACGCGAGTGTCCATATGCTGATGCCCACTGAATCGCCTGCGTTACCCGACCCGCTGGAGGTGCGCGATTTCATCGCCAGCACGGCCAATGAGCTGGCCCAGATGGCTCGTCAGAATGGCGACCGACATCTCGCGCTGGTCCTTGATACGGCAGCCTCGATCGCGGAGCTTCGAAGTATGGTTTCGACGCCCACCCATTCTGGCTAGAGGCGGATCACACGCCCGTCCTCGGTGAGGGTGGCCTGGCCGGACAAGGTGAGCTCCAGCAAGACGCCCATGACCTGGCCCGCCGGGGCCCCGACCGCTCGAATGAGGTCGTCACGCGAGATCGGCGTCGGGCCCAGCAAGGCCATCACCCGTTCCGCCAGATCGGACGGCGGCGGCCCGTCTTCATCGTCACGCCGCCAGGTCGGCGAGGGCTCGAACAGACCCCGGGGGCGCTCCAGCGCCCGCAGGATGTCATCAAGGCCGGCACAGAGGCCGGCACCCTGCCGGATCAGGTCATTGCTTCCGGCGCATCGCGGGTCGAGCGGCGACCCCGGCACGGCCAGAACCTCCCGGCCCTGCTCGGCCGCCAGTCGCGCCGTGATCAGCGACCCGGATCGCATCTCTGCCTCGACGACCACGACGGCCCGCGCAAGGCCGGAAATGATCCGGTTGCGGCGTGGAAAATCCCGGGCCTGGGCCCGGTGCCCGACCGGGCTTTCGGACACGACACAGCCCTCGGCGACGAGGCGGTCATAGAGTTCGGCATTCTGGGGCGGATAGACATCGTCGACCCCACCGCCGAGGACGGCCACCGTTCCGGTCGCGACAGACCCCAGATGGGCGGCGGCGTCGATACCGCGGGCCAGGCCGGACACCACCACGAAACCGGCCCCACCGACCTCGACGGCCAGCCCTTGCGCGAAACGCTGGCCGGCAGCCGACGCCACGCGCGCACCGACCAGAGCGATGGCGTCGCGGGCCAGAAGTTCGACGTTGCCCCGCGTCCAGAGCACCGGGGCCGGTGCATCCAGCACGGCCAACGGAGCCGGATAGTCGGGATCGCCGAGGACCAGCAGCCTGGCCCCGATCGCCTCACCCAGCGCCAGCTCGGCCTCGATCTCCTGGATCGGCACCATGCGCGTGGTCGCGCCCGCGCGCCGGGTCAATTCGGGAAGGCGGTCAAGGGCCTGGAGGGCAGAGCCTTCACGGCGGAGCAACTCGACAAAGGCCACCGGCCCAACCCGCCCGGTTCGCGCCAGTCGCAGGCGCGCGATTCGTTCAGCGGGGTCGAGCGGCCGGGTCACCGACCGGAGCCGAAGCGGGGTTCCTGGCCGCGCAGCAACCGTCCTATATTCTCGTGGTGTCGAACCAGCACCAGGGCCGCCATGAAGGCCGTCAGCCCGATAACCGGCATCGGCTGGCCCATCAGCCAGGCCACAGGCACCGCCACGGATGCTGCCAGCAGCGCCGACAGGGACGATATCCGGGTCAGGGCAAAGACCAGAATCCACGCTGCTGCCGACACCAACCCGACCGGCCAGGCGGCGGCCAGCAAGACACCATAGAAGGTCGCCACGCCCTTGCCCCCCTTGAACCTCAGCCAGACCGGAAACAGATGGCCGAGGAAGGCCGACGCCCCCGCCAGTGCGGTCAGGGCCTCATTGTCGAACAACTGGCGTGCCACCAGGACGGCGACCGCGCCCTTGCCGGCATCGAGCACCAGGGTGGCCAGAGCCAGTTCCTTGCGCCCGGTCCTGAGCACATTGGTCGCGCCGATGTTGCCAGAGCCGATCGAACGGACATCCCCGGCCCCGCCCAACCGCGTGACGAGCAGGCCGAAGGGGATCGACCCCAGGAGGTAGGACAAGGCCGCTGTCAAAATCGAAGCAAGACTCGTCAAATCTCCCAAGTCAGCCATACTGCACCTCCAGATCGTCTCACAGGTCTAGCACTATTGAAGAAGTGAGAAAGCAGGCGTCGCCTCGTTCCGCTGCGGCGTCCCCATGAGATTTGACGGAGTTCGGTTGATGCCCCCTTCCCTGGATGTTGATGTTGCCATCGTCGGCTCGGGCCCCAGCGGCCTGGCGTTCGCGCGCGCGCTGTCGGGTTCTGGCCTCAAGATTCTGTTGTTGGAGGTTCAGCCGGAAGACCAACTCCGCGGACCGGCCTATGACGGGCGGGAAATCGCCCTGACACATCGCTCGATCCGGGTTCTGCGGGAATTGGGGGCCTGGGAGAAGCTGACCGCGGATGAGATTTCTCCGTTGCGCCGGGCCCGAGTCCTGGACGGATCTTCATCCTTCGAGCTCGGATTCGAACCTCGCGGGCAGGACCGTCTCGGTGCGCTGGTTTCCAACCATCTGATTCGGCGAACCCTCTACGACACCACCGTCGAGTGTCCGGATGTCACTCTGCTGGCCGGTCAGGCCGTGGTCGCCTGCGAGGTCAAGGGCGGCTCACATCGCGTCAATCTGCGCCTCGCGGGCGGCACGGATGTGCGGGCGCGGCTGCTGGTGGCGGCCGACTCGCGATTTTCCCAGACGCGGGACCGCCTGGGAGTCGGGGTCGATATTCATCGCCTCGGGCGCTCCATGCTGGTCTGCAGGATGAGCCATGACCAGTCCCATGACCATGTCGCGACCGAGTGGTTCGACTATGGCCAGACCGTCGCCACCCTCCCCCTGAACGGGCCGGGTGACGAAAGCCGGACCTCCTCCATCGTGCTGACACTTGAATCGCCTCGCATCGAAAGCCTGATGGAGATGGAAACGCCGCGGTTCGAAGCGGAGATGGAGCAGCGGCTCAAGGGTCGCCTCACCGGCCTTCAACTGGCGAGCACGCGGCACGCCTATCCCATGGCCATCACCTGGAGCCGCCACTTCTGTGGCGAGGGCTTTGCCCTGATCGGCGACGCCGCCGTCGGCATGCACCCCGTCACGGCCCACGGCTTCAACCTGGGCCTGCGAAGCGCCGACGCCCTGGCTCGCCAGGTGCGGCGGGCGGCGGCCAAGGGGCGCGATATCGGCGCGGCCGCGACCTTGCGTCCCTATGAAGCTGAACACCGGCGCGTGGCCCTGCCGCTGTACGAAGGCACCCATCTTCTCGTCCGGCTGTTCACCAATGAGGCGACGCCAGCCCGGCTGGCGCGTGGCACGGCCCTGAGGATCGCCCAGGCGGCCGCACCGCTGCGGCGCGCCGTCTCGGCGATGCTGACCGACGCCGGCTGACGCCGAGGCAGAACGGGATTAGTTGCTGGCGGCTTCGCGCCAGACGATCCGGCCGGTCGCCACCGTCAACAGGACCCGACCTTGCAGGCGTCGACCGTCAAAGGCGCTGTTCTTGGAGCGGGACATCAGGGCATCGGCGTCAATGATGACCGGGGCGTCTGGGACGAACAGGACCAGATCGGCACGGGCCCCCGCCGACAGGCGTCCAGCCTCAAGCCCGATCAGCTCGGCGGGGCCGCTGGTCAGCGGGCGCAGCACATCGATCAACGGCACGCCGGCGTCGTGATGCAGCGTCAGGGCGCCGGGCAACAGCGTCTCCAGCCCAACGGAGCCCGGCTCTGCCTCGGCGAACGGCAGGCGCTTGCCCTCAGCGGGCACCGGTGTGTGAGCCGAGACGATGGCATCGATCTCACCGTCCCGCACGGCCTCGACCATGGCCTGACGGTCGGCTTCGGAGCGAAGCGGCGGGTCCAGTCGCATGAAGGTGCGATAGTCCCCGATGTCGACCTCATTGAAACAGAGGTGGTTGATCGAGACACTGGCCGCCACCTCGACACCCCGGCTGCGCGCCTGCCGCAGCACCTCGAGCGCCCCGGCGGTGGTGATCTGATCGACCAGGAGGCGCGCGCCAGTACTCTCAGCCAGGGCCAGGTCCCGCGCCAGACCCATCTGCTCCGCGATGGCCGGAGCCGCAGGCAGACCCATGCGAGACGCCAGTTCTCCGCTGGTGGCGGCTGCGCCCTGGGTCAGGAAGGCGTCGGCCGGCCGATGCGCCACGAGGGCGTCGAAGGCCCCGGCATAGGTCATGACCCGCCGCAGCACGCGACTGTCAGCGATGACATGGTCGGCATCCGTGAAATAGACCGCCCCCGCCTCGTCCATCAGACCGATCTCGGCCAGACCCTCGCCCTTCAGGCCTCGAGTCAGCGCCCCCGCCGCCAGCACATTGACCGATTCCAGGTCCCTGCCCCGCCGCATCAGGAAGTCGACCAGAGCGGGTTCGTCGACCGCCGGATGAGTGTCAGGCTGCAGCACCAGGGTGGTCACACCACCGGCCGCGGCCGCGTCGACGACGGAGCGCAGGATCTCGCGCGCTTCCGATCCGGGCTCACCGCTCTTGACCCTGAGGTCGACCAGGCCCGGGGCCAGGACCGCACCTTCACAATCGATGACGCGTGCGTCTTCAGGACGCGACGGGAAGGTCGGTTGATATTCAACAGCCTCGATCCGACCGTCTCGAACCAGAACACAGCCCGGGCCGTCATAGCCACTGGCCGGATCGACCAGACGGGCATTGATCAGGGCAAGACCACGCATGCTCACTGGCCGGCCTCCATCCGCTCGGCCAGAGACGCCAGGACGGCCATCCTGAGCGCCACCCCGGCTTCGACCTGATCCGAGATCAAGGATACTGCCGGGTCGTCGGCGATGCTGGATTCAATCTCGACCCCCCGGTTCATCGGCCCGGGGTGCATGACCTTCGCGCCCGGGGCGGCATGGGCCAGCTTTTCGCCATCGAGGCCCCAGAAACGAAAGTACTCCCGGGTCGAGGGGACGAAGGCCCCGTTCATGCGCTCGCGCTGTAGCCGCAGCATCATCACGACGTCGACGCCGGAGATGCCCTCGATCATGTCGGTAAAGACCGGTGCCCCCCAGCGCGCCGCCTCGGACGGCAGCAGGGTCGGCGGTCCGACCAGACGGACTTCGCAGCCCATGGCCTGAAGCAGGGCGACGTTCGAGCGCGCCACCCGGCTGTGCTGGATGTCGCCGCATATCGCGACCGACAGCGAGCTGACGTCATCGCCGAAGGCCCGGCGCAGCGTCAGCAGGTCCAGCAGGGCCTGGGTCGGGTGCTCGTGCTGGCCGTCGCCGGCGTTGATCACGGCACACTGAACCTTACGCGCCAGCAGGTCGGCGGCCCCCGATCCCCAATGCCGCACCACCAGCAGATCAGGGCGCATGGCGACCAGGGTCGCGGCCGTGTCGATCAGAGTCTCGCCCTTGGCCACGGACGACGCCCCGACGGCCATGTTCACGACATCGGCCCCCAGGCGCTTGCCGGCGATCTCGAAAGAACCCTGGGTGCGGGTCGAATTCTCGAAGAACAGGTTGATCAGGGTTCGGCCGCGCAGCAGATCGAGGCTCTTGGCCGACTGGCGGCCGAATTCGAGGAACAGGTCCGCCAGATCCAGCAGCGCATCCACATCAGGCCGGTCGAGATCGGACGCCGACAGCAGATGTGGTCTGGGAAACGGAAACAGCCGCGTTCGGAGAGTCTCGGTAACGTCAGCCATCTGGGTCATCGGGACGCCGCTATAGGGTGCACGGTGCGCTTCGGCTAGAGCCGGGCTCGAATTGTTGGAATCCAGGTGAACTCCGCCCCCGCCGACCACGGCAAGGTAGCGACCGCCGCCCATGATCGATCCAGGCCACTATATTCGGCCCAGAAGGGCCGCCCGGACGAGCCGAAGGCGTTTGAACGCCCCCGGCTCGGCTCCAGATCGCAGGGCCGCATGGGCCACTGCCGGGAAAGCCGCTACCGGCAGCGTGCGAAGCGCCTGATTGGCCGAGGCCCGTATCGCCTGCACCCCTGCGAGATCGCCGAGCTGACGCAGCTTCCAGGCCTCGGCGGCCCCGGCGGCGGCGGCCTCGTGTCCTGGGCCGGCCAGAACACCCACGGCCTGAAGCATCGGAGCGGCAAAAAGCGCATCGCCATCGAACGGTCGGTCGTGGACCCGATCCACATGGGCGTCGATCAGATCGTCAAGGACCCGTCGATCCAGCCCGCCTCGTCGGGCCAGGTCTGCCAACCGCTCCAGAACCGGGTGCCCCTTTCGCGGTGAGCCAGCGAAGACGCCGTCCAACTGATCGGCCCACCAGGTGAACCGCATCTCTGCCAGGATGGGCTGGCTGACCCGTGACGGGATCGCCGCGAGTTCCGCCTCGAAGGCATAGAGGGTGGTCAGGTCCGCCCGCTGGCATTCGGTCGAGGCCAGACGGCTTGAGGCCCAGCGTTCAAAATCCGTTTCGCGTAGGCGCGCGTCGAGGTCGATCATGGGCGCGCCAACGCCCTAGCCGACCAAGGTCTGGTACATGGTCATCGAAACCAGCATCGGCAGCGACAGCAGCAGATTGGTGCGGCTGAAAAGCATGGCGGTTCGAGCCGCCTTGGCCTTGGCGTCCGCGTCGTAGCCGTCCTTGATGCCCAGGGCGATCTTCTGGTTCGGCCAGATGAACCCCCAGACATTCAGCATCATGATGATGCCGAGCCACATGCCGGTCCCCATCAGGGTGAAGCCGGAATCGCCGGGCTGGAAACCGCCGGCCAGACCCAGGGTCAGGGTCTCATGGACATAGTCCGCGCCGCGCAGATACGCCGTAGCCAGGCCGGCCAGCACCGTCACCAGGGCCGCCCAGCGGAACCAGAAAAGTGCTTCCGGGGCGATGTATTTCGACACAGCGGGCTTCAGTTCGGCGGGAATGTCCGGCATCCGGCGGATCTGGACGAAGTTGAAATAGTAAAGCAGGCCGATCCACAGAATCCCGGCCACGACATGCACCCAGCGCAGCAGGGCCTGCCAGAAGATCGGGTCGTCGAAGCGCCCAACGCCGAAGCTGTAGATCATCACGCCTGCCAGAAGCAGGCTGACGATCATGGTGTTACGGAAATTGGACAGCAGCCCGGCCATGGCATCCCCCTTTGACCCTGGTCGATTCGATGAATGATAGCGCGACCCGACCCGGTCAGAAACCGGCCGTGATCGGGTCTGCGCCCGTCGATCGGGTTTCCCCGTCAGGGCCGCGAGGCCATGCCCAGCTTGATCGGCTCGGCCTCATCGTCACCCGAGGCCGTATCACCGCGCTTCACACCCCACAGCAGGATGATCGGAGCCCCGACGTAGATCGACGAATAGGTTCCGAACACGATCCCGAAAATCAGCGCGACCGAGAAGGCGAAGAGCGTCTCGCCGCCCAGGATCGCGAGTGCCGCCAGGGCCATCAGGGCTGTGACGCCAGTGATGATCGTGCGGCTGAGGGTTTCATTGATCGACAGGTCGATGACGTCACGCAACGGCATTTTTTTGTATTTACGCAGATTCTCGCGCAGGCGGTCGAACACCACGACCGTGTCGTTCATCGAATAGCCGATCACCGTCAGGACGGCGGCCACGGCCGTCAGGGTGAATTCCATCTTGGTGATCGCAAACAGGCCGAAGACCAGGATCACATCGTGGAACAGGCCGACAACGGCCCCCAGACCGAATTGCCATTCAAAGCGGAACCAGATGTAGAGCATCATCAGGCCGATCGCGACCAACAAGGCGATGATGCCGCCGGTGAACAGTTCCCCCGAAACCTTGGGGCCAACCACTTCCTGGCGCGTGAACTGAACGCTTTCGCCCAGAGCTGCGGTCAGAGTGGCCTCGGCCTGGTCGACGGCGACCGGCCCGGCCACACCCTGCGGCGGCTGGAAGCGAACCATGGCATGATAGCGCCCACTCGGGTCAGACGGCGTGCCGTAGTTCTGAACCTGGACGTCCTGGCGTCCCTGGGTGCCTGACAGCGCCGTACGGGCCGCCGCCAGATCAACCGGGGTCTGGCCGGTATCCAGTTCGATCAGCACGCCGCCGGTGAAATCAACGCCACAGTTGAGGCCGCCGCACGGCCCCCGGAACGGCGTCAGCGTCATATAGAGGGAGCCGATGACGGCGATGACGGAAATCGCCGCCATCACCTTGGCATATTTGACGAATTTGAAGTCCGTCTTGATCGGGATGATCTTGATGAGGGGCCACCAGTTGCTCATGTCCGCCTCACGCGATCGGCAGGGTCTTGGGACGCGCCCAGCGCACCCACAGACCAAGAAGGATTTGAGAGATCATCACGGCCGAGAAGACCGAGGTGATGACACCGATTGACAGGGTCCAGGCGAAGCCCTGGACCGGGCCCGACCCGAAGAAGAACATGATCCAGGCCGCGATCAGGGTCGTCAGGTTGGCGTCCACGATGGTCACCCAGGCACGCGCGAAGCCCGCGTCCATGGCCATGATCGGTGACTTGCCGGCCCGCACCTCGTCACGCATGCGTTCGTAGATGATGACGTTGGCATCGACCGCCATCGCCAGCGTCAGGATCAGACCGGCGATACCCGGCAAGGACAGACTGGCCTGGATCATCGACATGGCCGCGACGATCAGCACGCCGTTGACCAGCAGGGCGATCACCGAAATGCCGCCGAACAGGAAACCGTAGGTCAGCACCATGAAGGCCAGCACCAGGACGAAGGCAACGCCGGTGGCGATGGCCCCGCCGCGCACGGCATCGGCCCCGAGCTCGGCCCCGACGACGCGGCGCTCTTCGACGGTCAGTTCGACCGGCAGGGCCCCGGCATTCAGGAGCGTGACCATCTCGGTCGCACGCTCGATACCGCCCACCCCCGAGATCTGGCCGTTGCCGCCCGGAATGGGCTCACGGATATTGGCCAGGGACACGATCTCGCCGTCCAGCATGATGGCAAAGGAACGACCGACGTTGTTGGTGGTGTAGGTCCCGAAGATCCGGGCCCCCTCGCCATTGAACTGAAGCCCGACTGCCGGCTGGTTATTCTGGTCGTAGGCGACCGAAGAGTTGGTCAGCATGTCGCCCGTCAGCAGCGGCCGCTCCTTCAGAAGCCGCGGCTGGCCGTCCTGATCGGTGACGATCATCCACCCATAGGGCGGACGACCTGACTGCATGGCCTCGACGATACGGTCGCTGTCGTCGACCTCATGGAAGGTCAGCCGTGCCGTCTGGCCGATCAGGCGCTCCATCTCGGCGGGATCGCTGACCCCCGGGGCCGTTACGACGATACGATCGGCCCCCTGGCGGACCGGGTTGATCTCGTTGGTCCCGGTGGCATCGAGACGCCGACGGATGACCTCCAGAGAGCGTGCCACAGCATCCGAGGCCTCGCGCGAGAACTGCGCCTCAGTGAAGCCGAGACGGATCACGCCACCCTCTTCACCGCGCACGGAGAAGTTGGTCTGGCCAGGGTTGTTCGGGTCGGGGCGTACAAGCCCCCTGAGCTCCGTCAGAGCCCGGTCGTACTGGGCGGGGTCGGTGATGCGCACGGTGACGCCCATGGTCCCACGCACCGGGCGGTCGTGGGCAACCTCGATACGGTTGAGCGAGGTCTCGACATCCTCAGCCAGATTGGCGATCCGCTGGACCTTCAGGGCGTCCACATCGGCTTCGAGCAGCAGATAGGAGCCGCCGCGCAGATCCAGGCCCAGGTTCAGGGCGTTGTGCGGCAACCAGCCCGGCAGGGCTTCGCGCTGTTCGCGGGTCAGCAGGTTCGGCATCGCGAACAACAGACCCAGTACGGTCGCCAGGATGACGACCACAAACTTCCAACGAGCTAGCTGCAGCATGGCGAGCGCCCGGCTCCGTGTTTAAGAAATCAGGACTTGTCGTTGGCAGCGGCGATCTCGCCCTTGCCACGCACTTCGGCGACCATGTTCTTGAGCACCCGGACGTTCACGCCCTGGGAGATTTCGACCATCGCCTCCTGGTCCTCGACGCGCGTGACCTTGCCGATCATGCCGTTGGACAACACCACCGTGTCGCCGCGCTTGATGCCGGCGACCTGGGCCGCATGCGCCTTTGCCCGGTTCTGCTGCGGACGGATCAGCAGGAAATAGAACAGGACGAATACGACGATGAACGGCGCAAAATTGACGAGAAGCGGGAGCAGGCCGCCTTCAGCGGCGGCACCAGAAGCCGGGGTCGCGGACATGAAGTCTCCGGAAAAAAGTCTGCGAAGCGCCGGCCCCCGCCCGCGCTGGAATTATGGGAGGCCGGAAACTAGGGGGCGTCGGACCGATTTGCAACGCGGGCCATGAGGATTTGTCGGCCCTAGGCGCAGCGCTCGATCAACTCCTGCATCAGGCCCCCGGCACCGCCTGGCATGTTCCAGCCGACATCTTGAATCCTGACCGTTATCCCTTCGTCATCTGCCAGTCGCGAGATCGGCTCAGCATCGATGTCCAGAACGACTTCAAGATTATTGCCGTCGCCTCGAACAACAAGTTCTGCCGCGTAAGGTTGCCCGTTGATCCAGACCATTTTCGGCGAACCGTTGGTGGGAACCGTTAGCCAAATCCGACCCGGACTCGCGCAGCCGAGACTCACCATGCGGTCATCGGATTCAAGAATTCCGTACTGCACCTGATCGTCATAGCGGTGCCAAGCGAAGTCGGACCCCTGCGCGGGCGTCCAGGTCAGCAGAAGGCTGGCAAGCAAAGGGAGCACGGCTCAATGATAGCACCTCGGCGAGGGGTCGCCATCCAATCTGTGACCTTCAATGGCCTCGACGCCGAGGTCGAAGCGACAATTTGAGGACGGCGCGTGACGGGCCGCCCTCCTCACGCTAAACCGCACCGAAATCAACAGGAGCCCCCCATGTCCGTCGCTGACCGCCTGAAGGAACTCGGCATCACCCTGCCCCCGCCGGCGGCCGCCGTGGCGAACTATGTGCCGTTCATGCGCACGGGCAACCTGCTTCACATCGCCGGCCAGCTCTCGAACGATGCGTCGGGCGGCGTCAAGGGCACCGTCGGCGTTGATGTCGATATCGACCAGGCGGTGCACGGCGCGCGCCTGTCCGGCATCAATCTGCTGGCGCAGATGAACGCCGCTCTGGACGGCGACCTGGAGCGCGTGACCCAGATCGTCAAGCTCGGCGGCTTTGTCCAGGCCGGCCCGGACTTCATCGAAATCCCCAAGGTCATCAACGGCTGCTCGGATCTGATGGTCGACGCCTTCGGCGAGGTCGGGCGCCACGCGCGCTCAGCGGTCGGTGTGTACAAGCTGCCACTCGGCTTCGCCGTGGAAGTCGATGCCATCGTCGAGGTGCGGTGAGCCTCAGCGCCCGGATTCATGGATCCATCGCTGAAATCGGACGTGTTACCTGGGACGCCCAGGCCACTCCGACCGGCGATCCCTTTCTCAGCTACGATTTTCTCGAAGCCTGCGAGGCCTCGGGCAGCGTCCAGCCACGCGAGGGGTGGGCTCCGCGCCATCTGACCCTGGAGGACGATGGCGACATCGTCGGGGTCATGCCGCTCTATCTGAAAGGGCACAGCCAGGGCGAATACGTCTTTGATCACGCCTGGGCCGATGCCCTCGAGCGCGCCGGCGGGATCTACTATCCCAAACTCCTGGGTGCCGTGCCGTTCACGCCGGTCACCGGACCAAGGTTGCTGGCGACGACGATCGGGCGAAAACGCGCCCTGGCCGAGGCTGCCGTCAGCCTGGTCGAACGCGAGGGCCTGTCGTCCCTGCATATCAACTTCGCCGATGACGCCGATCAAGCCGTCCTGGTCGAGGCTGGATTTCTGGCGCGCCAGGATCGCCAGTTCGTCTGGACAAATCGGGGATACGACCGCTTCGACGCCTTCCTGAGCGACCTCTCCTCCAGCCACCGCAAGACCATCCGTCGAGAACGGCGCGAGGCCCAGGCCGGTCTCGACATCCGGGTCCTGACCGGCCGCGACCTGACCGAGGCCATGTGGGACGCCTTCTTCGAATTCTACATGGACACCGGGTCACGAAAATGGGGACGCCCCTATCTGAAGCGGGCCTTTTTCTCCGAGATCGGCGCACGCATGGCGGACCGGATCGCGCTGGTGATGGCGTTCGAGGCCGGTCGACCGATAGCAGGCGCCCTCAATTTCATCGGGACGCAGGCGCTGTACGGCCGGCAATGGGGGACGGTCAGCCCCCGCCCCTTCCTGCACTTTGAGCTCTGCTACTATCAGGCCATCGACCTGGCCATTTCGCTTGGCCTCGAACGTGTCGAAGCCGGGGCTCAGGGCGACCACAAGCTGGCGCGCGGCTATCTGCCCAGGCCGGTGCATTCGGCTCATTATATCGCCCACCCCGGTCTGAGGCACGCGGTCGATGACTACCTCGACCAGGAACGCGAGGCGGTCGCCGAAAACGCCGTCGTCATGATCGAAAACTATTCGCCCTTCCGTCGGGGCGATAGAGACGCCTGACGGAACCGGACGGGTACTGGCGCGCTTCCGGTTCAACCACCTGATCCCGAGGGGAGACTTCACCATGAATGCAAAGATGCCCGGCAACCTGACCCAGGCCCGCGGTGCCGCCGAGCGCGTCGCCGGCGAGGCGCTCGGCGACGTCGGCCTTGAACTGCGAGGCCGCGTCGACGAGATCAAGGGCAAGGCCGTCGAAGGCTACGGCTGGGCCGTGGACCAGGCCGAGCGCCTGTCGCAAGACCTGCCCGAGGAATTCCGCGATGTGGCGGATCGTGGCGTCGATTTCGCGCGCCGCAAGCCGCTGATGACGACCGGCATCATCGCCGGCGTGATCGCCCTGCTGGTCGGGGCGGCGCGCAGCCGCCGCCGCTAGGTCCGGCAGCCCTAGGCGAATTCGATCAGGACATCGTCGGCGGCAACACTGTCGCCCGCCTTGACCCCGACCGATTTGACCGTGGCATCGCGTTCGGCCCGAATGATGTTCTGCATCTTCATGGCTTCGATGACGGCCACGGCCTGACCGGCCTTGACCTCGTCACCGGCCGCGACATCGACCGACACCATCAGCCCCGGCATCGGCGAGATGATCATCTTGCCCATGTCAGGCGGCTTGCGTTCCGGCAGGCGGGCATAGAAGCCGGCGACCTCCGGGCTCAGCTCGCGTACGCGCTCACGCGCGGCGCGGTGACGAATGACATAGCCGTCGGGCCGCGGCTTCACCTCGACCGTGAACGGTCGCCCGTCCAGAACGGCGGACAGCTGCGGCTGCCCCGGTCGCCAGTCGGCGTCGGTCATCAGCAGGGTGCGGCGGTCATCGAGCCGGACGCCGAGTCCCTGTCCGCCGAGATCCAGTGATACGGTGCGGGCGATGCCATTGATCAGAACCACCCATTCAAAGCGATCCGGCGCGTCGGTCCGGGCGCTCTGGAAGGCATGCATCATCGCCGCCGAGGCGATCATCACATCTGTCTGGAACCCATACGGTTCCAGGCCATGGAAGCCGTCGGGGAACTCGTCGGCGATATAGCTGGTCGCCAGTCTGCCGGACTGGAAACGGGCCTGATCCATCACCGCCGACAGGAAGGGCAGGTTCTGGCCTACCCCCTCTAGGTGGGTTTCCTCCAGCGCCTGGGCCATGCCGGCCACCGCCGCTGCGCGATCGGGGCCCCAGACGCAGAGCTTGGCGATCATGGGGTCATAGAACATCGAGATTTCGTCGCCCTCGCGAACGCCGGAATCGTTGCGGACGACGGTGCCGTCCGCCCGCTCGCCTTCGTCCGGCTTGCGATAGCGGCTCAGTCGACCGATCGAGGGCAGGAACCCGCGATAGGGATCCTCGGCATAGATGCGGCTCTCGATGGCCCAGCCGTTGATGGACAGATCCGCCTGATTGAACGCCAACTCCTCGCTGGCGGCCGAGCGGATCATCTGTTCGATCAGATCAACCCCGGTAATCAGTTCCGTAACCGGATGCTCGACCTGGATGCGGGTGTTCATTTCGAGGAAATAGAAGGACTTGTCCTGGCCGGCGACGAACTCGACCGTGCCGGCGGAATCGTAATTCACCGCTCTGGCCAGGGCGACGGCCTGCTCCCCCATGGCCATGCGGGATTCCTCGTCCAGAAGCGGGCTGGGGGCCTCCTCGATGACCTTCTGGTTGCGGCGCTGGATCGAACATACGCGCTCGAACAGATGCATAACATGTCCGTGCTTGTCGCCCAGCACCTGGATCTCGATGTGGCGCGGGCTGACAATGAATTTCTCCAGAAAGACCCGGTCGTCGCCAAAGGCGTTCCTGGCCTCGGCCTTTACCGCCGCAAAGCCGTCGGCCATGTCGGCATCGGAATGGGCGACGCGGATGCCCTTGCCGCCGCCGCCGGCCGAGGCCTTGATCATGACGGGATAGCCGATTTCGCGCGCGATGGTGACGGCTTCTTGCGGCGTCTCGATCAACCCCATGTGCCCCGGCACCGTGTTGACCCCGGCGTCGGCGGCGAATCGCTTGGATGTGATCTTGTCGCCCATGGCCTCGATGGCTTCAGGGTTGGGACCGATGAAAGCGATGCCCTCATCGCGCAGCCGCCGCGCGAAGCCGGCGTTCTCGGACAGGAAACCGAAACCCGGATGCACGGCCTCGGCCCCGGACTGGCGCACGGCATCAATGATCTTGTCGGCGACCAGATAGCTGTCGGAGGCCGGTGCCGGACCAATGAAGATCGCCTCGTCCGCCATCTCGACGGCCAGGCTGTCGGCGTCCGCCTCGGAATAGACCTGAACCGTCGCGATCCCCATCCGGCGACAGGTCTTGATAATTCTGACCGCGATTTCGCCGCGATTGGCGATTAGAATCTTGCTGAACATAAGAACCCTGCCCGCCTTCGGCGAAAGGGCACGCCTAGCCCGATGGAACGGGCTTGGCAAACACGCGCTCTATGAGGTTTAAACCGAGCTATCGCCCCGGACGTTCGTCCCGAAAGGACCCTACGCCTATGAAGACCCTTGCTCTGGCTGCCTCCGTCAGCCTTCTCGCCGTGACCGCTGCCGCCGCCCAGGACTTTGGCGCTGCGGCGCAACGTGACGTGGACGCGCTGCATCAGGAAATCCGCGACAATCACCCCGCCCTGGTGACCGGCGGGGATGAGGCCGGCTTCGCCCAGCGGCTGGCCGCCGGCTACGCCACCGCCCGCGACGAGGCCAGCCGCGTCAGGGACGCCCAGGCCTATGCCTTCACCCTGCGCCGGTTCGCCCGCAGCATGGAAGACACCAACATCAGCTTCGACCCGAACTGGCAGACACCGCCCCTCTGGGACGCGCAGCGCTGGACCCAGTTCACGACCGGCTGGCGCAATGGTGCCTATGTGGTGACCTGGGTCGATCCTGCGGCCGGTCGCAACGCGCCCCCGGTCGGGGCCACCCTGATTTCCTGCGGCGAGCAGTCCGCTGAGGAATTCGCCCGCCGCCGTCTCGACGGCTGGGAAGGCGATCTGGATCAACCGGGCGACCGCGAACAGACCGCACCCTATCTGTTCTGGGATCGGGGTAACCCGTTTGTGGGCGGCCTGCCGACCTCCTGCCGCTTTGCCCCGAACGGCCGGGGTCGCGGCCGCGATTATACCCTGGCCGGCGCCTTTGCGACCGAGCCGAGCCTGCGCGCCGCCTGGGCCTCGACGGTCTATACGCCGCAAACCGCCCTGTCGGTGGAAACGATGGCCGGCGGCCACTGGATTCATGTCCACGATCTGAGCCAGGGCAATGCCTCGCAGGCCTTCCTGGCCCAGATCGACGCTCAGCTGGCGGCCATCCAGGGCGGCAATGTCGTCATCGACCTGCGCGGTGCGCGTTCGGGTTCGGCAGCGCTCGGCTATTCTCTGGCGAACCGTCTGTGGGGTGTCGACTACCGCGTTTCTCAGCAGCGGATCTCGGGCCAGATCGTCTATCGCGTCTCACAGGACAACCGGCAGTTCTTCGCCGACACGCTCGGACGGATGCAGGGGGACCCTGTCTTTGCCGCCAACTATCCGGGTGCCGTCCGCCAGATGCAGGACCTGCTCGCCCAGTTCGATGCGGCGGCAGCGTCGGGCCAGCGGACCTTTACCCAGCAGATCACGCCGCCGATCCCCGCCATCGAGGCGGCTGCGGTCGAAGGTGAGGCCAGTGCCGCGGCCCAGGCCGCCGCCCCGACCAACGCCATGCGCGGTAATATCGTGGTGCTGGTTGACGGCGGCTGCCGCAATGCGTGCCTGGACGTCGTGGACATGCTGGCCACCCTGCCGAACGTCCGCATCGCCGGCACGCCGACCGGGGCCGATTCGATCCACTTCGAACAGACTCGGGTCGCCCTGCCCTCGGGCCATGGCTACCTGAACTATGGCCACAAGACCTGGGTGGGCCGTACCCGGGCCTCGAACGTCGGCTTCGTGCCGACCGGTGGCCTGGCCTACACCGGCAGCCCGACCGATGAGGGAGCTGTGCGGGCCTGGGTGGCGTCGCTGTTCGGCGGCTGATCCAGCCAAAGCTTGAACCCTGAAGGGGCGCTCGCCATGTTCATGGCCATGAGCGCCCCTTCTCAATTCGACCTGGCTCCGCCGTCGCCTTCGGACCGTCTGTTGCTGGAAAGCGGCCTGGATGCCGAAGAGCGACGGGTGTTGCTGAACCACGGCACCGAGGCTCCGTTCTGTGGCGGCCTGCTGGCCGAGAAGCGACCGGGTCTGTACGCCTGCCGCCTGTGCGGCCTGCCGCTGTTTCGGGCCCAGGCCAAGTTCGACAGCGGCACCGGCTGGCCCTCCTTCACGGTGCCCTGGCACCCCGACCATGTGATTGGCGTTCGTGACACCTCGTATGGCATGGAGCGCGTCGAGACGCGCTGTGCCCGTTGCGACAGTCATCAGGGCCACGTCTTTCGTGACGGTCCGCCGCCGGCGCGGACGCGCTATTGCATCAACTCGGGGTCCCTGAGCTTCGTGCCCGACGACACCCCCCTGCCTGACCCGCTCAAGCGTGGTGACGAGGCGGCGCGTCGCGACACCGCCTGACGCGCCAAAGAAAAACGCCCCGGAGATCGCTCTCCGGGGCGCTTTCAGTTCAGGCTTGCTGAAGGATCAGCCGGCGGACCAGGCCGCCAGGACCGCCAACAGCAGCAGAGCCACGATGTTGGTGATCTTGATCATCGGGTTCACGGCGGGCCCCGCCGTGTCCTTGTAGGGGTCGCCGACCGTGTCGCCGGTCACCGCCGCCTTGTGAGCGTCGGAGCCCTTGGCGTGGGTCACACCGTTCTTATCGGTGAAGCCCTCCTCGATGATCTTCTTGGCATTGTCCCAGGCACCGCCGCCCGAGGTCATCGAGATGGCGACGAACAGGCCGGTGACGATCACACCCATCAGCATGGCCCCCAGGGCGGCAAAGGCATCGGCCTTGGTCGTCTGCGGCAGCCACAGCACCACGAAGAACAAGACGATCGGGGCCAGCACCGGCAGCAGCGACGGCACGATCATCTCGCGGATGGCCGACTTGGTCAGGATGTCGACGGCACGACCGTACTCAGGCTTGACCTCACCGGTCATGATGCCGGGGTTCTCACGGAACTGACGACGGACCTCGGCCACGACCGATTCCGCCGCCTTGCCCACCGCCGTCATCGACATACCGCCAAACAGGAAGGGCAGAAGTCCCCCGAACAGCAGGCCGACCACGACATAGGGGTTGGACAGGTCAAAGGCGACCTCACCCAGGCCGAAGAAGAACGATCCGACCTGCGCCTCCTGGGCGAAGTGCTCCAGGTCAGCCGTGAAGGCGGCGAACAGGACCAGGGCCCCCAGGCCGGCCGAACCGATGGCATAGCCCTTGGTCACGGCCTTGGTGGTGTTGCCCACCGCGTCCAGAGCGTCGGTCGAAACCCGGACTTCCGGGGGAAGGCCTGCCATTTCGGCAATGCCGCCAGCGTTGTCGGTGACCGGACCGAAGGCGTCCAGAGCCACGATCATCCCCGCCACGCCCAGCATGGTGGTGGTGGCGATGGCGATGCCGAACAAGCCGGCCAGCTGGAAGCTGGCGATGATGCCGACGACGATGATGAGCGCCGGCAGGGCCGTCGATTCCAGCGACACGGCCAGGCCCTGGATCACGTTGGTGCCATGGCCGGAGACCGACGCATTGGCGATCGACCGGACCGGACGGAAGCCGGTGCCGGTGTAGTATTCGGTCACGACCACAATGGCCGCAGTCACGCCGAGACCGACCATGCCGCACCAGAACAGCGACATCGGGGTAATGACCAGGCCGCTGGTGGTCTGGACCGGGCCGCCGATCGTCTGGTCGATCAGAACGAAGACAGCCGCCGCCGACAGTACGCCGGTGGCGATCAGGCCTTTGTAAAGCGCGCCCATGATGTTCTGGCTCTTGCCCATCCGCACGAAGAAGGTGCCGATGATCGAGGTCAGGACGCAGACGCCGCAGATGGCCAGCGGCAGCAGCATCATCATGTCCACAAACGGCGTGTCGCGGAAGAAGATGGCGGCCAGCACCATCGTCGCCACGGTCGTCACCGCATAGGTTTCGAACAGGTCGGCAGCCATGCCCGCACAGTCACCGACGTTGTCGCCGACGTTATCGGCGATGGTGGCCGCGTTGCGGGGATCATCCTCGGGAATGTTAGCCTCAACCTTGCCGACCATGTCGCCGCCGACGTCCGCACCCTTGGTGAAGATGCCGCCGCCCAGACGGGCGAAGATCGAGATCAGGGAAGCGCCGAAGCCCAGGGCAACCAGCCCGTCCACGACTTCGCGGCTGGTGTTGTCCAGCCCGATCACCGAGGTCAGCAGCCAGTAGTAGCCCGCGACGCCTACAAGCGCCCCGCCGGCCACGAACAGTCCGGTCACAGCCCCCGAGCGGAAGGCGATGGACAGGCCCTTGTCCAGGCTCTCGGAGGCGGCCTGCGCCGTTCTGACGTTGGCGCGGACCGAGATTAGCATGCCGGCATAGCCGGCCAGGCCCGACAGGACGGCCCCGACCAGGAAGCCGATGGCGGCCCACTGTCCGATCAGCAGCCAGGCAGCGATCAGGATGACCACGCCGACCATGGCGATGGTGGTGTACTGGCGGCGGAGATAGGCCGAGGCCCCCTCCTGAATGGCGGCGGCGATCTCTTGCATTCGCGCGTTGCCGGCGTTGGCCTTCAGCAGGGCGGCGGTTTGAAGCGCCCCGTAAAGCACGCCTACCGCGCCGGCCAGAATGACCAGCGGCAGGATGTAGTCTTGCATGGCTGTCTAAGTCCTCGTCGTTCTCAAAAGCGCGACGGACCCTTGGCGCGGCGCTTGCGTCCGCCTTCCGGTCCCCCCGTGCGCAACGGACGCCCAAACGCGCCCTTGCGGGAAATCGGGCCGGAACGTGCCAAAATCCCGCCCAAATCGCAACGGGGGATCGGTCGATTCTATAAGGGGCGTTAAGGTTGCCGGACCAGCCGCTGCGGCTGCTGCTCGATGACCTCGACGCGGGTCACCACGCCGCGCCCATAGACGCGGATTGCCGTCGCCATGACATGGCCGGCCATGGCCGCGCCATTGAGCCGGTTCATCTCGCCCGGAACCGAGAACGGTCGACGGTGGGCCATTCGAACCAGGGAGTCACGAACGTGCGGATCCTTGTCCCGCAGTGAGATGGCGTCCGTACCCGGCGCGACATGCAGGCGAAGCCGCACATAGATGTAGTTGCGGACCCGCTCGTCGGAGACGACCGGCAGGCCCACTACGGTCAGGTCATAGGATTCCGGGCCACTGGCTTCAGCCGGTTCCGAAGCTCCGGCTGGTGAAGCCAGGGCTGCCGTCGTCGCCACCAGGCCCGCTGTCAGCAGTGCACGTCTGTCCATGACGGCATTGTGGACGACGACCGTGAATAGCCGGTTAGCGGTGCCGCCAGCCTCGACGGACCAGGTCCAGCGGCCGACCGCCGAAGGTCACGGCAAGCCCTTCCCCGGCTTCCATGACGCCGATCCGGGTAACGGCGACACCCCGCCGCGTCGCCTCGGACCGCAGGGCGTCCAGAGCCTCAGGGCCGAGGGTGAAGACGATCTCATAGTCGTCGCCTGAACTCGCCAGGACTGCCCGGGCGTCTGAGGCGTCAGCTTGGGCCGCCAACCAGCGCCCGGCGGCCGCCGACAGGGGCACCGCGTCGAGCTCGATCCTGGCCCGCAGACCGGAAGCCTCAGAGATATGCGCCAGGTCGGCTGCCAGTCCGTCGGACACATCGGCGCTGGCGGTGGCGTAGCGGGCGATCGCCGGGGCCAGGGCGGTTCGCGGTTGCGGCAGACGATAGCGGTCGGCCAGCCAGCTCGCCCCAGCCTGGTCCAGCTCCAGATCCTCCCCCCCGGTGACACGCAGACCCAGCCCCGCGTCTCCGATGGTTCCCGTCACCAGGATGAGATCGCCCGCCTGCGCCCCCGCCCGAGCCGGGGTCCGGCCCGCGTCACCCCAGCCGATCAGGGTCGCCCCCAGGGTCAACGGCCCCGGCGTTCTGACCGTATCGCCTCCCAGCAACACCAAACCGTATCGGGCCTGATCCTCGGCCAGGCCGCGAGCGAAAGCCTGCCGCCAGGCCCAGTCGCAGCCGTCAGACCAGGCACAGCTCATCAAATAGCCGAACGGCTCAGAGCCCTTGGCGGCCAGGTCAGACAGATTCACCCGCAAGAGCTTTCGCGCGATCAGGTCTGGCGGGTCATCCGGCCAGAAATGGACCCCGGCCACCATGGTGTCGTGGGTCAGCACCAGCGTACGGCCGGGTGGCGGCGTCAGGACCGCGACATCATCCAGCAATCCCCGCGCCGCCGGATGGCCCGCCAGCGGACGCAGCAGGCGCGAAATCGTTTCAAACTCGTCGGGCCGATCCGACCCCACGCTCAACCCCTGACGTCGCGGGCCACGCCATCGAGGGCGGCATTGACGAAGCCGGCGTCACGATCATCGAAGAACGCCTTGGCCAGTTCGACATATTCATCCAGCACCACTTCGCGAGGCGTATCGGGACGCTGGATCAGCTCCCAGACACCCGAGCGCAGCAACGCCCGCAGCGTGGCGTCCAGCCGCGCCAGCTTCCAGCCCTCAGCCAGACGCCGGGTGACGGCGGCATCTACCCGGGCCTGATCCGCCACAACCCCACGCACGATGTCGGCAAAATAGACCTCGTCGGCCTCGGCCATCAGCTCGTCTTCAAGGCTGTCGTCGAAGCGATGGTCGGAGAACTCACGGATCACGGCCTCGACCCCGGCCCCGGCCAGTTCCATCTGATAGAGCGCCTGGACCGCGGCCAGGCGCGCGACGGTACGGGCCCTGCGTTCCCGGGCCGAAAGCGGCGTTTCGCTGACCGGGCGCTCGGCCTCGGCCGCCGCCAGCTGTTCCATCACCGCCTTCATAGAGCGTGGATCGGTCGGGTCGGTCATGCAGAGGCTCCGCGCAGGCTGCGCTTCAGGGCGATGAGATCGAGACAGGCGCGGGCCGCCGCGCCGCCCTTGTCGGCCTGGTCGGGGTTGGCGCGCCAATTGGCCTGGTCTTCGTCTTCGGTGGTGAGAATGCCGTTGCCGATGGCCAGACGATGATGGATGCCCAGATCAGTCAGGCCGCGCGCCGATTCATTAGCCACGACCTCGAAATGATAGGTATCGCCCCGGATCACGCAGCCGAGCGCGACATAGCCGTCATACCGCACGCCAATGGGAAACCGGCCCGATTCCTCGGCAATGGCGATAGCCGCCGGAATCTCGAGCGCGCCGGGTACCTGGACGACGTTATACTCGGCCCCGGCGGCCTCCAGCGATCGCCTGGCCCCTGCCAGCAGGAGGTCTGCCAGATCGTCATAGAACCGCGCCTCGACGATGAGAACGCGAACCGGCTCTTCAATCATCGGTCAGCTCCGTCGCTGTGCGATAGGCGATCAGGTCGGCTATGGTGCCGATCTTCAACCCGTGCCGGCGCGCGAACACGATCAGCTCAGGCAGGCGCGCCATGGTGCCGTCGTCGTTCATGATTTCGCAGATGACGCCGGACGGGTCACGGCCCGCCAGCCGCGCGATATCGACAGCGGCCTCGGTATGACCCGCACGGGCCAGCACGCCACCGGGCCGGGCCACGATGGGAAAGACATGGCCGGGACTGACGATTTCCTCTGATGTTGCCCCGTCCGTGATCGCAGTCGCGATCGTATGCGCCCGGTCGGCGGCGGAAATGCCGGTCGTCACCCCGGTCGCGGCCTCGATCGAGACGGTGAAGGCCGTACCCAGGCCCGAGCGATTGGTCTCGACCATCGGGCGCAGGCCCAGGGTTGCCGCGCGATCCTGGGTGATCGTCAGACAGATCAGCCCGCGCGCCTCGCGTGCCATGAAGGCGATGATCTCGGGCGTCACGCCGTCGGCCGGAATCACCACATCGCCCTCATTCTCGCGGTCCTCGGCATCAACCAGGATGAATGGGCGGCCGGCGACCGCCTCCTGAAGCAGGACTTCGGTCGGGCTGATTGCGGCCTCCGGGATCGGCGCGGAATAGGTCATGCCGTCTCCTGCCACCTTGCGAGGTATCTGGCCAGCATATCGATCTCGAGATTGACCCGCGAGCCCACGACCAGACCGGACAGCGTCGTCGCTTCGAGCGTGTGCGGAATGACATTCACTTCGAAAGTCTGACCCTCGACCCGGTTGACCGTCAGGGACACACCGTCGACCGTGATTGAGCCCTTGGCGGCGATGAACCGGTGCAGCGGTGCTGGAGCTGTGATCTGGATGCGGCGGGATCCTCCGACCGGCTCGGCGGCGACAACCCGGCCCAGTCCGTCGATGTGACCCGAGACGATGTGACCGCCCATCTCGTCGCCGAGGCGGGCCGCGCGTTCCAGATTGACGATTTGACCCTCCGTCCATTGACCAAGCGTGGTCTTCGACAGGGTCTCATCCGACACCTCGACGGCGAACCAGCCCGGCCCCGTCTCCGTCACCGTCAGGCAGCAGCCCGCATGGCTGATCGAAGCCCCGAGGTCGATGCCGGAGGTGTCCCAGCGGGTTTCGATTTCATAGCGCCGATCGCGCGCCGTCTGAGTGACGCGCCGAATCCGACCGATGTCGGTGACGATGCCGGTAAACACCCGTCAGATCCTCTCGTAGCGTTCCCACAGGTCGTCGCCGAGCGATGCGACCGAGATACGCCGGAATTGGGGGGCGGACGCCAGATTCTCAAGCGCCAGTGCGGCCACGCCGGGGCGCCCGTCACCGCCCAGAACGATGGGAGCCCGGAACCACTCGATCACATTGACCGCTCCGGCCCGAAGAAAGCTCGCGGCCACCTGGCCTCCGCCTTCGATCAAGATTGATCTGATGCCGCGCTTCTCCAGCGCCGCCAGTACGGCCGCCACGGTCGGGCGGCCATCGTCACCCGCCTCGATACGCTCGATCTGGGCCCGGCGTACGGGTCGGGGCGCGGCAACTGTCAGGATCAGGCAACCGGCCCTGGCCGCCTCGGCCTGGGCCGGTGTCCGCAGGCGGCTTTCGAGGATGACCCGCAAGGGCTGGGTCTGTCCGGCCTCAAGATCGCTTGGCCCATAGCCGACCGGCGGTTCCACCAATCTGCCGTCTTCGGACAGGCGCACCGTCAGGGCCGGATCGTCGGCCAGGACCGTTTCGACCCCGACCAGGATAGCGTCATGAGCCGCGCGCAGACGGTGCCCCTCGGCGCGGGCATCCTCACCGGTAATCCACCTGGATTCGCCACGGGCGGTGGCAATGCGACCATCCAGCGAGGTCGCAAGCTTCAGGGTGACCTGCATCAGCCCTCGTCCAGGCCTTCATCCCCTAGGAAGCGGGCGAAGTCGGAGGTGTGGCGGAAGTCCTTGTAAACCGAGGCGTAGCGGACATAGGCGACCTCATCGACGCCCTTGAGCGTCTTCATGATGAAGTCTCCAACCACGCTCGAGGCGATTTCGGTCTCGCCGAGGCTCTCAAGCTGACGCGTGATGCGAGATGTCAATTGGTCAATCTGATCAGGATGTACCGGTCGTTTTCTTAGGGCGATCCTGAGGCTGCGTTCAAGTTTGTCCCGATCAAAGGGCGTGCGCCTCCCATTGCGCTTCAGGATCACCAGTTCGCGCAGTTGTACCCGCTCAAAGGTCGTGAACCGCCCCTCGCATTTGCCGCACAGCCGTCGGCGCCGGATCGCCGCGCCATCGTCCGACGGGCGACTGTCCTTGACCTGGGTGTCCGGGTTTCCGCAAAAGGGACACTTCATCAGAGACTTACCCCTCGATTCCGCTGTAGATCGGGAACCGGGTCGTCAGGCTACGAACGTCGGTGGCAACCCGGGTGATGACGGCCGGGTCGGCTTCGTCAGTGCCGTTCATGGAATCGATCACATCCGCGATCCAGTGGCCGATCTGCCGGAACTCGCCCTCACCAAAGCCGCGGGTCGTCCCCGCCGGGGTCCCCAGGCGTACGCCGGAGGTGATGGTGAAGGGGGCCTCATCGAACGGCACGCCGTTCTTGTTGCAGGTCATCAACGCCTTCTCGAGTTCGCGCTCGGTGGCCTTCCCGGTGACCGACTTGGGCCGCAGGTCGACCAGCATCAGGTGGCTATCGGTGCCGCCTGAAACGATGGCCAGTCCCCGCTCGACCAGAACACCTGCCAGCGTCTGGGCGTTCTTCACCACCTGGGCGGCGTACTGTTTGAACTCGGGCTTCAGGGCCTCACCGAAGGCCACGGCCTTGGCGGCGATGACATGCTCCAGCGGCCCGCCCTGCAGCCCTGGGAAGACCGCCGAATTGATCTTCTTGGAGATGGCCTCGTCATTGGTCAGGACGATGCCGCCGCGTGGTCCACGCAGGGTCTTGTGCGTCGTCGAGGTGGTGACATGGGCATGGGCCACCGGATCGGGATAGACGCCGCCGGCAATCAGGCCGGCATAGTGGGCCATGTCCACCATCAGATAGGCCCCGACCGAATCCGCAATCTCGCGGAACCGCTTGAAATCCCAGGCGCGCGAATAGGCCGAGCCGCCGGCGATGATCACCTTTGGATTGTTGGCCCGGGCCACCTCGGCGGCCTCGTCATAGTCG
>CAUJHO010000076.1 GCA_963205025.1 Pseudomonadota bacterium | reverse complement strand
ATCGGGCACTTCTGGCCTTCGACCGGCGAGGCGCTCAAGCCGCTGGGAGACGCCTTCATCAAGCTGGTGAAGATGATCATCGCCCCGGTGATCTTCCTCACCGTGGTGACCGGGATCGCCGGGATGCGCGACCTGGCCAAGGTGGGCGGCGTGGCGCTGAAGGCGTTTGGCTACTTCATCGTGGTGTCGAGCTTCGCCCTGGTGGTGGGCCTGACGGTGGCCAATGTGGTGCAGCCCGGCGCCGGCATGCACATCGATCCGGCCAGCCTGGATGCCGACGCGGTCAAGGGCTATGCGGCCAAGTCGCACGACATGACTGTCACCGGGTTCCTGATGGACGTGATCCCGACCTCGGTGGCGGGCGCCTTCGTCGACGGCAACATCCTGCAGGTGCTGTTCTTCTCGATCCCGTTCGGCATCGCTCTGACCATGATCGGCGAGCGGGCCGACCCGGCGCTGAAGGTGCTGAACGCGGTGGCCGAGGCGTTCTTCAAGCTTGTGGCGATCTTCATGCGGGCCGCGCCGATCGGGGCGTTCGGAGCGTTCGCCTTCACCGTGGGCAAGTACGGTATCGCCTCGATCGCCAGCCTGGCGGCGCTGGTGGGGACCTTCTACGCGACCTCGATCCTGTTCGTGGTTGTGGTGCTGGGGGCCATTGCGGCGCTCAGCGGCTTCTCGATCTTCAAGCTCATCCGCTACCTGAAGGAGGAGCTGCTGCTGGTGCTGGGCACCTCGTCGTCCGAGGCCGCGCTTCCGTCGCTGCTGGAGAAGCTGGAGCGGGCGGGCGCGGCCAAGTCTGTGGTCGGGCTGGTGGCCCCCATCGGCTACAGCTTCAACCTCGACGGCACCAACATCTACATGACCCTGGCGGCGCTGTTCATCGCCCAGGCGCTGGGTATCCACCTGTCGCTGGAGGAACAGCTGCTGCTGCTGGGCGTGGCGATGCTGAGCTCGAAGGGCGCGGCGGGGGTGACCGGCGCGGGCTTCATCACGCTCGCCGCGACGCTGCAGGTAGTGCCGAGCGTGCCGGTGGCCGGCATGGCGCTGATTCTGGGCGTCGACCGGTTCATGAGCGAGTGCCGGGCGCTGACCAACTTCGTCGGCAACGCCGTCGCCACCCTGGTGGTGGCCGGATGGGAGGGCCAGCTCGACCGCACGCGGCTGGCCGCGGCGCTCGATGGCGGGGCCGGGCCGATCGCCGCAACGCCGGTCGAAGCCGACGCGGACTGAGGTTAGCCGACAGCCTGTTGCAGCGTCACGAGCGGTGGGGCCACGCAGCGGCGGATCGTCGCCATCAGGCCGGCGACCAGGATCGGCTTGGAGACGAAGTCGTTGAAGCCGAGGGCCACGTACTCGGCCGGACGGCGCGAGTAGATGTCGGCGGTGAGCGCGATCACCGGCGTGCTGCTTTCCGGGCCGGGTGAGGCGCGCAGGCGCTCGATGACCTCGATGCCGGTCATGCCGGGCATGTGGATGTCGAGCAGCATGATGTCAAAGGCTTCGGTGCGCAGGCGCTCCAACGCTTCCTCGCCCGAGGAGGCCATGACCCCGATGTGGCCGAACGCGCCCAGGATCTCCTGCACGACGCGCAGGTTCATGGGATCGTCGTCGACGTGCAGGACCTTGAGCGGCCTGCCTTCTACGCCCGGGCTGTGCGACACGGGATGGCTCCTAGGGCGGGCGTTGGGGGTACGCCCGTTTGTCATCGTTCATAGGCGATGGCGAATTAAGACCAAGCTGATGGAAATGATGAATCCGCGTTAGCGTCGCGGAGCCCCCTAGCTGGCCAGGCGCATCATCAGCTTGACCAGTTCTGCCTGTCTCGAGACTCCGGTCTTGTCGAAGATGCGGGCAAGCTGGAAGCGAACCGTATTGATGCTGATGCCGAACTTCTCGGCGGCCTCCGGCAGGCTGAGACCCTCGAAAACCGCCGCGGCGAGCTTCACCTCGGCAGCGGTCAGTCCGAACAGATCCTTGAGTTCGTGTGTCGGGGTGGCGACATCCGACTCGAGATCCGTCACTGAGACGAGGACGGGAGCCGACGCGAGAAAGATCGGGCCGTCCTCCAGCGGCAAAGGCGCCGTGCGCACCGCCAGGGGAAGGCGCGAACCCTCTCGCGGCACGCTGAGTGTCGCCCCCAGTCGGGCGCCCTCGCGTCGCGAGGCCTGGCCGATCATGGCCTCGAATCTCCGCGCTGCGTCCGAATGGCGGGGTGTCAGTCGCCCCCGAATGACGATCAGGCCGCGATCGCGCGCCAGCAGCTTCTCCGCTACGCGGTTGGCGTAGGTCAGCGAACAGTCGGCCTCCACCAGGAACAGGGCGTGTGGCGAGTGTTGCAAGGCCTCGGCCAGCGTGTGGATGACACCGAGAGGCCGGGCGATCTGGCGGCTGACTTCATAGGCGCGGACGAGATGCGGTTGCATGCGGGCCGCGAAGTCCAGGTCGGCCTGATCGAAGACCTCGCCGGTGCGACGACCGATATTGATCGTGCTGGCCACGGTGCCGGACAGGCCAAGCCGGATGAAGAGCGAGCGGTCAACATCCTGGGGCCGCATGAAATCATTGAAGTATTCCGACGCCGCATAGTCGTCGCGGGTCAGGCAGTCCTCATCGGTTTGGACCGGCTTGACCGGCGCGCGCAGGTCGGCGGGGTTGTCCGACGTCTTGAAGACATTGATGGCGCCGAAGTGCTGGGCATAGGCGTCGACCCAGGCCGGATCGGAGCGCATCAGAATGGCGTCAACGCCTGATCCGTCGGTCATGTCGATCCGGGTCAGGCAGCCGCGCAAACCGCCGACTGCGTCGGACAGCCGTTCCATGACATCGACCCATTTGGCGGGATCATAGGCCGCCGCATAGATCTGCTGGATCAGATCCGCTTCAGGATCGGAGATCGCATTCATTTCCGCCCCCGCTCCCTGAAAAGGGAAGCGACCCTTGTTCGCCCGTCAAGATGTCAGGGCGAGGAAGGGGCGGCATCATCCGATTGGATGATGTGGAGACCGGTGTGCGCCGCACAGGTTGTGGGCCTGATGTTTTCAGCAACCGGAAGACCTGAATGTTGAAATCTGCAAACCGGACTTCGGGCCAGAGGGCTCTGGGGCTCCTGCTGACAGCCATGATCGCGACGATTGGCGGGGCCCAGGCCAGGGCCGCCGACATCCCTGCCGCCCGGGGCCAGGTTACCCAGGTCCACACGGTGCCAGGAAGCCCACCGATGGATCTCCTGAACCAGGCGACCCTCTACGCGGGAGAAGACTTCAGCGTCTCCCAGACGGCTGAGCCATTCTGGAATTCCGGGGCCGTACGGCTCTCGGAAATGCCATCTGTGTTGGCGGAAGCCTCGTCCTCTGCGACAGAGGCCGTAGCTGGGACATACTCCAAC
>CAUJHO010000075.1 GCA_963205025.1 Pseudomonadota bacterium | reverse complement strand
TGCCGGCGGTCGGCACCACCGGGGAAACCTCGCTGGTCTTCTTCAACGGCTGGTTCAGCCACGCGGTCCGCAAGGTCGCCAAGACGGGTGACTTCCGGGTTCAGCCCGACTGGGGCGGCCATGTCACGGCGATCCAGCCTGAGGACGACGAACACGCCGCCGCCCGGGCGGCCCTGGCCGCCGTCTCCGAACCGCTCCTGTATGCGCGGGTCGACCTGGTCCGCGACCTCGAGGGCAAACCCGTCGTCATGGAACTCGAACTGCTCGAACCCGACCTCTACCTCGGTGAAGAGCCCGCCGCCCAGACCCGCTTCGCCGAGGCCGTGCTGGCGCGGGTGTGATCCTCCCGCATCACGGGGGAGAGGGATCAGGCCGCCTCCAGCCCCGCCCGCGATGGGCAGATATCGTTCAGCACACAGCCCGCGCAGTTCGGCTTTCGCGCCGTGCACACATACCGCCCATGCAGGATCAGCCAGTGGTGCGCCTTGGGCAGCCATTCGGCCGGCACCACCCGGTGCAGTTGGTCCTCGACCTTGTCCGGCGTCTTGGCATTGGCCAGCCCTAGCCGGTGCGACACACGAAAGACGTGGGTGTCCACCGCAATCGCCGGCTCGATCTCCAGCTCGTTCAGCACCACGCTGGCCGTCTTTCGTCCGACCCCCGGCAGGGCCTGAAGCTCGGCCCGGGTCAACGGAACCTCGCCGTCGTGCTGCTCGACCAGAATGCGGCTCATCGCCACCAGGTTCCTGGCCTTGTTCCGGTATAGGCCGATCGAGGCGATGAACGGCGTCACGCCCGCCTCCCCCAGCGCCAGGATCGCCGCCGGCGTATTGGCTGCCGCGAACAGCTTGGCCGTCGCCTTGTTGACCCCCACATCGGTCGCCTGGGCCGACAGGGCCACCGCCGCCACCAGCTCGAACGGCGTGGACCAGTTCAGTTCGGTCTTGGGCTCCGGCATCCCGCGCGCCAGGCGCGTGAACACCTCTTCGACATAGGCCTCATCGGGCGGCCAGCGGCGTTTCATCACAGGCTCCTCACGGCCTGAAACCAACCGTGTTTGAGCGCATTTGCAAGGCACTTGATTAATGGACGGTTGCGTCTATTTAACGCCAACCTGTCTGCTGGGAAGATCCGCCATGCCTTTGTCACCCGCGCTGCGTAAGCGCCTTCCTCTGATTGTCGCCGGCATCGTCGGCGTCATCCTGCTCGTGGGGGGCGTCGTCTGGTGGCAAGGCCAGCAGCGTTGGGAACAGACCGACAACGCCTTTGTCGAGGCCGACACCGTGCTGGTTTCCAGCCAGGTCGACGGGCGCATCGTCGAGGTGCTGGTCGCGGACAACCAGCGGGTTCAGACCGGCGATGTCCTGGTCAGGCTGGACGATGCCGACGCCCGCGCCACCCTGGCCCAGGCCGAGGCCCAGCTCAGCGCCGCCCTGGCTGCCGTCGACAATGTCGATGCCCGCACCGCCCAGGAAGGGGCTCAGGTCCAGGCCCGCGCCGCCGGGGTCGCCCAGGCCCAGGCCCAGGCCGACCTCGCCCGCGCCGAGGCCGATCGTTACGGCCGTCTGGCCTCGCAAGGCTGGGTCTCGGACCAGCGCGTCCAGACCGAGCGTGCCAGCGCCGCCCAGGCCCGCGCCGGCGTCGCCGAGGCCCAGGCCGGACTGGAGGCCGAGCGTCGCGCCGCCGCCACCTTGACCTCCTCGCGCAGCCAGGCGTTGGCCCAGGTCGAGCTGGCCCGCGCCGCCGTCGAACAGGCCCGGATCGACCTGGATCGCACCATCATCCGGGCGCCGTCCGCCGGGGTGGTGGGGGCCCGGCAGGTCCGCGTCGGCCAGTATGTGCGCCCCGGCGGCCAGCTCATGTCGCTGGTGCCGCTGGGCGAAACCTATGTCGTCGCCAACTTCAAGGAGACCCAGATGCAGCGGCTGCGTCTGGGCCAGACCGTAGAGATCACCGCCGATGCCTTCCCCGGCCAGACCCTGACCGGCCGCATCGACAGCTTCTCGCCCGCCACCGGCTCAGAGTTCGCCCTGATCCCCATCGAGAACGCCTCCGGCAACTTCACCAAGATCACCCAGCGGGTGCCGGTGCGGATCGTCGTCCAGGGCGGCCAGGAGGCAACGGCCCTGCGACCCGGCCTGTCGGTCGAGGTCCGGGTCGATCTGCACAGTGACGGCGGGGCCTCCTTCGCCGAGGCCGGTACGTCGACCGCGTCATGAGCGCCAACGACACCACGGCCCCGGGCGCACCGCTGAGCGGCGAGGCCCCCAAGGTCGACTGGTTCGTCCTGCTGCTCGGCTTTGCGGGCATGGTGGTGGGCCAGTTCATGGCCATCCTCGACATCCAGATCGTGGCGGCCTCCCTGCCCCAGATTCAGGCCGGTGTCGGGGCCTCCAATGACGAGATCAGCTGGGTCCAGACCGCCTATCTGATCCCCGAGGTCGTGATGATCCCCCTGTCGGGCTATCTGGCCCGCTGGTGGGGCACCCAGCGCCTGTTCCTGATCTCGGCGGCCGGCTTTGTGGTGATGAGCGTGCTGGCCGGCATGTCGAACTCCATCGACATGCTGATCATCTGTCGGGCGCTTCAGGGCTTCGTCGGCGGGGCCATGATCCCGACCGTCTTCGCGGTGGCCTTCACCGCCTTCCCGCCGAAGCATCGCGTCACCGCCAGCGTCATCATGGGTCTGATCGTCACCCTTGCCCCAACCATCGGCCCGACCCTGGGGGGCCACCTGACCGAGCTCTTGAGCTGGCGCTGGCTGTTCTTCGTCAATGTCGTTCCCGGCGTCGTCGTCCTGTTCCTGGTCAGCCAGTACGGCAATTTCGACGAGGGTGATCCCGAGCTTGCCAAGGGCTTCGACTGGTGGGGCCTGGGCCTGATGGCGGCCTTCCTGATGAGCCTGCAGTTCGTTCTGGAAGAAGGGGCCAAGAACGACTGGTTCAGCGACAGCCATATCTTGCTGCTCAGCGTCGTCGCCCTGTTGACGGGGCCCGCCTTCATCTGGCGCACCCTGACCTATGGCAACCCCATCGTCGAACTGCGCGCCTTCACCGACCGGAACTTCACCGTCGGGGTTATCATGACCTTCGTCACCGGCGCGGCCCTGTTTGGGGGCACCTTCCTGTTGCCGCTGTTCCTGGGACGGGTCGGCGGCTACTCCTCGGCCGAGGTCGGCACCATCATGGTCGTCTCCGGGCTCGCCATGTTCCTGACCGCCCCGCTCGCGGGACGGATCGCGCGTCGGGTCGATCCGCGCGTCCCGATGTTCATCGGCTTCATGCTGGCGGCCTGGGGGATGTGGAGCGCCCACGCGGTCACCCCGGAATGGGGCTTCTGGGAATTCGCGTCGGTCCAGGCCTTTCGGGGCGTCGGCGTGATGCTGGCCATGATCGCGTCCCAGAACGTCACCATGTCGACGCTGACGCCCAGCATGATCAAGAATGCGTCGGGCCTGGTGAACCTGGCCCGCAACGTCGGCGGTGCCTTTGGCCTGGCGGCCCTCAACACCCTGCTGACCCAGCGCAGCGCCGTACACATGGGCGAGCTGACGTCGCGCATCTCGACGGCCTCCAGCCAGACCGCCGACATGCTGAGCGGCCTGACGGCCCGGTTTGAAGAGCTGGGCCTTGCCAATCCTGTGGGGGCCGCCTACGCGGCGCTGAACCGGATGATCCAGCTCCAGGCCACCAATCTGGCCTTTGCCGACGCCTTTGTCGTACTCGGCCTGGCCTGCGCGGCGGCAGCCTTCATCGTGCTGCTGGCAAAGCCGGTTCGCGGCGGCCTGCTGGCCCCGGACGGAGATATGCACTGATGCCACGCGCCCCGGGACAGGTCGATGAGGCCAAGACGCAAGCCATCCTGGACGCCGCCGCCGAGCTGGCCGCCACGCTCGGACCCAAGGTCTCGATGGAGGCCATTGCGCGCCGGGCCGGCGTCTCCAAACAGACCCTGTACAATCGCTTTCCCTCACGCCTGGAGATCGCCCGTGCCCTGGCGACGCGCCGGTCCGACCTGCTGACCCAGCCCCTGCAGTCGGGCGGCGACGCCGAGGCGGTGTTGACGGCCTATGCCACGGGCCTGCTGGAGAAGATCGTCCGCGAGAACGCCGCAGGTGCCCTTCGCAGCGTCGCCCTGATGTCGACCGAGGCCCCCGAACTGGCCCAGGCCGTCTATCAGGCCGGGCCGGCCACCGGCCAGGGTCGCCTCGCCGACTGGCTGGCCGCTCAGACGCGGGCCGGTCGGCTCAACACCCCCGACCCTGTCGCCGCTGCCGAGATGTTTGCGGGCATGACGCTGGGCCACGCCCATCTGCGCGCCTTCCTCGGTATCGCCCAGCCCGAGATCGACACCGCCGCCCGCGCTCACGAGACGGCCCAGCGGTTCCTGAGGGCGTTCGCGGTCTGACGTCCGGGCGCAGACAAACCGCCGACGCCCACGCCGCAACCGTTCGGTTAGCGTCGCATGCGGCGGTGGAGAGGAAGTTACAGAGCGGGTCCCCGCTGAACACGACCGCTATTCCCACCCTGCCGAGGTTTTGAAGAAAATGAGCGGCGTTCGCTCCCCGCTCAGCCGGCGACGCCTAGACTGGCCCGAACACGGTCTTTCACATCGTCAGCGCCGCCAAGGGAAGCCGCCGTCCGATGAGTGCACTTAATGCAGCTAGTGCACTTAGTGCACCCGATTCACCGTGCACTATTGTCCCGCCCGGTTCATCACCAGATCGTCGACCACCGAGGGTTCGGCCAGGGTCGAGGTGTCGCCGAGGTTCGACATGTCACCCTCGGCAATCTTCCTCAGGATCCGGCGCATGATCTTGCCCGAGCGCGTCTTGGGCAGACCCGGCGCCCACTGGATCACATCGGGGCTGGCGATGGGCCCGATCTCCTGGCGCACCGTGGCGACCAGTTCCTTCTTCAGCGCGTCGCTCGGCGTCTGGCCCAGCTTCAGCGTCACATAGGCCCAGACGCCCTGGCCCTTGATGTCGTGGGGATAGCCGACCACGGCGGCCTCGGCGACGGCAGGGTGTTCGACCAGGGCGGACTCGATCTCGGCGGTGCCCAGCCGGTGCCCTGAGATATTCAGCACATCGTCGATCCGCCCGGTGATCCAGTAATAGCCGTCCGCGTCCCGCCGCGCCCCGTCGCCGGTGAAATACTGACCGGGGAAGGTCGAGAAATAGGTGTCCAGAAACCGCGCGTGGTCACCGTAAACGGTCCGCATCTGGCCGGGCCAGCTATCGGTCAGGGTCAGCGGCCCTTCAGCCGCGCCCTCCAGGGCCTCGCCCTCGTTGGTCACGATGGCGGGAAAGACGCCCGGCAACGGCAGGGTCGCAGACCCCGGCTTCAGGTCCGTCGCGCCCGAACACGGCGAGATCAGCGCCGCGCCGGTTTCGGTCTGCCACCAGGTGTCGACGATCTGGCAACGCCCCTCCCCGACAACGCGGTGATACCACAGCCAGGCTTCCGGGTTGATCGGCTCCCCGACCGACCCCAGCAGGCGCAAGCTCTTGCGGCTCGACGCCTGCACCGGTCCGTCGCCTTCACGCATCAGCGCCCGGATCGCGGTCGGAGCGGTATAGAAAACCCCGACCTGGTGCTTGTCGATGACCTGCCAGAAGCGCCCGGCGTCCGGCCAGGTCGGCACCCCCTCGAACATCAGACTGGTCGCCCCGTTGGCCAGCGGCCCATAGACGATATAGCTGTGGCCGGTCACCCAGCCGACATCGGCGGTACACCAATAGACCTCGCCCTCGCGGCAATCGAAGACGCGCTGGTGGGTGTAGGCCGCCCAGGCCAGGTAGCCGCCGGTGGTGTGCAGCACGCCCTTGGGCTTTCCCGTCGAGCCCGAGGTGTAGAGGATGAACAGCGGGTCCTCCGCCCCCATCGGCTCAGGCGGGCAGTCGGCCGACACGCCGGTCAGATCATAGACGACGTCGCGCCCCTCGATGACCGCAACCTCGGCCCCGGTATGGCGGACCATCAGCACCGTCTGGACGCCCGCCACCTTGTCCAGCGCCGCATCGACATTGGCCTTGAGCGGCACCTTTCGACCGCCCCTCAGGCCCTCGTCGGCGGTGATCACAAAGGTCGAGCCGCAGTCCTCGATCCGCCCCGCCAGGCTGTCGGGCGAGAAACCCCCGAAGACGACCGAATGGATCGCCCCGATGCGGGCACAGGCCAGCATCGCCCAGGCCGCCTCCGGAATCATCGGCAGATAGATGGTCACCCGGTCGCCCTTCCTGACGCCGTGGGCCTTCAGCACATTGGCCATCCGACAGACGGCCGCGTGGGCCTCGCGATAGGTGAAGTGGGCCGAGACGCCCGGGTCGTCGCCCTCCCAGATGATCGCGGTCTGGTCGCCGCGCGTCGCCAGGTGCCGGTCCAGACAATTGACCGAGACGTTCAGGACGCCGTCCTCGAACCAGCGAATGCGGAAGTCGTCGCGGTGGAACGAGACATCCTTGATCCGGGTGAAGGGCACCATCCAGTCCAGCCGGGCCCCGACCTCGCGCCAGAAGCCGTCGGGGTCATCGGCGGCTCGCAACCGTTCTGCCTGGAGCGCGGCGGCATTGACGCGCGCACCGCGTGCCTGTTCGGATGTGACCGGAAACAGCTCGTCGTGGCTCATGGTCGTGTCCTCTTGGCCGGTACGCCGTCTGTTTTTGACGCGGCGCACTCACCTCCTCAGTATGGAACCCCCGTCCCGATTCCAAGTCGGACCCTCCTCCACCGCCCCGAGAGCGCCGTCATGCTGATCCACCTGTCGTCCTGGCCCGAGATCGAGGCCCGTCTGAACCAGTCCAAGACGGTCATCATTCCCATCGGTTCGAATGAACAGCATGGACCGACCGGCCTTCTGGGCACCGACTGGCTGTGCCCGGAGATCATCGCCCACGCCGCCGAACGTCAGGACGAGGCCCTGGTCGTGGCCCCGACCTTCAACATCGGCATGGCCCAGCATCACCTCGGGTTCCCCGGCACCATCACGCTCAGACCCTCGACCTTCATGGCCGCGATCTCCGACTGGGTGTCGTCCCTGACCCGACACGGCTTTGACCGGATCTATTTCCTCAACGGCCACGGCGGCAATGTCGCCACCATCGAGGCCGCCTTCGCCGAGATCTATGCCGAATGGTCCTTTGCCGAGGAGCGCTGCCCCTTCATCCTCAAGCTCAGAAACTGGTGGGACCTGCCGGGCGTCAACGCCCTGTGTACCCAGATCTTCCCGACCGGCCACGGCAGCCACGCCACCCCGTCCGAAATCGCCGTGACCCAGGCCGCCTATCCTGACCGGATCAAGATCGCCTCGCTGGATCCGAAGATCGCGCCCATGGGTCCGATCCGCGATGCCCTGGACTATCGCGCCCGCTTTCCCGACGGCCGCATCGGCTCCGACCCGCTCCAGGCCAGCCCCGACAAGGGCCAGGCCATCATCGACGCCTCGGTCACCGCCCTGATCCAGGATGTGCAGGCCTTCTCGGCCGAGACACAGCCGGGCACCTAGCGGGTCCTATTCCTCGACGATCGCCCCGACCTCGAGCGCGAACAGCGGCGCGACAGAGGCGAACAGCCGCATGTGTTCGGTCATCGCCTCCCAGGTCATGCCGGGCGTGACCAGCACATCATACTGGGCGACCGCGGCCGTCCCGTCGGCCCGCTCGATCTCGAAGGCTTTGAGATAGCGCCGCTGCTGGTTCCAGCGATCAACGGCCCCGACCGGCATGTCGGGAATCAGGAAGCCCGCCGAAAACTGCCACGACTGGCACCGCCCTGCGGTACAGTCGAAGCCGGTCAGGTCCCAGGCCACGCCATTGGCCCCCGAGCGGACCTGATCGCTCTCGATGACGGCATCCAGTCCCTGCTGCCGCAGCCAGCCGGCAATCTCCTGGGCGGTCGGCCCGCCCGCCGGCAGCGGCTGGGTCAGGCCCGGCGACGCCGCCAGCACAGCCGCCATCGCCACAACGACCGGCAAGACAATTCGAGACATCCGCACAACTCCTGAAATCGACCGACATCCGTTTCACGGGACGGTGGCGCGATCAAGGCCCGGCCGGGGCGGCCCGGACCGGGGACAACCGAAGGTCAAGATTTCCACTTTTGGGGCTTGGCCGGATCGTCGGCAAAGCCTATCGGTCGGCCACGGGAGAAGGTGGGCCGCGCCCCAAGGGTGGCCCAGATCAGGAAAGCACCACCATGGACGGCGGCCAAACCGCACACTCGCTTCACGCCCTTGAAGACGCCTTCGCGGGGCAAATCGGACGCAAGTCGGCCAAGGATCTGAGCGCGCTTGAGCGCGCCTTCGTGGCCCAGGTCCACGACGATTACATCGCCGAGGAGACGCCCGAGCTGGGCCTGACGGACTTCGCCAGGGTCCTGACCCACTTCTGGGCCTTCGCCGAGCAGCGCCAGGCCGGGGCCGGCCCGATCATTCGTGTACGTCCGGCGCGAGAGGCGGGCGTCGACGCACCCTTTGATCTGGTTGAGGTCGTTCAGGCCGACGCCCCCTTCCTGGTCGACAGCACCATGGGTGATCTGGCCGAGGCCGGCGTCTCGGTGCGGGCCATGTTCCACCCGCTCATGGATTGCGACCGGGACGCCGCCGGGGCCCGCGTCGCCAGCACCGAACACCGGGAATCGATGATCCTCGTGATCGTCGATCCGATGACCCAGGAGCGCCGCGAAGCCGTCCGCTCCAGCCTGGTTGAAACCCTCGCCGATGTGCGCCTGGCCGTGCAGGACCATGCCGCCATGGCCGCCCTGATGGCCGAGGCCGCCGACCGGCTCGAGGCAGGCATCCCCGGCGTCTCGCCCGAAACTCGGCAGGAGAACCTGGACTTTCTGCGCTGGCTCCAGGATGACCACTTCGTCTTCCTGGGCGCGCGCGACATCGACTATCCGCGCGACGCGGACGGTGGCTATGCGACCAACCAGCCCCTGACCCAGCGGATCGACGGCCTCGGCGTCCTGCGCGACCCCGGTCGCCCCATCCTGCGCCAGGCCCACGAGGCGGCCTCTCTGTCCGGTGCCCTGCAGCGGCGGGCCGAACGTGGCGAGCCGGTCGTGGTGGCCAAGGCCAATCTGCGCTCGCGGGTGCATCG
>CAUJHO010000074.1 GCA_963205025.1 Pseudomonadota bacterium | reverse complement strand
CGGCGGTGATCGTTCGGGACCGTCTGGTGGAGAGTTTCCGCCTGTTCTGGGATGCGCCGATGGCGCTGCGTCTGCGCGGGGGCATCGTCGCGGCGACGGGCCTGTTCCTGCTGATTGCCTTCGCCTCCTACGACCCGGCCGACCCCAGCTGGAATGCGGCCTCGGCGACCCCGGCGACCAACTGGCTGGGCGGGGCCGGAGCGATCTGGGCCGACGTCTGGATGCAGTCGGTCGGGTTGGCGGCGTGGCCGGCGGCGCTGTTCATTCTGTACAAGGGTATCGGCCGGGCGCTGGAAGCCGATCCGATGAAGGACCGGGCCGTCAACCATCGGCGCAGCCTCTATGCCCTGGGGGCGATCCTGATCCTGGCGGGGGCGCTGTCGACCCTGCCGCCGCCGGCGGCCTGGCCGCTGGCCAAGGGGCTGGGCGGTTTCTGGGGCTCGGCCCTGGCCGATGGCCTGGGTGGATTTCTCGGCTGGCTCAGGCTGCCGGCCCCGATGATCTGGGCCGGGCTGATCTATGCGGCCGGCTTTCTGGCCTTCATGGTGCCGGCTCTGGCCCTGACTGGCCAGGACCTCGACCTGGCCTCGGACTGGGCGCGTCGCAAGGCTCGCAAGACCGCGCCACCGGCCACGCGCGAGGCTGCAGCCGAGCCCAGGCCGCGCGCCCGCAAGGCGAGCCCGGCGGTGACGCCCGAGGCGGCGCCGGAGCCGATCCAGCCGGTGGTCCAGCCGCGCGTGGCCGACCCCAAGCCGGCCAAGGCCTCAGGCCGTGAAACCCGCGAGAACCAGGGGGCCTTCGCCTTCGTGCAGCAGGCGGGTGGCTTCAAGCTGCCGGAGCTGAACATCCTGACCAAGGGCGACCGGCGCGGCAATACGGTCGACGAACAGGCCCTGCTCCAAAACGCCCGGATGCTGGAAGGCGTGCTGGCCGAGTTCGGGGTGCGCGGTCAGATCGACCAGATCCGCCCCGGACCGGTCGTGACCCTGTACGAGCTGCTGCCGGCCCCGGGCGTCAAGCACGCGCGGGTCGTGGCCCTGTCGGATGACATTGCCCGCTCGATGTCGGCGCGCGCGTGTCGGGTGTCGGTGGTGCCGGGCAAGAACGCCATCGGCATCGAACTGCCGAACGCCAAGCGCGAGACGGTGTGGCTGCGCGATCTGTTCAGCGGCAAGGCCTATGAGAAGAGCGGGCCGATCCTGCCGCTGGCGCTGGGCGAGACGATCGGCGGCGAACCTTATGTCGCGGATCTGGCGCGGATGCCGCACCTGCTGATCGCGGGCACGACCGGCTCGGGCAAGTCGGTCGGGGTCAATGCCATGATCCTGTCGATCCTGTACCGGCTCAGCCCCGAACAGTGCCGCTTCATCATGATCGACCCCAAGATGCTGGAGCTGTCGGTCTATGACGGCATTCCGCATCTGCTGGCCCCGGTGGTGACCGACCCCAAGAAGGCAGTGGTCGCCCTGAAATGGACCGTGCGCGAGATGGAGGACCGCTATCGGCGGATGTCCAAGATCGGTGTGCGCAACATCGCCAGCTACAATGAGCGGGCGCATGAGGCCCTGAGCAAGGGCGAGCATTTCGAGCGTACCGTCCAGACCGGCTTCGATGAGAACCGCCGGCCGATCTATGAGAGCGAGAAGATCCGGCCCGAACCCATGCCCTATCTGGTCGTGGTCATGGACGAGATGGCCGACCTGATGCTGGTGGCCGGCAAGGACGTCGAGATGGCGGTCCAGCGTCTGGCCCAGATGGCCCGCGCCGCCGGCATTCACCTGATCATGGCGACCCAGCGTCCGTCGGTGGATGTGATCACCGGCACCATCAAGGCCAACTTCCCGACCCGGATCAGCTTCCAGGTCACCTCCAAGATCGACAGCCGCACCATCCTGGGCGAGCAGGGGGCCGAGCAGCTGCTGGGCCAGGGCGACATGCTCTATATGCCCGGCGGCGGACGCACGATGCGTCTGCATGGCCCGTTCGTGAAGGACGAGGAGGTCGAGGCCGTGGCCAACTTCCTGCGCGATCAGGGCGAGCCGGACTATCTGCCGGATGTGACCGAGGGCGACGACGAGGAAGGCGGCGGCGACATGTTCGGCGACGGCGGCGGCTCGGGTGACGACCTGTACGATCAGGCCGTGGCCATCGTCACCCGCGACCGCAAGGCCTCGACCAGCTACATCCAGCGCCGGCTCCAGATCGGCTACAACCGGGCCGCTTCCCTGATCGAGCGGATGGAGCAGGAGGGGGTCATCAGCCCGGCCAACCACGCCGGAAAGCGTGAGGTGCTGGCCCCGCCGCCACCGCCACGCTGACGGACGCCACAGCCCCCCATAGCGACCCATGACGGGTCGCCAGGCGCAACGCATTGCGCCTGGCGGCGTTGTTGCCCCTGATCCACGGTCGGCCTGGCGATGAACGAGGCTTCATCCCGGCGCCGGACAATGGCCACGCGGTGGCCCTTGCGGCGTCAAGCCGGATCGCTACAGACGACCACGAAAGGAGTTCAGAGCATGAGCCTGACTCGCCGAAACATCCTGGCCGGGGCCGCGGCCTTCACCGCCCTGGGCCTGGCCGGGCCGGGCCTGGCCCAGACGAACCTGACGCCGGAGCAGCGGCGGCTGGTGGCGCGGGCCCAGGCCTATATGGCCACCATGCGCTCGGTGCGCGGGCGGTTCTCGGAAACCGGGCCGCGCGGCCAGCGTGCGTCGGGGGCCTTCTATCTGAGGCGTCCGGGGCGGATGCGGTTCGAATATGATGCGCCGTCGCGGCTGGTGGTGGTCGCCGACGGGACCTTCATCCACCGCTGGGACCCGCGCCTGGAGGTCTATCAGCAACTGCCGACCAACCAGACGCCGCTGAGCCTGCTGCTGGACAACGACGCCAGCCTGTCGAGCCGCTATATCCGCATTGAGACGGTGACGCCGACCGCAGACGGCTGTCAGATCACCCTGCGCGATGCACGCCGTCCGCGTGAGGGGTCGCTGACCCTGGTGTTCGGCGGCAGCAGCTATCGCCTGCGCGAATGGACCGTGCGGGACGCGCAGGGCGCGGCGACGCGCGTGCAGCTGGCCACCATCACGCCGGTCTCGAACCTGGCCGACAGTCTGTTCCGCAATCCGCGCCCATCGTGACGCAGGAGCCACAGGCCGGATTTCTACGCGTCCGCACTTGACTTTTCACTTGTCAGTGGCATTATCGCCACAGACGTCGGGCGGTGGTTCGATGTCTCGTTATCGGCTAGTCCCCTCCCGATGGCGTGTGAGAGACGACCCCCTCCGGTGCCCGGTTCGGTTTCCGAACCGGGCACTTTTTTTCTGCTAGACCGGGGTCATGCTGAGACTCGCGACCTGGAACATCAACTCGGTCCGTCTGAGGGCGGATCAGGTGCAACGCTTCATCGCCGAACAGGCGCCGGATGTCCTGTGTCTGCAGGAGATCAAGTGCCGGACCGAGGAGTTCCCCTCGGCGGCCTTCAAGGCCGCGGGAATGCCGTACCTGCGGGTCCAGGGCCAGAAGGGCTGGCACGGGGTGGCCATCGCCTCGCGCTATCCGATCACCGATGTCGCCGTGGTCAATGCCTGTCGCGAGGGCCATGCGCGCTGCGTCGCCGCCAGGGTCCAGGGCATCGAGATCCAGAACTTCTACATTCCCGCCGGCGGCGATGTGGCCGACCGGGACCTGAACCCCAAATTCGATCACAAGCTGGACTTCTATGAAGCCCTGACCCGCGAAATGGCGGCGCGCGACCGGTCCGCGCCCCTGGTGCTGGCCGGGGATTTCAACATCGCACCCGGCGAGAACGATGTCTGGAACCATCGCTACATGTCCAAGATCGTCAGCCACACGCCGATCGAGGTCGAGACCTTGCGGCGATTGCAGGCGGCGGGCGACTTTGCCGATGTGGTGCGTGACCAGATCCCCGAGCCGACCAAGCTGGCCAGCTGGTGGAGCTATCGGGCCCAGGACTTCCGAAAGTCGAACCGGGGCCTGAGGCTGGATCATATCTGGGCGTCGCCCGGTCTGACGCCGCGGGTCATTGCGGGGTCGGCGAAAATCCATGAGGACTGCCGCGCCTGGGAGCGCCCCAGCGACCACGCGCCGGTGACGGTGGACGTCGAAAGCTAGAGCTTGCAGTCTGCCTCGGCGCGCGCCTAAGTTATTCGCGGGGGGTGCCTATGGAATTCTGGAAGAAGCTGCGGCTCGATGATGTCGAGCGCGTCTATCTGATTGCGCTGCGGGTCGGGGTGCTCGCGATCGCCACTCTGAGCCTGCTATGCGCGGGCTATTTCGCAGTTGATGCCGCCTGGCGGATGTTCGTCTCCACAGACGTTGCCGTTGAGCCGACCGTGGTCGAGCCCGGTGAGGTCTCTGCGGTCATGAGAGACTTCGCGGCGGCGCGCGAGGCCGAGGAAGCGCCGGATGGGCCGCAGATCCCAGGCTATGTTCGGGAGCGGCATGACCGCTTCATGGAGGAGACCTTTGCAGCCTACCATCGCGTCTATGCGGCGGCGGCGGAACAGTACAACAAGCCCGAAGACGAGACGCTCACAGCCGAGCAGCTGGCGGACCGTCTTGGATATAGCCTTGAGATCTACGCGAGTGGCACGAGCCCCGTCGCGAAGGCCTTTGTTGAACAGCCCGAATTCCAGCGCCAGTCGCTGGCCGCCGTGACAGCAGCGCTGGCGGACCCTGCCAGCGTTGGCCTGCTTGCCCAGTACCGGGACGCCGAAAGGGTTGAGCACTGCACGACACGCAATGTGCGGCGCACGGTACGTCAGATCTGCGGGTATTATTATACCTATGACTGCAGCTACACCGAGACCGTGCCGACCCGGCGGTGCGAGATGGTCTATCCCGACGGGATCGTGAGCCCCCTGGCGGCCTTCACCCAGGCGGACCAGGCGTTCGGTGAACTCTGGATCGCCGAGGCCAATCGCAATGAAGAGACGGCGCAGGTCATCACCAGTGAACGCCATGCCACGAGGTCCCAGATCGGGCCCAAGCTGATCCTGGCTCTGCAGGTGATCGGCGGGTTCCTGGTGATCATGTTCTTCTTCCTGCTGGTCTCGATCGAGCGCCATATGCGTCGGCTCGCTCTGGAGGTCGGCCAGCAGGACACAAACCAGTCCCCGGCCGAGTCGCCGGCAAGGCACCGCAAACCGCGTCGGGCAGAGCGTGCGAGTGACGCCGGCTCGTTAGATCAGGGTGAAAGCTAGAGCTTGCGCGCCTCGTCCGGCAGCATGATCGGCACGCCGTCGCGGATCGGATAGGCCAGTTTGGCACCGCTGGAGACCAGTTCACCGGCCTCTCGATCCCAGGTCAGCGGACCCTTGGTCACCGGGCACACCAGGATTTCCAGAAGGCGGGGGTCGACCGCCGGGGGCATGGAGAAGTCGTCGCTCATGGGGCCTTCATTGCATGAATGACGGGCCGCCGTCATCCGGGTCCATGGCGGTGTCGATTTCCAGCACCGCCATCAGGGCCTCGGCCCGTGCCTCCAGCGTCGGGGCTTCCAGCAGAAGTTGCTTGGATGCCGGTTCGAACGGCAGGGCGATCGACAGGCTGTTGATGAGGGGCTCGGGCGGGGCCTGTTCGGCGGTGTCCCAGTCGATCTCAAGCTCGCGCCGCCGCAGATAGAGGGTCAGGGCCTGAATCAGGCGCGCGCGATCAAACCCTTCGAGGTCGCCCTCATCGGGTGTGAGGTCGTCCTCATAGTCGGTGTAGTCGACCCGGCATTGGCGATAGGGTGACTGGACGGCCATCTCCGAGGTCAGGCGCACCCGGCACAGGCCGGTCAGGGTGATCAGATAGCGGCCGTCGCCGGTCTCGGAAAAACTGGTGATCTTGCCGACGCATCCAACCCGCGCCAGGTCGGGCCGCACCGCCGAGCCGCCCGTGGTCTGAACCATGGCGATCAGGCGATCCCCCGCCATGGCGTCGTCGATCATGTTCAGATAGCGCGGCTCGAAGATGTTGAGCGGCAACTGCGCGCGCGGCAGCAGGATGACGCCGCTGAGCGGAAAGACCGGAACGATCTCCGACAGGTCCGACAGGCGGGTCACCGTGCGTGGCATGGCGTCAGGAAAACAGGATCGACGACAGTTTGCGCCGGCCGTTCTTCGCCACATCCGAGTTGACGCCGGCGGCCTCGAAGATGGTCAGGAGCTGTTTGCGGGCGGCCTGGTCATTCCAGTCGCGATCGGCGGCGATGATGGCCAGAAGCTGGTCGGCGGCCCCATCGAAGCGACCCGCGGCGGCGAGCGCGCCGGCCAGGTCGAAGCGCGCCTGCAGGTTGGTCGGATCGGCCTGGACCCTGGCCTCGAGCTCAGAGGTATCGGACGGGCCGTCGGCGGCGAGGTCGAGGGCCGCGCGGACGCCGAGGACCTCGGGATCCCTGGAGTCGGGCTTGGCCATGGCCAGGGTCTGGCGCGCCTGATCGGCATCGCCCCCGGCCAGATAGACGCGGGCCATGCCGGCGATGGCCTTTTCGTTGTCGGGCTGAAGCTGAAGCACCTGGGCATAGGCCTGGGCGGCCCCACCGAGGTCATCGACCTTGAGCGATTCCGCGCCCATCGACAGCAGCTGGTCGATGTCGCCATCCAGCGAGGTACCTCCGGTCAGCTTGTCGATAAAGGCCTTGATCTGGCTTTCGGGGACCGCGCCCTGAAAGCCGTCGACCGGCTGACCGTTGACGAAGGCATAGACGGTCGGGATCGACTGGACGCGCAACTGACCGGCGTAGGCAGGGTTCTTGTCGACGTCGATCTTGACCATCTTGACCGCCCCGCCGGCGGCGCGAACCGCCTGTTCCAGCATAGGGCCGAGCGTCCGGCACGGACCGCACCAGGTGGCCCAGAAGTCGACGATGACCGGCTGGACCCTGGAGGCCTCGACCACATCGGCCATGAAGGTGGCGTCGGAGCCCTCCTTGATCAGGTCGGCGGGCGGGGCGGAGGCGGTGTCGGAGAACATGATCGGTCCTGGTTGGCTCGGGTCGTCTGTCGGTTCAACGCCAAGATGGTCGCGCCGGGCCTCGCCTGCAATGCGTCACAGGTGGCGTGGCCGGACAGATCGGCCTAAATAGCGGCGCGCAAAGACAAAGGTCGAGAGCTTGGCCCAGACCCACCCGTTCTTTTCCCCGGCGACGCACGGCTTTGTGCGCGTGGCGGCGGCGACGCCGGTGGTCCATATCGCCGATCCCAAGGCCAATGCGGCAGAGCATATCGCCCTGATCAAGCGCGCTTACGACCAGGGCTGTGACCTGATCGTGTTCCCCGAGCTGAGCCTGTCGGGCTACGCCATCGACGATCTGGTGATGCAGGATGCGTTGTTGGAGGAATGCCGCCGGCAGGTGGTTCGTCTGGCCGAAGCGACGCGAGATGCGGGACTGGTGGCTGTGGTCGGCATACCGCTTCGCATGGACGATCAGCTCTACAACTGTGCCGCTGTCTTGGCGCGGGGCGAAGTGCTGGGCTTCGTGCCGAAGACCTATCTGCCGAACTACCGAGAGTACTACGAGAAGCGCTGGTTCAGCCCGGCGTCGTTGGATGGGACAAACGTCGTCGGTGATGATTTCCTCCGGCTCGGCGACCACTGGCCGCGCTTTGGAGCCAATCTGCTGTTCGTGGCCGAGAACCGGCCCGGTTTCACCTTCGGCGTGGAAATTTGCGAGGACTACTGGGCACCGCTGCCGCCCTCGACGCGGCAGGCCCTGGCGGGTGCCCGCATCCTGCTGAACCTGTCGGCGTCCAACGTCGTGATCGGCAAGGCGGACGATCGCGCCATGCTGTCCTCGGCGCAGTCGGCGCGGGCGATGGCGGCCTATGTCTTCACGGCGTCCGGCTGGGGCGAGAGCACCACGGACCTGGCCTGGGACGGGCAATCGACCATCCATGAGCTCGGCGCGAAGCTGGCCGAGAACGAACGATTCTCGATGGAGAACGGCCTGACGATCGCCGACATCGATGTCGAGCGGCTGGGTGCCGAGCGGCTGCGCACCGGCACGTTCGCGGACTGTGCGCGCCGTGAACTGAACGCGGACAGCCTTTGTCCGTCCGTTGTTTTTCTGGCGCGCGAGCGGACTGAGCCGTCCGACCTCCAGCGCCCGCTGGACCGCTTCCCGTTCGTGCCGGATGACCCGGCGCGGCTGGATCAGGACTGTTTCGAGGCCTTCAACATCCAGGTTCAGGGCCTGATGCGGCGGCTGACGGCGACGGGCCTGGACAAGGTCGTGATCGGCGTCTCCGGCGGGCTGGATTCGACCCAGGCCCTGCTGGTGGCGTGCCGGGCCTTCGACCGGCTGAAGCGGCCCCGGTCCAATATTCTTGCATATACAATGCCAGGCTTTGCGACCTCAGACGGGACCAGGGCCAATGCCTGGGCCCTGATGCAGGCGCTGGGCGTGACTGGGGCCGAGATCGACATCCGCCCGACCGCCGAAACCATGCTGAAGGAAATCGGCCACCCCTTCGCCCAGGGTGAGCCGGTCCACGACATCACCTTCGAGAATGTGCAGGCGGGCCTGAGGACCGACTATCTGTTCCGGCTGGCCAACCAGAACGGCGGCCTGGTGGTCGGCACTGGCGACCTGTCGGAGCTGGCGCTGGGCTGGGCCACCTATGGCGTCGGCGACCAGATGAGCCACTACAATGTCAATGCCGGCGTGGCCAAGACGCTGATCCGGCACCTGATCCGCTGGGTGGCCGGGCGCGAACATTCCGGCGAAACGGCCGAGATCCTGACCGCCATCCTGGCCACCGAGATTTCGCCCGAGCTGGTCCCGGCCCGGGACGGCCAGATTCAATCGACCGAGGCGACGGTCGGACCCTATGCGCTGAACGACTTCTTCCTGTTCTACGTCACCCGTTTCGGCATGGCTCCGTCCAAGGTCGCCTATCTGGCCTATGAGGCCTGGAAGGACCGGACGCGCGGCGACTGGCCGGTGGGCACGCCCGAGGACGAGAAGGTCCAATACGATCTGGCCACCATCAAACACTGGCTGAGGAAGTTCCTGGTGCGCTTCTTCCAGACCAGCCAGTTCAAGCGCTCGGCCATGCCCAATGGACCCAAGGTGGTCACCGGCGGCAGCCTGTCGCCGCGTGGCGACTGGCGTGCGCCGTCCGACGCAACCGCCCAGGTCTGGCTCGACGAGCTGGACAGAAACGTACCGGATTGAAGGCGATGACCCTGATGAGCGACGACATTACCCGCGACTGTAACGGCAACACCCTGGCTGACGGCGACAGCGTGACCCTGATCAAGGACCTGAAGGTCAAGGGATCGGGCGGCGTCACCCTCAAGCGCGGTACCCTGGTCAAGAACATCCGCCTGACCCACGACGCCGACGAGATCGAAGCCAATGTCGCCAAGGTGCGCGGCCTGGTCCTGCGGACCGAGTTCGTCAAGAAGGCCTAGGCGGCCTGCACGCGGCCCGGACCTGTGTTGATCTGCGTCAGTGTTCGCGGAACGAGCGCCACAGGCTCTGGGTCAGGGGCTCCAGGAAATACTGCAGCGCCGTCCGCTTTCTCAGCGGCACCACGACCTCGACGGGCAGGCCCGGCGTCATGCCCGTATCCGCGCCGCGCACGGCTTCGATCTTGGCCAGCTCGGACGGCGGCACCTCGACAGTCACCCTGAAGAAGCTGCGACCCGTGCGCTCTTCGGTGAAGCTGTCGGCAGAGATGCCTGTAATCGTGCCGTGCAGGATCGGCAGATCGCGCTCCCTGAAGGCCGAAAACCGGACCTCGGTTTCCTGACCCAGCCGGAGATCGTCGGCGTCGGTCGGCGCGACCTCAGCCGAGACGATGAGGGCGGCCTCGTCGGGCACGATCTCCATCAGCATCTGGCCGGCCTGGACGACCCCGCCGACGGTGAAGACCGACAGGCCCACGACCCGGCCAGTCGCCGGGGCCCGCACCTGGGCCCGGGACAGCTGTTCGCGGGCGGCCGTCAGGCGCGGATTGACCTCATCGAGCTGGACCTGGACCTGACGCAGCTGCTCGGCGACCTCTTCGTCGGTCTGGGAGCCGACACCGAGCATCTGCAGCCGGGTCTCGCCGATGGCCTCGCGCGTGCGCGCCACCTGGGCGCTGAGCGAGCCTTCCTCGCCGTCGAGCGCCGCGGCCTGGCGCTCCAGCGCCCGCACCCGGTTCACCGGCGCAAAGCCACGGTCGGCCAGGCTCTGCATGCCTTCCAGTTCCTCACCGATCAGGCGGCGCTGCTCGCGATTGGAGGCGATCTGGCGCTCAAGGCCCACGATCTGCTGGTTCAACTGCTCGACCCGTTGCGACAGAACTCCGACCTCGTTGCCGCGCGAGCCGCCCCGGGCTGAAAACTGCTGGCGTTGCAGGGCGATGGCCTCATTGGCCAGGACGATGTCATCGCCGGACAGGGCCTGGAATTCCGGCGGCGTCGGCACCGCGCCCAGACCATCCCGCTCGGCCACCAGCCGCGAGCGCATGGCCAGCAACGCCAGCACCTGGCCGGTCAGCCCGCGCTCATTGGCCCGCAACTCTCCAGCCGAGATCTCGACCAGGACCGTGCCCTCGGTCACCTCCTGGCCCTCCTCGACATGCAGGGCCGAGACGACGCCGCCGTCGCGATGCTGGACGGCCTGGCGATTGCCGGACACCACGATCTTGCCCGACGCATAGGCCCCGGAATCGAGCGGGGCGAAGGCCGCCCAGCCCAGGAAGATCACGAAGAAGGCCGCTGCGATGATGCCGCCGATCCGCAGTTCCTTGCTCATGGCATCGGACGGACGGGCCGGTGGCGAGGCCCCGTCGGCAGTGGCGCGGCGGCCTGCGTCGGTGACGCCGGCCTCGGTCATGGCCTCGGTCGACTCCTGGACATCGGGGTCGGGACGGGTTGCGGGTTCGGCGCTCATGTCAGTTCACGCTCGACACGACGCGGGGCGCCGGCTGACGACCGGCCTGAAGCCGGGCGGCGATCTCGTTGCGTGGCCCCAGGCCCTCGACGGCCCCGTCCCGCAGGACCAGCAGCTTGTCGACATTCTGGAGCACGCCCGACCGGTGGGCGACGATGATGACGGTGGCCCCGCGCGTCCTGAGCCCGGCCAGGGCCTTGGCCAGGGCGGCCTCGCCTTCGCCGTCGAGATGCGAATTGGGTTCGTCCAGCACGACCAGGCACGGATCACCGTAAAGGGCACGCGCCAGGGCGATGCGCTGGGCCTGGCCGGCCGATAGTCCGCGTCCCTGCGCGCCCAGGGGGGTGTCATAGCCGTGGGGCAGCTTGAGGATCATGTCATGGCAACCGGCGAGCCTGGCCGCCTTGATGGCGCGTTCGTCGACGTCTTCGCGCGGTTGTTCGAGCGAGCCGTCGAAGCGCGAGATGTTCTCCTTTACCGTGCCGGCGAACAGGACCGAATCCTGGGGCAGGTAGCCGATGTGTCGGGCCAGGCGCTCGGGATCCCAGGTGGCATAGTCGGCCTTGTCCAGGCGTACGGTGCCGACATCGGGTTCGGTCGCGCCGGCGATCAGGCGCGCCAGGGTGGTCTTGCCGGCCCCCGAAGGCCCGACGACACCCAGGGATTCGCCGGGCTGGAGGCTGAGCGAAACGTGGCGCAGCAGGGGCGCGTCCCCGGCCGGCGAACGAACGCCGACCCCGTCCAGGGTGAGCAGGCCGACCGGCTTGGGAAGCAGGGTCCGGGCCTGGTCCTGATCGGCGGTCGCGGCAAAGAGGTCGATCAGATTGTTCCACGAAGCCCGGCCCTGGACGATGCCGCTCCAGGCCCCCACGATCAGCTCGATCGGCTGAACCGCGCGGCTCAGCAGGACCGAGGCGGCGATGATGGCCCCGGCCGAGATCTGACCCTCGACCGCCAGCCAGGCTCCGGCCCCCAGGGCGAGCGATTGCAGCAGCAGGCGCAGAAACTTGATGGCCCCGCTGAAGCGACCGCCGACGAACTGGGCATCGGCCTGGGCCGTGACGGCCTCGCTGCGTTCCTTGAGCTGGCGGGAGATGAGGGCCTGGCGCATGCCGAGCGCGCGCACGACCTCTGACTGGGTGGCGATGGTCTCCTGGGCCACATAGGCCTTGGTCGATGCCCGCGAGGAGGCCTCGATGCGCGGCTTGGCCGAGCGTTCATTCAGCACCGCCAGGCCGAACAGGAGGGCCCCGCCCACCAGCGTCAGCATGCCGAGCGTCCAGTGCAGCATGAAACAGATCAGCAGATAGACCGGCGTCCACGGCAGGTCGCACAGGGCCAGGGCCCCCTGGCCGCTGAGGGCCTGGCGGAAGGAATCGAAGTCCCGCATCGCCTGGGCGACCTTGGCACCGGATTCCTTGGAGCCGATCACCCGGTTCAGCACGGCCCCCGCCAGCAGCCGGTCCATACGCAGGCCGGCGCGCACCAGAATGCGGGCCCGGATATGGTCGAGCGCCGCCAGGGTGACCAGGGCGAAGACCACGACGACGGTGACGAACAGCAGGGTCAGGATGCCGCCCGTCGGCACGACGCGGTCATAGACCTGCATCATGTAGAGGGTCGGCGCCAGGTACAGGACATTGACCAGGGCCGAGAAGCCGAAGGCGAACAGCAGGTGCCCACGGCAGGCCTTCAAGGCCGCCGCGAGGGGTTCCGTTCCGGGCTTTGTCGGAAACAGCGCTTGCAGCACGGACCGGTCTTCGCCTTTGTAATTCAGGTTGCATTATAGGGCTTCGCGGGCGTTTCCGCGACTCTTCAACTGTTAACGGCGAACGGCAGGCCCCGATGAACGCCTTTGAGTTCCGCGCACCGCCCCGGATCGTCGTGCAGGACGGGGCGTCGGAGCGCCTGGGGGCCCTGTTGGCGGACCTCGGGGCGCGCCACGCCTTGATCGTGACGGACCCGTTCCTGTCCGCCAGCGGCCTGATTGACGCGGCCGTGGCCGGCCTGGAGCCGGCCGGGATCGCGGTCACGATCTTTGACGCCGTTCAGGCCGATCCGCCGGAGGCGTCCATCCTCGCAGCCACCGAGATGGCCCGGACCGGGGGCGTGGACGCCGTCGTCGGACTGGGTGGCGGCAGCGCCATGGACACGGCCAAACTGGCGGCGCTGCTGGCGGCGTCCGACCAGCGGCTGGCGGACATCTATGGCGTCGACCAGGCCCGCGGGCCGCGGCTGACCCTGGTGCAGATGCCCACCACGGCCGGAACCGGCTCGGAGGCGACCCCGATCTCCATCGTCACGACCGCCGACGGCCAGAAGAAGGGCGTGGTCTCGGACTGGCTCTACCCCGACCTGGCGATCCTGGATGCGACCCTGACCCTGGGCTTGCCGCCCCGGGCCACGGCCATGACCGGCATCGACGCCATGGTGCATGCGGTGGAGGCCTATACGACCCGGCTGAAGAAGAATGCCGTGTCCGATGCGCTGGCGGTGAGGGCGCTGGGGCTGCTGGGTCAGAACATCCGCCGGGTGGTCGAAGACGGCTCTGACCTGGCCGCACGGCGCGCCATGCTGGAGGGCTCGCTGATGGCGGGGATGGCCTTTGCCAATGCGCCCGTCGCGGCGGTTCACGCCCTGGCCTATCCGCTGGGCGGTCTGTTTCATGTGCCGCACGGCCTGTCGAACGCGCTGGTGTTCGCCGAGGTGGCGGCCTTCAACCTGCCGGCAGCGGACCGTCTGTATGGCGAGCTGGCTCCGGTGCTGCCCGATGACCTGACGGGGCGGCGACGCGACGGTGAGGGCTTCGTCCAGGCCATCGGGGCGCTGGTGGCCCAGATGCCGATGGAACAGTGTCTCAGTCAGGTCGGGGTGACCGAAACCGACCTGGACCGGCTGGCCGAGGATGCGATGAAGGTGACGCGCCTGCTGGTCAACAATCCGCGCGAGGTGACGCCGACGGATGCCCGGGCGATCTATCGGGCCTTGCTCTGACCTGCCCGTGGCGGCCAGGGGATGAAGCCGCTGGTGCGGCGCACATAGTCGCCATAGCCGGGCCGGGTCGAGGCCATACCCTTTTCCAGCAGGGGCGCACCGGACCACTTCATCAGGGTAAAGGTCAGAAAGGCCGGGCCCGCCAGCGCGACCCAGCCCCACGGCACCTCACAGGCGATCAGGCCCAGGCCCCACCACACACAGGCATCGCCGAAATAGTTGGGATGTCGGGTGTAGCGCCATAGACCACGATCCATGACCTGACCGGCACTGTCGGGACTGGCCCTGAAGCGGGCGAGCTGGTGGTCGGCGACGGCCTCGAAGGCCACGCCGAAGGCGGCCAGGGTAGCACCGGCCCAGCCGAGCGGGCCCACCGGGGGATGATCGAAGGCCTGACCGATCTGAACCGGCAGGCTGACCAGCAACAGCAGCACGCCCTGAAGCAGGAAGACGAAGACCAGGGAGGCCGCCCACCCGGGCAGGCCCCGCGCCGTCAGCCGTCCGAGCAGGGATGCGTAGCGTCTGTCTTCGCCCTGGCGACGCCAGCGCATGAACAGATGACCGCCGAGCCGGAGCGCCCAGGCGAGACATAGTCCGGTCAGCAGGGCCTGGCGTGTCGGATCGCCGTCGGCCGCGAACCAGTCCACCACGGCCACCAGTCCCATGTTGAACGCCCAGAAGGCGTCGATGAAGCTGACGTCGCGCAGGCGCAGGGCCACCAGCCACAGCCCGATCATGGTGGCCAGGACGACGCCGGCGTTCAGCGCCAACAGGTCGGGAAATGTCATCTGGCCCCCTCAGGCGATCCTGCATTCGTCGCCTAACGGCGATTTAACTTGGAATGTTCCGTGCCGACGCGGCAAGAGCGATGCGAAGACAAACAGTCAGGCTTCGATGTCGCTCGCCCTGTCCACGCTGATTTACGAATGGCGCCGCTATATGGCGGCGGTGGTGGCGCTTGCCTTCTCGGGTCTGCTGGTGCTGGCCTTTGCCGGCATGTTCATGGGCATGGGCAAGTCCTTCACCGCCACCATCGACCGGTCGGGTGCCGACATCCTGATCCTGGCCCCGGGTGCGACCCAGCTTTTCGGCGGCCCGTCGGGCCTGCCGCGGCGGATGATCCCGGTGATTTACCAACACCCCGAGGTCGAGGTGGTCGACTACGTCGATCTGTCCCAGGGTCGCTTCCAGTCTCTGACGCAGGCCCAGCAGAATCGGCCCGGACAGGGCGCGCAGGCTGGCGGCGAGCGGATGGAGTTCGTCATGGTTACCTCGGTCGTCACCCAGGAAGGCAATCCGACCATCCCCGTCGACTATTCCCCCGAACTGATCGAGGCCCTGCGCCAGCCCGACGCCGTGGTTCTGGATGAAACCGCCCTGCCGCGTCTGGGCGTGCAGTTGGGCGACCAGGCGATCTACAACGGTCATACGGTACGGGTCGTGGGCGTCACCCGCGGCTATGCCAATTTCATGCAGCCGGGCATGGTGATGTCGCGCGACACGCTGCGGCGGTTCGGCGAAACCTATAATGGTCCGCGCGTCGGGCCCCTCATGGTGCGCCTGCGCGACCCGTCGCGCGCCGAGCGCGTCGTGGCCCAGCTG
>CAUJHO010000073.1 GCA_963205025.1 Pseudomonadota bacterium | reverse complement strand
CCTGGCCCGCGCCACCGCTGACGGTGTCCGCGAGCCGCTCAACCGTCGCGCCACGATCAACATCAACCGCTAATCCCGGTCGATACGATCAAAGCTGCGGCCTAGAGCCAAAGCCTAATGCGAACCCCCGGAGGGCAACCTCCGGGGGTTTTGCTTTGGTCGGTTCGCGGTTGCGGGGCGTCGAAATTGGTTGGGTTCGCCTGCGATACGGTGCAACCTGAAGCGACGGGGGGCGTTGATCTGACATCGCAACAGGAGGAATTGCGCTTATGGAACTAGGATTTATTGGCTGGATCGTCGTGGGTCTCGTCGCCGGCTTCTTGGCCGAGAAGATCATGAAGCGGAACGACAGCCTTCTGATGAACCTCGTCATCGGGGTTGTCGGGGCCCTGATCGGCGGCTTTATCGCCACCAACTTCCTGGGCTTCTCGGCCGGAGACAGCTGGATCATGGCGACGGTCATCGCCCTGGGCGGCGCATTGCTGCTGCTGTTCGTGCTGGGGCTGTTCCGCCGCCGCTAGGGCGCGGGCCAATACCCATGTTTGCAAGGCGCGGTCTGTTCTGCTACAGGCCGCGCCTTCGCACATTCGTGTGATGAAATCCGTGGGAGGGGCTGCCCGAACCACGGCCACATAGGCGGTCTTGATTGATCGTCGTTGAGATGGAGACAGCCAATGGCCAAGAAGATCTTGGGCTATATCAAATTGCAGGTGCCTGCGGGCTCTGCCACCCCGTCACCGCCGATCGGCCCGGCCCTGGGTCAGCGCGGCGTGAACATCATGGGGTTCTGCAAGGAATTCAACGCGCGCACCGAGAAGGAAGTGAAGGGCACGCCCCTGCCGACGGTCATCACCGTCTATCAGGACAAGAGCTTCACCTTCGTCACCAAGACCCCGCCGGCGACCCACTACCTGAAGGAAGCCGTCAAGATTAAGTCGGGTGCCGCCAAGACCGGCCGCGAGACTGTCGGCAAGATCACCCGCGCCCAGCTGCGCGAGATCGCCGAGAAGAAGATGAAGGATCTCAACGCCAACGACATCGAGGCTGCGGCCAAGATCATCGAAGGCTCGGCCCGCGCGATGGGCCTGAAGGTGGAGGGCTAAGAGCATGGCCAAGCAACCCAAGCGCATCCAGGCCTGGACCGGCGACCGCGAAGCCCTGCTGCCGCTCGCCGAAGCCGTCGCCATGGTCAAGGCCAACGCCAAGGCCAAGTTCGACGAATCCATCGAGATCGCCGTGAACCTGGGCGTTGATCCGCGTCACGCCGACCAGCAGGTCCGTGGCGTCGTCAACCTGCCGTCGGGCACCGGTCGTGACGTCCGCGTCGCCGTCTTCGCCAAGGACGCCAAGGCCGCCGAGGCTACCGCAGCCGGGGCCGAGTACGTCGGCGCCGAGGATCTGTTCGAAAAGATCAACGGCGGCTTCACCGACTTCGACCGCGTCATCGCCACGCCCGACATGATGGGTCTGGTCGGTCGCCTCGGTAAGGTGCTGGGCCCGCGCGGCCTGATGCCGAACCCCAAGGTCGGCACGGTGACCCCGAACGTGGGTCAGGCCGTCAAGGACGCCAAGGGCGGGGCCGTTGAGTTCCGCGTCGAGAAGGCGGGGATCATCCACGCCGGCATCGGCAAGGCCTCCTTCACCCAGGACGCCATCGAGGCCAACGTCAAGGCCATGGTCGACGCCCTGATCAAGGCCAAGCCGTCGGGGGCCAAGGGCCAGTTCGTCAAGCGCATCTCCCTGTCGTCGACGATGGGACCGGGTGTGAAGGTCGATCTGGAATCGGTCGGCGCCTAAGTCGCCTCGACACCCAAGAGACAGCGGCCCCGCAGAGCGATCTGCGGGGCCGTTTTCGTTTGCGGCTGTCCGGTTTAAAAGCGGGACAGGCGAGGGGAGTCGCGCGGGTGTTCAACGTCCTGAGTTTGCAAAGCCTGCTGGGGCTCGCCGTCATCATTGCCGTCTGCTGGCTGATGTCGGAAAACCGCAAGGCCTTCCCGTGGCGGCTGACTCTGGGGGCCATGGCGGTCCAGGCGGGCCTGGTTCTGCTGGTCTTCGGCCTGCCAGGATCGCGGCTTGTGCTCGGGGCTATCACCGGCACCGTCGATGCCCTGGATGCCGCGACCCAGGAAGGGACCCGCTTCATCTTCGGCTATCTCGTCGGCACCGGGCCGCAGCCCTATCAGATGACCAGCGATAGCATCTTTGTCTTTGCCTTCAGGGTCCTGCCCCTGATCCTGGTGATTTCGGCGCTGTCGGCGCTGTTGTGGCACTGGAAGATCCTGAAGTGGCTGATCCGGGGTTTCGGCTTTCTGTTCCAGCGGACCATGGGCCTGGGCGGGGCCTCGGCCATGGCAGTCGCGGCCAACATCTTCCTGGGTATGATCGAAAGCCCGATCGTGATCCGGGCCTATCTCGACAAGCTGACGCGATCAGAACTGTTCCTGTTGATGGTCGTCGGCCTGGCGACGGTCGCCGGTTCGACCATGGTGGCCTATGCGACCATCCTGGGGGGGGTGCTGCCGGACGCCGCCGGCCATGTGCTGGTCGCGTCGATCATCTCGGCCCCCGCCGGCGTGGCCCTGGCGCGGATCATGGTTCCGGAGGATTCCGGTCAGGCCGGCACCAGCGCCAGCTATGAATCGAGCCTGAAATTCGATTCCGCCATCGACGCCCTGGTCAAGGGCACGGCCGACGGCCTGATGGTCGTCCTGAACATTTCGGCAGTGCTGATTGTTTTTGTGGCGCTGGTGGCCCTGGTCAACCTCATGATCGGCTGGATCATGGTGGGCGGCGATCCGCTCACGCTTGAGAGGATGCTGGGCTGGGTCTTCACGCCTGTGGCGTGGCTGATCGGCGTGCCGTGGGACGAGGCCGGTCGTGCCGGCTGGCTGCTCGGCGTCAAGCTGACCCTGACCGAGTTCGTCGCCTTCATCGAGCTGGGCAGCATTCCGGCCGGCGAGATGGGCGAGCGCACGCGCATGCTGATGACCTATGCCCTGTGCGGCTTTGCCAATATCGGCTCGGTCGGCATTACGGTTACGGGCCTGTCGGTCCTGGTGCCGGATCGCCGCGAGGAGGTCCTGGGCATGGTCTGGAAGGCGCTGTTCGCGGGCTTCCTGGCGACCTTGATGAGCGCCTCCATCGTCGGGATCCTGCCGGCGTCGGTGTTTTAGCAAGGTCGCCCGATGAAACTGTACGACACCCTGATGGCTCCGAACCCGCGCCGGGTGCGCTGGATCATGGCCGAGAAGGGCATCGAGGACATCGAGATCGTCCAGGTCAATCTGCTGGCCGGCGAGCATCGGACCGCCGCCTACCGGGATCGCGCCGGCCTGGCGCACCTGCCGGCGCTGGAGCTGGACGACGGCACGACGATCACCGAATCCCTGGCCATCGGACGGTTTCTGGAAAGCCTGTACCCGGAGCCGAATCTGTTCGGACGCGACGCGACCGAAGCCGCCGTCATCGAGATGTGGACGCGCCGGATGGAGCTGTATCTGGCCAATCCCATGATGATGTTCACGCGCTTCACCCATCCGGCCCTGTCGGCGCTGGAGCCGCCGGAGCCGGCGGTCGGGGCTTATAATCTGAACACCGCCGAGAAGATGATGAAGTCGCTCAATCGGCGGCTGGAGGGGCGCGCGTTCATCGCCGCCGACCGCATCACGGCGGCAGATATCGTGGCCTATGTCGGGCTGGATTTCGGACGTCTGGTCAAATACCGCCCGGACGGGAGCCTCGAGAACCTCGGGCGCTGGCGCGAGGCCATGAAGGCGCGACCGGCGGCCGAGGCGGGGCTGAGAGCCTAGAGCCTATCGGCATTCAGCGGAACCCGCGGTTGCGGGCAAATCCTTTGGCGCTCCCTCTTCCAATGGGAGAGGGGATCAGGCGTTGCGCTCGGGGGGTCTGAATGTCGGTTAGGCCTTCAGGCTTCCTTCCAGCGTTTGATGACGCCCGAGAAGGTCATGACCGTGCGATCGCCGACCGAGATGGTCCCGCGCACGAAAACCAGAGAGCCGCCGGCGCGCACTACCTCGCCGGTGGCCTCGACCAGATCGCCGACGCGCACGGCGTCGATGAAGGTCGAATCCAACTGGACGGTCACGCCGCGAGAGCCTTCCATCTGCTGGTAGGCGGTCTGGAACAGGGCGATGTCGGCAAAGCTCATAAGGCAGCCGCCGTGCATCCGGTCGCCGGCATTCATGTGCTTCTGTTCGGCTCGGAAGGCGCAGCGCATCCGGCCGTCGGGATCAGCCCGGAAATAGAAGGGGCCGACGACCTGATCGAAGGTGTCCTTGAGGTCATAGGTTTCCCACCCGGCGAACTCGCCCTCGGTGACGGTGAGTCTGGCGACCATGGATTTCCTTCCTTCTGGACGCGCCTGCCTATAGGACGGGCCGCAGTCCCTGCAAGTCCGGTCCAGCGCCCTGATGCTTGAACAGTTCGCCGCCATCGCCGTGGAAGCCGGTGAGGTCATCCTCGACGTCTATGGCCGTGCAGACCTTGGCGCGCGGGCCAAGGCCGATGGGTCGACGGTGACCGAGGCGGATGCCGCCGCCGAGGCCGTCATCCTGGAGCGGTTGGCCGAACACTGGCCCGACATTCCGGTGATCGCCGAAGAAGCGGTCAGTGCCGGACAGATCCCCGAGGTGGGCCATCAGTTCTTTCTGGTCGATCCGCTGGATGGAACAGCCGAGTTTGTCCGGCACAGCGGCGAATTCACCGTCAACATCGCCCTGGTCGAGGATGGCGCGCCGGTGGCGGGCCTGGTCTATCTGCCGACGACCGGAGAGATCTTTCGCGGCGACGGCCACGGCGCGGCCCGTGCCGTGCGCCTGGACGGTGCCTTGTCGCCCTGGGAGGCGATCCGGGCCCGACCGGCACCGGAGGCGGGCCTGACCGTGATCGCCAGCCGCCGCAGCGGCGGCGACCGGCTGGCAGCCTACCTTGATCGGTTCGTCGTGGCCGAGACGATCCGGGCCAGTTCGTCGCTCAAACTGTGCCGCCTGGCGCAAGGCGCGGCCGACCTCTACCCGCGCTTCGGCCGGACCATGGCCTGGGACATTGCTGCCGGTCACGCCGTGCTCCGGGCCGCCGGAGGTGAAGTCTGGACCCTGGACGGCCGGCCGCTGTCCTATGAGCCGGGCCGGGTGCCGGGCGAGGACGCCTTCGCCAATCCAGACTTTGTGGCGTCGGGGGCTTTCGATCCGTGCGATCTGGTCAGGAACGGCGGCGCGTCGTAACGACGGCCCGTTGAACAGGAGAAGCGCATCGTGAGTGACAGGGTTGTCGTCGTGACAGGGGCCTTCGGGGCCCTGGGCCGGACGGTCGTTCAGCGTCTGTCCGAGGCGGGCAACGGCGTTGTGGCGGTTGATCATGCGCCGACGGCCCCGCAGGGCCTCGCGGTCGCCCGTACGATCAGCGGCGTCGACCTCACCGATGCAGCCCAGGCCCAGCAAGTGCTTGAGGCGGTCGCCGGCGAGTTCGGCGGCATCGACGCTCTGGTGAACATTGCCGGCGGTTTCGTCTGGGAAACGGTCGACGGCAACAGCAATGGGTCCTGGGAGCGGATGCACGCCCTCAATCTGATGACGGCGCTGAATGCGTCGCGCGCGGCCCTGCCGTGGCTGGTTCAGGGCGGGAGCGGGCGGATCGTCAATATCGGGGCCAAGGCCGCGCTTGCGGCCGCAACCGGCATGGGGGCCTATGCTGCGTCCAAGGCTGGCGTGCATCGACTGACCGAGGCCCTGGCGGACGAATACAAGGGCCGCGTCACCGTCAATGCCGTGCTGCCGTCGATCATCGACACCCCGGCCAACCGCAAGGATATGCCCGATGCCGACTGGTCGACCTGGGTGCGGGCCGATGAGCTGGCGGCCGTGATCGGCTTTCTGGTGTCCGAAGATGCGAGCGGCATCACCGGCGCTCTCATTCCCGTGACCGGAAGGGTTTGATCGATGTCTGATCCCATTCAGGACGCCATTCTTGCGCGGCTGGCCAAGGTCGATCCGCAAGGGCTGGGCAAGGCCAGTATCGAACCTGCCGAAGTCGCCAAGGCGCTGCAGCCCGAGCAATGGCAACGTGTCCTGCCCAAGGTGAAGACCACGGCGCTGGGCATGATGCGGCGGGGCCAACTGATCATCACCAAGAAGGGCAAGGCCATTGATCCAGGCCGCATGAAGGGTGTGATCCGGCTCCGGCTTCCGACCACGGAGGAGCGGGCGGCCATGCCACCCATGCCCGACGATGCAGGCGATGACCTGGACTAGCCACCTGATCCGGGGGCTGGCGACCCTGGCCCTGGTCACCGTCGCGGTGGCCTGTGCCCCGATAGAGCAATCGCCCCAGCCGGTTCCGGTGGGATTCGCGGGGGCGCGGCTGGAAGCCGATGTCCTGGTTGCGGATGATGGAGTGCGGCTGCCCCTGACGGTCTGGCGTCCTGACGGCGAGCCGACCGCCGTCATTGTCGCCTTGCACGGCATGAACGACAGTCGTGTGACCTGGTGGATGGCCGGGCCCTGGTGGGCCGAGCGCGGGGTCGTCACCTATGCCTATGATCAGCGCGGCTTCGGGCGCGCGCCGGAACGGGGGATCTGGGCAGGAGAAGACCTTCTGGTCGACGACTTGCGAACGGCGGTTCGGCTGGTCCGCCATCGGCATCCCGATGTACCCATTGTCCTGGTCGGCGAAAGTCTGGGATCCGCAGTCATCATCGCGGCCCTCGCTTCGGACGATCCACCGGCGGCGGACCGCGCGGCCCTGCTGGCACCGGCCGTCTGGGGATGGTCGGCCCAGCCGGTTCCCAACCGGGTCAGTCTCTGGATCGCGGCGCACCTGTTCGGCCCGGCATCCCCCCAGCCACCGGCGTTCGTGACCGAGAACATCTATGCGTCGAACAATCTGCTGGAACTGTACCGGATGGGCCGTGACCCGGACATGGTGCTGACCACGCGATTCGATGCCGTCTATGGCCTGGTCGACATCATGGAGACAGCGTGGCGCGACCTGCCGCAGGTGCGTGTGCCGATGGCCTATTTCTACGGCGGGCGGGACCAGCTGGTTCCGATGCCGGCGACGCAGCGCGCGCTGGCGCGTCTGCCTGCAGGGACGCGAACCGCCTTCTATCCCGAGGGCCGCCACCTCCTCGTCCGTGACCATGCGGCCGAGGCGGTCATGGCTGATGTGCTGGCCTTCGTCCAGGATACCGGTGCGGCCTGGCCTTCGGGGGCCGGCCCGATTCCTGTTGGTGAACACTGATCATCAAAGGCAACGCTTGCCCTATCGTAAGGAGGCGCGTATGGGGCGCCCCGACGCAAAATTCCCCCTTCAACAGATCACGGGGTGTCTATGACCCTCTTCGATTCGCCGTCCTTCGCAGGACATGAAGGCGTTCATGCCTTCTACGACGAAGCCACCGGACTGAAGGCTATCGTCGCCGTCCATTCCACCGCCCGCGGCCCGGCCGTCGGCGGCTGCAGGATGTGGAACTACGGCTCGTCGGAAGAGGCCCTGACGGATGTGCTGCGTCTGTCTCGCGGCATGAGCTACAAGAACGCCGTTGCGGATCTGGAGATGGGCGGCGGCAAGTCGGTCATCATCGGTGACGCCAAGACCCAGAAGACGCCCGAGTTGTTCCGGGCCTTCGGGCGCGCCATCGACACCCTGGGCGGCTGCTACTATTCGGCGGAAGACGTTGGCGTTTCGGTTGCCGACATCGCCGAGGCCCGCAAGGTCACGAAATATGTACTCGGCCTGTCGGACGGCCCCTGGGGCTCGGGCGATCCCAGCCCGGTTACGGCCGAAGGCGTGTTCCGCTCGAATCTCGAGACGGCCAGGCGCCTCTGGGGCCAGGACGACCTCAACGGCCTGACCGTTTCGGTCCAGGGGGCCGCCGGCCATGTGGGGGCCTATCTGTGCGACAAGCTGCACGCAGCGGGCGCCAAGCTGATCATCACCGACATCGCCGAGCAGGCGCTGCGTGAAGTCGCCGAGCGGACCAACGCCGAGATTGTCACCCCTGACGCCATCTACGATGTGGCGGCCGACATCTATGCGCCGTGTGCCCTGGGGGCGACCCTGAACCCCGATACACTGGATCGCCTCAAGGTCAGGGCCGTCTGTGGAGCCGCAAACAATCAGCTGGCGACGCCGGAAATCGGCGAGCGGCTGGCGGCGGCGGGCGTGCTGTACGCGCCCGACTATGTCGTCAATGCCGGCGGTATCATCAATGTGGCGTCCGAACTGACGGCGCGCCAGACCGGCGGCTCGTATGATCCGGCCTGGGTTGAGCGCAAGCTGGTCCGCCTGATGGAAACGCTCAACGAGATCTACGATCGGGCCGCCGACGAGGGCCGTCCGACCCACGAAATCGCTGACGCCATCGCCGAAGGCCGGATCCAGGCCGCCCGGGCGACACGCCCGCTCTGATCGCTGCCAGACGTCGTTTTAACGCCCGGGCTTAACAGCCCGTTTACCACCCGGGCGGCACTTTCTGCCTAGTGGGGGTCGGTCGTCCGATTCTGGTCTGAGGGCGGAAAGCGTGGGCGGCTTTACAGCAGCGTTACAGAGATTTGGCATTGGCCGCCTCGCAGCCCTGGTGGGCGTTGCCGCCGGCGTTGCCGCGGTACTGGTCGCCCTGATGTTGCGGGTCGGCGAAGCGCCGACGGCCTTGCTCTATTCAAACCTCGATCTGCGCGAGGCAGCTGAGGTCACCGCCGCGCTCGACCAGGCCGGAATCAAGTACGAGGCGCGCGGCGACGGGTCCACCATCCTGGTCAATCGGGATGACGTCGGAACGGCGCGGCTGATGCTGGCCGAGCAGGGCCTGGTGACCTCCGGTAGCGTCGGCTACGAACTGTTCGACGCCCAGTCGGCCCTCGGCCAGACCGAGTTCCAGCAGAACATGAATCGCAAGCGGGCGATCGAGGGCGAGATCGCGCGCACCCTGATGTCGATGCGCGGCGTCAACTCGGCCCGCGTCCTGATCGCCTTGCCGGAGCGCCAGCTGTTCCAGGCCGAGGCGGCACCGGTTACGGCCTCGGTCAGCGTCGATACCGGCGGCCGCGAAATGACCAGCGAAGAGGTCCAGGCGATCCAGCAACTGGTGTCGACCGCGGTGACCGGGCTGCGGCCGGATCGGGTCACCATTGTCGACGGCAACAATCGTCTGCTGGCGGCGGGTGGCGAAGGTGAAGGGTTCACCGCAGCTGCGGCCTCGGAGCGCCGCACCGAGATCGAGACAAGACTGCAGGCGACGCTGCTCAACCTGGTTGAGGGCGTGGTCGGTCCGGGGGCCGCGCGAGTTCAGGTCACCGCTGATATCGACGAGAGCCGTCAGACCGTTCAGGCCCAGGAGTTCGATCCGGACGGCCAGGTCGTGCGCTCGACCTCGAGCCAGCAATCCAACTCGTCCGACAGCCAGGGAACCAACGGCGGTGTCGTCGGCGTCGAGGAGCAACTGCCTGAGGGCGAACAGGACGCCGCAGCCGCGCAAGGCCCGACCTCGTCGTCAGACGAGACGGGCGAGACCACCAACTACGAGATTTCCAACACCGTCACCACGACGGTGCGTGAGCCGGGCACCATCCAGCGGCTGTCGGTCGCGGTGGCAGTTGATGGTGTGGTGACCCCGGCTGCGGGCGGTGAGGGCGAGCCGACCTATGCGCCCCGGTCCGAGGAGGACATGCAGCGGATTCAGCAACTGGTCCGCTCAGCCATGGGCTTCAACGAATCGCGCGGCGACCAGGTGGAGGTCGTCAACGTCCGCTTCGCGCGGCCGGACGGCGCGGCCGTAGGCGGCACCGAGGCGACCGGCGGCATGTTCGACTTCGACAGCGACGACATTCTGTGGGGCGTTCAGCTGCTGGTCCTGTTCATCGTCGGGGCCCTGCTGATCTTCTTCGTCCTGCGTCCGCTGGTGAAGGCGACGACCGGCGGCGGCATGCCGATGATCGCGGCCGCGACGGCCGGTGGGCCGGATGGCGGCGGCGGCGGCGGGCAGGGCATGGGCCAGATCGGCGGTTCGGGGGCACCAGCCCTGCCGCCGTCGGAAATGGACCAGCGCCTCGATATTGCGCGCATCGAAGGTCAGGTGAAGGCCTCGTCGGTCCGCAAGGTCTCGGAGTTCGTGGAAAGCCACCCCGATGAATCGACGGCGATCCTGCGTAGCTGGGTGCACGAAAGCTGATGGCGGGACGTCTGGTTACGCGCAAGCCGTCCGTGGATGACGCTAAACGGCTGACCGGGCCGGAGAAGGCGGCCGTCATCCTGCTGGCCCTGGGCGAGGAACACACCCGCCTGTGGGAGGGCCTGGACGAGGAGGAGATCAAGGAGATCTCCCAGGCCATGGCGGCCCTGGGCAATGTTCAGGCCAATGTCGTCGAAGACATCATGGTCGAGTTCGTCTCGGGCGTCGGCGGGGCCGGCTCGCTGATGGGGTCGTTCGAGCAGACCCAGCGGCTGCTGACCGCCTTCATGCCTCCCGACAAGGTCGATGGCCTGATGGAGGAAATCCGAGGTCCGGCCGGCCGGACCATGTGGGACAAGCTGGGCAATGTGAATGAGGTCGTTCTCGCCAACTACCTCAAGAACGAATACCCCCAGACGGTGGCGGTGGTGCTGTCGAAGGTGAAGCCTGAACACGCCTCGCGGGTCCTGACGGCGCTGCCTGAGGATTTTGCCCTCGAGTGCGTCCAGCGGATGCTTCGCATGGAACCGGTCCAGCGCGAGATCCTCGACAAGATCGAACAGACCCTGCGGAACGAATTCATGTCGAACCTGGCCCGTACCTCCAAGCGGGACAGCCACGAGATGATGGCCGAGATCTTCAACAACTTCGACCGCCAGACCGAGAGCCGGTTCGTCACCGCCCTGGAAGAGCGCAATCGCGAATCCGCTGAGCGCATCCGGGCCCTGATGTTCGTCTTTGAAGACCTGTCGCGGCTCGATCCCGGCGGCGTCCAGACCCTGCTGCGCGCCGTCGAGAAGGACCAACTGGGCCTGGCCATGAAGGGGGCCTCTGACACCCTGCGCGAGATGTTCTTCTCGAACATGAGCGAGCGCGCCGCCAAGATCATGCGGGAAGACATGGAATCCATGGGTCCGGTCCGCCTCAAGGACGTCGATAACGCCCAGACAGCCATGGTGCAGGTCGCCAAGGACCTCGCCGCCAAGGGCGAGATCATGCTGGCCGGCCAGAGCGGCGATGATGAGTTGATCTACTGATGAGCAACGTCGCCCCCCAGAAATTCGGCTTTGACACCTGGTTCGACGATGACGGCCGGGTGATGTCCGAGGCCCCGCTGCCGCGCATCAAGCGCGCCTATTCGCCGGCGGAGGTCGAACTCATCCGGGCCGAGGCCTTCCGCGAGGGCCAGGCGGATCAGCAGCGCCGTGACGAAGGTCGTCTGGCCGAAGCTCTCGAACAGATCTCGACGGCCTGTGTTCAGGCGCTGGGCGGGCTGGATCAACTCGTGGCGCGCTATCGCTCCGAGGCGGCCAGCCTCGCCGTCACGACCGGAGAGATCGTCGGCAGCGGCGCGCTCAAACACTTCCCGCAGGTTCCGCTCACGGCGGCCCTGGAGACCATGGCCCAGGAGTTGGCGGCGGTGGCCCGATTGGTGGTTCGTGTCAACGCCACCGACGCCGCTGTTCAGGCGGCGGTCGAGAAGGCCGCCAGCGACGCTGGATTTGCGGGTCGGGTCCTCGTTCGCGACGAAGCTGGCCTGGCCCCTGCGGCCTTTGTTCTGGAGTGGCCCGACGGTCGGGCTGAATACGATCCTGCCGAGGCGGCGGGCCGCGTGCGTGATGCGCTCAAGGCCGCGCTTTCGGCCGAAACCGACGGCGACGTCGATCTGCTCAATGGAGAGTCGTGATGGCTGAGAATGACCTGCCCCTGGAGGAATTCCCCGAGTCACTGGCGCTGGTGACCGCAGACGGAGCCGACGAGAAATCGGCCATCGACCTGGCACCGGTGTTTGATGTGCCCGTCGGGATCTCGGCGGTCCTCGGCAAGGCCAACATGAGCGTGGCCCAGCTTCTCAAGCTGGGGGCCGGCAGCGTGCTGGAGCTGGACCGCAAGGTCGGCGAGGCCATCGACATCTATGTGAACAATCGCCTGGTCGCCCGAGGCGAAGTCGTCGTCATCGACGATCGTCTCGGCGTCACCATGACGGAAATCATCAAGAGCGAAGACCAGGCTGCATAAGCGGCCATCTAGGTAGGAGAAACGATCATGCGGCTTCTGGTGGTCGGAAAACTGAGCGGACAGCTGGCGGCAGCCGTCAAGATGGCCATGGCCCAGGGGGCCAAGGTCAGCCATGTCGAACGCGCCGATCAGGCGACCGACACCCTTCGGCGAGGCCAGGGGGCGGATCTGCTGATGGTCGATTACGACCTCGATATCGCCGCCCTCATCGCTGCCAATGATGCCGAGCGGATTCACGTTCCGGTCGTCGCCTGCGGCGTCGGGGCCGACCCTGAAAAGGCTGCCGCGGCGATCGACGCGGGGGCCAAGGAGTTCATCCCCCTGCCGCCCGATGCGGCCCTGATCGCCGCCATTCTGGCCGCCGTATCGGACGACGAACGGCCGATGATCAGCCGCGATCCGGCCATGGAGGCGGTAATTCGACTGGCCGATCAGGTCGCCAAGTCAGAGGCCTCGGTCCTGATCACGGGCGAGAGCGGGGTCGGCAAGGAGGTCATGGCGCGCTACCTGCACCAGAAGTCCCGGCGGGCCGATCAGCCTTTCATCAGCGTCAACTGCGCCGCTATCCCCGACAATCTGCTGGAATCCGAGCTGTTCGGCCACGAGAAGGGAGCCTTCACCGGGGCCGTGGCGCGTCGCATCGGCAAGTTCGAAGAAGCGGACGGCGGCACCCTGCTGCTGGACGAAATCTCGGAAATGGACGCCCGGCTTCAGGCCAAGCTGCTACGCGCCATCCAGGAACGGGTCATTGATCGTGTTGGCGGCAACAAGCCGGTCAAGGTCGACATTCGCATTCTGGCGACGTCGAACCGGGATCTGGGTCGGGCGGTGCGTGAGGGGACCTTCCGAGAGGACCTGCTGTACCGCCTAAACGTCGTGAACCTGCGCCTGCCGGCGCTGCGCGAGCGGCCGGGTGATATCACCGCCCTGTCGGAGCATTTCATCAAGAAGTACGCCGCCGCCAACGGCCTGCCGCACCGTCCGCTGTCGGCCGGGGCCCAGTCCCGGATGCGATCCCACGCCTGGCCCGGCAATGTCCGCGAGCTTGAAAACGCCATGCACCGTGCCGTGCTGCTGGCTCCGGGCGACGAGATCGACGAGGACGCCATCGCCCTGCCGGACGGCAAGCCGCTGGCGTCACTGGACCAGGGGCCTGCAGGGCGGGCCGCCCAGGCGGCGGATGCGGTGTCGCGCGCCTTCGTCGGTCAGACGGTCGCCCAGATGGAACAGGCCCTGATTCTGGACACCCTGAACCACTGTCTGGGCAACCGCACCCATGCCGCCAACATTCTGGGCATTTCCATTCGGACGCTGCGCAATAAGCTGAACGAATATACCGCCGCCGGCGTCGATGTGCCCCAGCCGCAGTCGGGTGTTGCAGCCGCCTGATGATGATGGACCGGCGTGTCATCCTGGCTGGATTGGGAGCCGCGTCGATGGTCGGTTGCGCCGGCGCGTCCCCCGCAGCGACCGCTCCGATCGTGCCTCAGCCGATCGACCTGTCAGGGCTGGAGGCTCGCGACGGCGCACGCCTGGGTTTCGTCGCCCACGACCTCGGCAGTGGGCGTGTGCTGTCGTGGCGGGGTCAGGAGCGGTTCGTGTACTGCTCGACCTTCAAGATGTTTCTCGCGGCGGCGACCTTTCTGCGCGTTCAGGAGGGGGAAGAACAACTGGATCGCCGGATCCCGATCACGCGCGCCGATATGGTCAACCATGCTCCGGTCACCGAACCGGCCATCGGATCCTCTCTTGCGGTCCAGGACTTGATGCAGGGGACGGTCGAGGTCAGCGACAATCCGGCGGCCAATCTTCTGCTGAATGCCATGGGCGGGCTTGAGCCGATGCGGGCCTTCTATCGCGGGATCGGCGACCTCGAGACGCGGGTCGATCGCTTTGAGCCGGAAATGAATCGGCTGGATGGCGACAAGGACACCATCCAACCCTTGCAGTCGGCCGCGAATCTGAAGCGCCTGTTGATTGATGCGGACACACCGCTGAGTGCTGAACACAAGGCGATGTTGCTGGCTTGGATGATCAACAGTCCGACGGGCGTGGGCCGTATCAAGGCCGGCGTTCCGGCTGGCTGGACGGTTGCACACAAGACCGGCACCGGCGGCTATGGACCGACCAATGATATCGGTGTCCTGTATCCGCCTACCGGGACACCGATTGTCGTCGCGGCTTACAATCATGCCACGCCGGCTTCGTCTGATGCCGCCAATGATGCCCTGATCGCAGAGGCCACGCGTCTGGCCCTGATCGAATTGGGCCGCGCATGACCGATGCCGCCGTTCCGCAGTCGAACCGTCTGACGACCAAGGAGGTCGCGGGCTGGCTGATGCGTGGCGAGGTCGCGCTGGCGCTGGGCGTTCTGCTCATCGTCGTGCTGCTGATCGTGCCGATCCCGACGGTGATCCTGGACCTGCTGCTGGCGGTGTCGATCATGTCATCGGTGCTGATCCTGATGACGTCGCTGCTGATCAAGAAGCCGCTGGACTTCGCGATCTTCCCGACGGTGCTGCTGGTCGCGACCCTGTTTCGGCTGGGGCTGAACCTGGCGTCGACGCGCCTGATCCTCAGCCACGGCCACGAAGGGGCCGACAGCGCCGGCCAGATCATCCAGGGCTTCGGCCAACTGATGATGAGCGGCAATTTCGTCATCGGGCTGATTGTCTTTGCGATCCTGCTGGTGGTGAACTTCGTCGTCATCACCAAGGGCTCGACCCGCATCGCAGAGGTCAGCGCCCGCTTCACCCTGGATTCCATGCCGGGCAAGCAGATGGCGATCGACGCGGACCTGTCGGCCGGGCTGATCGACGAAACCGAGGCCAAGCGCCGCCGCAAGGAACTGGAGCAGGAATCGACCTTCTTCGGGGCCATGGACGGTGCCTCCAAATTCGTGCGCGGCGATGCCATCGCCGGGCTGATCATCACGGCCATCAATGCCATCGGCGGCATCCTGATCGGCATGATGCAGCACGAGATGTCGGCCGGTGACGCGGCCAATTCCTATGTCGTGATGACCATCGGTGACGGCCTGGTCACCCAGGTCCCGGCTCTGATCGTGTCGATTGCCGCCGGCTTCCTGGTATCCAAGGCGGGGGTCGAGGGCTCGGCCGACAAGGCCTTGGTCAACCAGTTGGCGACCAATCCGGTGTCTCTGGGCATGGTGGCGGCGGCGTCGGGCGTGATCGGCCTGATCCCCGGCATGCCGCTGTTGCCGTTTGCCGGCATCGCCTTCGGAGCCGGATTCCTGGCCTGGCGCCTGGGGCGCAAGAAGGAAGAGCCGGTCGCGGTCGAGGCGGCGGCGCCTGCGGCCCCGGCCGAGGAGCCGATTTCGGCGACCCTGGCGATCGACGACGTCAAGATCGAGCTGGGCTATGCCCTGCTGAGCCTGATCAACGATCTGGAAGGCCGGCGCCTGACCGACCAGATCAAGGCCCTGCGTCGCACCCTGGCGGCCGAATTCGGCTTCGTCATGCCGCCGGTGCGGATCCTCGACAACATGCGGCTGGCGACCCAGGGCTATGCCATCCGCATCAAGGAGATGGAGGCCGGGAGCGGTGAGGTGCGTCTGGGGCAGCTGATGGCCATGGACCCCGGCGGCCGCCAGGTGGAACTGCCCGGCGAACATATGCGCGAGCCGGCCTTCGGGCTGCCGGCGACCTGGATCGACGAATCCTTGCGCGAAGAGGCGACCTTCCGCGGCTACACCCTGGTGGATCCCTCGACGGTGCTGACGACGCACCTGACCGAGATTCTCAAGGACAACATGCCGGATCTCCTGTCCTATGCCGAGGTCCAGAAGCTGCTGAAGGACCTGCCGGACGAGGAGAAGAAGCTGGTCGAGGACCTGATCCCGTCTGTGGTGACGACCACGACGGTTCAGCGGGTGCTCCAGGCCCTGCTGCGCGAGCGCGTGTCGATCCGCGACCTGCCGACCATTCTGGAAGGGCTGGCCGAGGCCGCCCCTCATACCGCCAGTGTCACCCAACTGGTCGAGCACGTTCGCACCCGGCTGGCCAAGCAGATCTGCCATCAGAACCAGGGCCCCGACGGGGCCTTGCCGATCATCACCCTGTCGCCCGAATGGGAGATGGCGTTTGCCGAGTCCCTGGCCGGGCAGGGCGAAGACCGCCAACTGGCCATGGCCCCATCCAAGCTTCAGGCCTTCATCCGCGAAGTGCGGGAGGTGTTCGAACGCGCAGCCCAGTCGGGGGATGCCGCCGTGCTGCTGACCGGACCCATGATCCGGCCCTATGTACGCTCGATCATTGAACGCTTCCGCGGCCAGACGGTCGTCATGAGCCAGAATGAGGTTCATCCGCGCGCACGCCTGAAGACGATCGGCGTGGTCTAGGTCTGCAAGACCGCGTACTTAGGCGGGATGAGCGTCCCGTTTCGGATCCGATCCTGGTCAGAGACCTGGAGCCGAGCCCAGTCCCGGGGTTTCGGCTGGGTCAGCATCGTGCTGATTCTGGCCGGTTTCCTGGCGCTGTTGACGACCAACGGCCTGTCCATCTGGGCGTCCAATGCGCTGACAGAACAATATCTGGCGGTTCAGCATTCCCGAGATGTCCGGCGAGCCCTGGATCTGACCGAGCGGAGCATCGTCGATGCGGTTGCCGCTGAGCGGGGCTTCCTGCTCGTCGGGTCAGCGAACTACCGGCAGGCCGAAGCTGAGGCCCGCCATGAGATCATGGTATATTTCGGCGAGGTGCGGGCCCTGCTGCTCGACGATCCTGAGTTGCTGCGCCGACTGGACGACACCCGACCGCTGATCGACGAATCCATGGGGATCACCCAGCAGGTCGTTCGTGACATGGAGGCCGGCCGTTTCAACCAGGCCCTGGCGGTCCTGCGATCCTCGCGCAGCACACAGGTTCTGAGTGAGCTGGAAGCCCGATTTGACGCCATCGACCACATCCTCATGGGACGCCTGGACGAGGGGCGAAGGGCCGCCGAACGCGCCCGACAGATCAATCTCTGGTTCAGCAGCCTGGCGTCGGTCCTGATCGTTCTGGTCGCCGCCCTGGCGATCTTTCAGTTTTCCAGGAGTTTCCAGGCCATCCGGCAGGCCCATAGCGAGCTGGATGACGCCAACCGCGATCTGGAGCGGCGTGTCGATGCGCGCACCCAGGACCTGGTCGTGGCCCAGGCCGAGGTCGAGCGGAGCCGGGATCGGGCTGAGGCGATGCTGCGTGAGGTCAACCACAGGGTCGGCAATTCGCTGCAGCTCGTGTCGAGTTTCATCACCCTGCAGGGCCGGACGATTCGGGACACGGCGGCACTGGAGGCGTTTCGAGCGACCCAGGCCCGGATCGAGGCCGTCTCTCGCGTCCATCGCCAGCTCTACACCTCGGACAATATGGGGCGGGTCGAGCTGGACAGCTACTTGACCGGCCTGGTTGACGAGCTTCGCCAGTCGCTGTGCCCCGGCGAGCGCGCCTGTTCCCTGACCGTCGAGGCCGAGCCGCTGACGACCTCGACGGACCGCACGGTGGCGGTCGGGGTGCTGGTGGCTGAACTGGTGACCAATGCGGTCAAATACGCCTACCCTGACGGCAGCGGCGAAATCCGCGTCCGGCTGGTGCGAGACGGTGACAATCGCGCCCGCCTGACGGTGGAAGACGACGGCGTTGGCGTGGGCGAAGGGGCCGCCTCGCCCAAGGGCACCGGACTGGGCAAGACGATTATCGCCGCCATGGCCCGCGACCTCAGGACCGAGGTGGCCTATGTCTATGGCCCAGTGGGCCTGTCCGCTTCTCTGGTCTTTGATCTCTAGTCATGTCTGAAACTGCTGCTCCCATCGTCATTCTGGATAAGCCCCAGCTCGCCGAGAACATCGGGGCGGTCGCGCGCGTGATGGCCAATTTCGGCCTGGTCGATCTCCGGCTGGTCAATCCGCGCGACGGCTGGCCCCAAGATCGGGCCTGGGCGGCGGCCTCGGGCGCGGACTGGGTTCTGGATGGCGTGCAGGTGTTCGACACCGTGGCCGAGGCGGTGGCCGACCTGGAGCGGGTGCTGGCCACGACGGGACGGCCACGAGGCCTCAGGATGCCGATCATCACCCCGCGCGAGGCCGCGACCGACCTGCATGCGCGCGCCGCGTCGGGCCAGAAGGTCGGCCTGTTGTTCGGGGGCGAGCGGACAGGGCTGGAGACCGACGAACTGGTGCTCTGCCAGGCCATCGTCACTATTCCCGTGGATGAGCGGCACCGGTCGCTGAACCTGGCCCAGGCGGTGTCGATCAATGCCTATGAGTGGCGCGTCGCGGTCGATGCCGGGCCGCCCGGTATCTTCGGCGAGGCGGAGCCGCCGGCCCCCGCCGCCGAGGTTGAAGGCATGTTCGGGCATCTCGAAGTCGAGCTGGAGAACGGCGGCTTCTTTCATCCGCCGGAAAAGAAGCCGACGATGATGCGGGCGATCCGGGCGATGCTGAATCGCGCCGATCTTTCGTCCCAGGAGGTCCGCACCCTCAGGGGCATGATTGTCGCCCTGGCGCGGGGGCGGGGCAGGGTGCTGGAACGGCGCGTTCGCGATTTGACTTCGACGGACTGATCCGCCATAAGCCGCGCCTTCACGCCCCGGCCAAAACCGGGGCGCGATCTATTACGGACGATGCGTGGACCGCCGTTGAGATCGCCTTCCCAATACCGGGGAGGCCGGGCCGCATCACGATAGAGAGACGACGTATGTCGAAGCGCCACAGCGCCAAGTACAAGATCGACCGCGCCATGGGTGAAAACCTGTGGGGCCGGTCCAAGTCCCCGGTCAACAAGCGCCAGTACGGCCCCGGCCAGCATGGCCAGCGCCGCAAGTCCAAGGTCTCGGACTTTGGCCTGCAGCTGAAGGCCAAGCAGAAGCTCAAGGGCTACTACGGCAACCTGACTGAAAAGCAGTTCCGTCGTACCTACGATGAGGCCGCGCGCCGCAAGGGCAACACCTCCGAGCTCTTGATCGGCCTGCTGGAACAGCGCCTGGATGCCATCGTCTATCGCGCCAAGTTCGTCCCGACCGTCTGGGCCGCGCGCCAGTTCGTCAACCACGGCCATGTCACCGTCAACGGCAAGAAGGTGAACATCGCCTCCTACCGCGTGAAGCTGGGCGACGTCGTTGAGGTCAAGGAAAAGTCGCGCAGCATGGCGCTGGTTCTGGAAGCCATGCAGTCGGTCGAGCGCGACATTCCCGACTATCTGGAAATCGGTGATCGTGGCTTCTCGGTTCGCATGATCCGCGTGCCGGAACTGGCCGAGGTTCCCTACGCCGTGAAGATGGAACCGAACCTGGTCGTCGAATACTACGCCTCGTAAGCGGCGCGACGATCCTCAGAATTGGAAAGGCCCCGGAGCGATCCGGGGCCTTTTTCATTGCCCCTGACGTTAGCTGACGGGGGATTGCGGGAGACCCCCGGGTGGGGGCACGATCAAAGAAAGGGGAAGCGCATGACCGTCTTTTTCGCCGCTCTGGGCTTCTTGATCGCGCAGCCTGATGCCACGCCCCAGGCGCGCGATCGGGTGTTTGATGGCCTTGGCCTGTGCGTAGCCCATATGCAGGGCCAAGCAAGGTCTGAGACGACCGCCTGGCTGGAGCAGGCTGGTTTCACGCGAGCAGGCGTGGGCAGATACGAATGGTCGGACGGGCAGGGTGGGGAGGCGGACGTCCTCGTCTATTTCGTGTCCAATCGGAATCCGACGGCCGGCACCTGCGGCGTCAGGGTGAGTGACGGGTCGTTCTCGCCTGAGTGGCTCGAAGAGGGGCTGGTGCGCGTCACGGACCAAATGGGCGGAGACTGGACGCGGTCCGAACGGGGGGCTGGCGGCACATATGAGCAGAGCATCAGTCTGACGGGACCTGTCTGGCGCGTGGGCGGCCATATCACCCGCGTTCTGGGTATGCCGGATGGCGCTATCGGCGCGGCGACCCTGTCGTTCTTCCTCTCCCCGGCGTCAGAGGATTAGGTTTCGAACGGACCCAGCAGCTCAGCCGGTATCCGGCTCGGTCGCATCGTCGCGCCGTCGACCAGGACCCATTCACTAACGCCTTGCGCGCAGAGCTGGCCGGCGTCGTTTTCGATCCGCACATAGCGGTTGAAGCGCGCGCCTTGCGGATCGCCGACCCAGGTGCGTGCGACGGGTTTCGAACCCGGCGGCAGGGCGCGGAAATAGTCGACCTCATGCCGCGAGGCGACCCACGACCAAGTACCGCGTGCCTCGGTGTCGAAGCGGGCCAGCCAGTGGGCCGTGCCGACCTCCTGAAGCCAGCGGACATAGACCACATTGTTGACATGGCCGTTCTCGTCGATGTCGGCGTCGGCTACGGCCAGGGGGACGACGAAGACCTCGCGATCCTCGCGGGGCTGAAGCTCGCGCCTCACGCCTCGCCCGCCACGCCCTTCTCGGTCATCAGGGCCTGAAGTTCGCCGGACTGGAACATTTCCTTGACGATGTCTGCGCCGCCGATGAACTCGCCCTTCACATAGAGCTGGGGAATGGTCGGCCAGTCGGAGAAGGACTTGATGCCGTCGCGCAGCTCCTCGCCCTGAAGGACATCCACGCCGACAAAAGGCACGCTCATATGGTCGAGCACCTGGACGACCATGCCCGAGAAGCCGCAGCGCGGCGCGTCGGGCGTGCCCTTCATGAACAGGACCACGGGATGTTCGGCCACCGTCTGGGCGATGAAGGCGTGGACGGGGTTCGGGTCGGTTTCGGTCGTCGGGGTGTCGGTCACGGGAGGCAGCCTTTTCAGTGTGGCCTTCAGCTAGGCACCCGACAGGGCCGGGTCAAGCCGAGCGCGCCGCCGCCATGTTGACCCGCGCCATTTCGATCTGGGCGGCCAGCCCCGGCGGCATGGCCCGTTCCGGCAGGTCCGCCAGCCGGGCCAGGTGCCGGGAATCGGTCGTATCGACCACGACACTGGCGATTGTCGGCTCTGACAGGGCATAGGCCAGGCAGATCTCATCAGGGGTCCAATTGGGCGTCTGATGCAGGAAGGCAAAGGTGCCGACGCCCTTGAAATAGGGGTCCTGTTTCGACGCATTGCCGCGTCCCCAGCCAAAGAGGCCACGCTGGGGCGAAGCCCCGGCCTCGACCTGTTTGAGCGACGAAAGCTCGCTCGGAAGGAAGTCGTAGCCGAGCACCGCCATGTCGCGATCCACAGCGGCGCGCACACGGTTTCGCGTCGCCCAGTCGGAATGGACATTGAAGGGTGTGGCCAAGGTATCGAAGGCGTTGGTCGAAACATAGGCGTCCATGACCGCGCCCTGGCCGGCGATGCCGAGCATCAGGATCCGGCCAGAAGCGCGCTGGGCCTTCAGGGCGGCGAGCGTGGCATGGGACAATTCAGACTCTGCCGGCTGGTCCAGCAGCACCATGTCCAGATGCTCGAGGCCTGAAGCCACCAGCAGCTGGTCGATGGCAGCCGTCACGCCGGCAGGCGACAGGTCACGCTCGACCTGACCTCGACGGTGGAGGTTGCCGACCCGCGTGGCCACGAACAGGAGCCGCCGATCCACCCCGGCGATCGCCCGTCCGACCAATTCCCCCAGAACGGGGTCGGGCGTCTCCAGATGGAAGCTGTTGATGCCGTGCTCCATGGCCTCGGTCACCAGAGCCGGCCCGGAGGCCTTGCCGCGGGCGATGGTGCGCTCGCTGAGGTTCAGGGTCAGGTCCGATACAGATCGACCGGAGCGTCCAAAGGGGCGATAGCGCATGATCAGGAACCTGAATGGGGCCGGGTTTCGAGAGCCAGGGCGTGCAACTCGCCGCCCATCCGACCGCCCAGTGCGGCATAGACAAGCTGGTGCTGGCGCACACGCGACAGGCCTTTGAATGAATCTGAGATGATGGACGCGCGGTAGTGATCGCCGTCACCGGCGAGGTCTGTGATCTGGATTTCGGCATCTGGAAAGGCAAGCCGCAGGGCCTCTTCCAGCGCTTCCACAGGCATCGGCATCCGCGCGGTGCTCCCAAGAAATTCTCGGGAAGAATGCGCCGGAAACCTTAATGAGTGGAAACCAGACGACCGCCGGAAGCCGGGCCCGATTTGCGGAAAATCGCCGGGCGCGCAGATCCTGTTCAGGGGGGCGCAAGTCCGGTCGGACCGGCGGTTCACCCCTGTCGAACGACGCCCTAGCGCGGCTCGTACCGGCCTGGCTGGGCCAGGTTGCCGAAGCGGGTGGTGTTCTCGTCGAAGCTGACCTTGACGGTGCCGATCGGACCGTGACGCTGCTTGCCGATGATGACCTCGGCCTTGCCGCGCACCTCGTCCATGTCCTGCTGCCATTTCAGGTGTTCTTCGGAGCCTTCCCGAGGCTCGGTGCGGCCCAGATAGTAGCTCTCCCGATAGACGAACATCACCACATCGGCATCCTGTTCGATCGAGCCGGATTCGCGAAGGTCGGACAGCTGGGGCCGCTTGTCTTCGCGGCTCTCGACCTGGCGCGACAACTGCGACAGGGCGACCACCGGCACATTCAGCTCCTTAGCCAGGGCCTTCAGGGTCTGGGTGATCTCCGACACCTCCTGGACCCGGTTCATGTCGCGACGCCCCTCGCCGACGGCCGTGGCCAACTGGAGGTAGTCCACGACGATCAGGTCCAGGCCGTGCTCGGCGCGCTTGAGACGACGCGCGCGCGCAGCCAGCTTGCCGATGGGAAGGCCGCCGGTGGCGTCGATGAACAGGGGGGCCTCGCCGATCTCGATGGCGGCGTCGCGCACCCGCCCGAAATCAGAGGCGTCGATCTCGCCCTTGCGCAACCGGTCCGACGACACGCCCGAGGCATCGGCCAGGATACGCATGGCCAGCTGCTCGGCGCTCATTTCCAGCGAGAAGAAAGCGACCACCCCGCCCGAGGTCGTCTTGCGACCATCCGGCGTCGGCTCCCAGGCGTAGTGGCGGGCCACATTGAAGGCGATGTTGGTCGCCAGGGCCGTCTTCCCCATCGACGGGCGGCCCGCCAGGATTAACAGGTCAGAGGGATACAGACCGCCCAGCTTCTGGTCGAGGTCGGCCAGGCCCGTCGACAGGCCGGCCAGGCCGCCTTCACGCTGAAAGGCCTCGGCGGCCATATCAACAGCGCCAGCCAAGGCATTGGAAAATGGAACAAACCCGGTCGATGAGGCCCCAGTTTCCGCCAGGGTGTAGAGCGACTGTTCGGCCAGTTCGATCTGCTCGCGCGCATCCTTGCCGGGCTCCGGGGCCTGTTTGACGATGTCGCCGCCGATGCGGATCAGGTCGCGCCGCAGCGCCAGGTCATAGACCAGCCTTCCATAGTCGGCCGCGTGCGAACCGGGCGGGGCCCGGTCGACGAGATCGGCCAGATAGCGGATACCGCCCAGTTCCTCGAAGGCGGCGTCGCGCCGGAACCGCTCGACCAGGATGTTGGGGTCGGCCAGTAGGCCCTGGCGAACGTGCTCATCGATGGCATCGAACAGGCGCTGATGGAACGGCTCGTAGAAATGCTTGCCCGAAAGCTTGTCGCTCAGCCTCTCGGTGACTTGGTTGTCGAACAGCAACGCCCCCAGGATCGCCTGCTCCGCCTCCAGGTTGTGCGGCAGCGAATTGACCTCGGGGTCAGTCTCGGACGGGACGGGGGCAAGGGCGAGGGAGGTCATGGGCGTTAACCCTTTGGCCTATCGCCCATGGCCACGCCAAGGGCGGTCGTGCCGATCCGCTGGGGGTGAATTCGCCCGACCTGTGGATGCCGACAATTTCCGATGACGGATCAGGCGGTCGGATCAGAACTGCTGATACTGGCCGTTGATGGCATAGGTGAAGCCGATCGGCAGGGCCTCACGGATCTGGCCGAAGAAGACCGCGACCTCTGCCAGGGTGGTGCGCGGCACATAGACGATGTCCATGCGGCGCAGGGCGATGTGTTCCATGTCGCCGCGCGACAGGTCGATGGAGCGCATCATCCGCCGTCCGCCCGGGCCGCGCCGAATCAGGCCGACCTCGTCACGCCGACCCGACGCCAGGAATCCCCCGGCCATGATGACGGCCTGATAGGCGTCGATGTCGCCGGGCATGTCGTAAACGCCCGGGGTGCGAACCTCGCCATCAACCCAGACCTTGAGCGGCCCGGCCTGACGCAGGACAACCTCGACCTCCGGTCGCCGCAGGATCGGCGTATAGGCCGTCACCAGAGCCGATTCGACCTCGAACAGGGTCCGGTCCGCCGCCATGATCTGGCCGATCAGAGGCATGGAGATGCGACCGTCCGGCCCCACGGTCAGCTGCTGGTTCAGTTCTGGAGCGCTCGGCGTGCGGACGTCGATCTGGTCGCCGGGATAAAGGAGGTACTCCGGCTCTTCGTCGCTCCAGTCGGAAAAGCCGATGTCGGCAAAGCCGGTCGATCCGCCCGGGCTGCTACCGCCGGCGCGGCCGTAACCGGCAACGGGATATCGGGACAGTCCGGCCCCGCCACAGGCAGCCGTCAGGGACGAGCCTGCGATCAGGGTCAGAAGGGTGCGGCGGCTGGGCGTCATGGTTTTTGACGACTCTTTGCTGAACAGGGTCGAGCCTTACCGCCAAAACGTAACCAGCAGTTAACGCACGCCCCTCAAAGGTGGCAGTTGTTAACCATGAGGCGAGTCGCGCTTTCCATGCCTATGCAAGGACAGACAGGTGGATATGGCGCAGGCCGGTCGCGCCTGACCTGGTCGTCGCGGCCGCGCCATGGCTGGGACGATCTGGTCACGCTGCTTTGGCGCGAGCGCCTGCTGGTCCTGCTTGTTTTTGTGGTGTTGTTCGCGCTCGGAGCCGTGGCCGCCCTGGCGCTACCCAAGACCTATACCGCCTATTCGAGTCTGTTGGTTCAACTGAGCCAGGAGTATGTCTATGAGCCGCGTGCCGGGGATGCGGCCCGAGGGGCCATTCCCGAGGTGACGGACGTCGTTCAGTCCGAGGCGGCGATTCTGACCAGCGCGGGGCTGCACCAGCGCGTGGTCGAGGAGGTGGGGCCCGAAGCCGTCCTCGGCGCGAGCGCCCACGGCACGCCGGAAGAGCGCCGTACCGCTGCTGTCATTGCACTGGGCCGCAGCCTGGAAGTGGGAACCGCGCCTGACACCGGCGTCATCCAGTTGGCCTACAAGGGCCATGACAGCGCCGAGGCCGCCCGTATCCTCAACCAGATTGTCGCGACCTATCAGGTCTATCGACTGGAGGTCTTCCGGGACACCACGACGCCGCTGCTGGCCGAGCAGCGCGACGCCATCGAACGCCAGCAGGATGATACCGATCGTGCCTATGAGCAGTTCCTCGACGAGAATGACATCGGCGATTTTGCTATCGAGCGCGAGGCGGTCGGCGGCAGCTATCAGACGACCTACAATGAGCTGCTCTCGGTCGAGGCCCAACTGCGTCAGGCCGATGGTCGCCTGGCCGCCCTGCGCGCCGAGATGGCCGGGATCCCGCCCCAGATCACGCTTCAGGAAGATCTGAATCTGTCGGTCCAGAGCCAGATCGTTGAGCTGAGAGCCGACCGCGAGGAACTGCTGGGCCGCTATCAGCCCGATGCCCCGCCCGTGCGCGACATCGACGCCCAGATCACCCAGCTCGAAGCCCTGGCCCGCAGCGGTCAGGCCGGCGGCGTCCGCGATCAACGGCTGGGACCCAATCCTGTCTGGCAGGATTTGGAGATGGACCGCGTCCGAGCTCAGGCGGAACGCGATTCCCTGGCGGCCCGTCGCGGCGTGCTGGCCAGCCAGGTCGCCACCCTGGAGCAACGTCAGTCGCAGCTGGTTGCCCTGGAAAGCCGCAACGGCGCGCTTTCCGCCGAGCGCGAAGTCCTGTCGACTGCCTATCGCGATTTCACCGCCCGCCAGGTCCAGTCCAGCGCCTCAGCCGACCTGGCGCGTGGCGGGGCCGACAATGTTCGCGTCATCGCTGCGGCCAATCCCCCGGATCGCGCCACCAGCCTTCGCAAGCCGGTCCTGGTGCTCGCCTTCCTGTTCGCCGCCTTTACGGCGCTCTGTGTCGGGCTGATGCGGGTGTTTCTGGGGCGGCGTTTCGAGACGGCCGGCTCGGCGTCGCGCACGCTTCATCTGCCGGTTCTGGCGGTGACGCCTTCCAAGAGTCGCTAAGGTGGCGATTGTGCTAGCCTTTCCCGTGGAAAGTGCGCGGAATGTGATTCGACCATGGTGGACCTGACACACGAGATGGCGGCCCTCTGGGCGTCGCTCGGCCCCGGTCGCCCCGATCGTGGCCGCGTCATCCAGTTCATTTCCGCGACGTCGGGAGAGGGGACCTCTACGGTCGCCCGTGAATTCGCGCGCCTGGCCGCGGTGCGGGCACGCAAGCCCGTCTGGCTGGTCGATGCCGACCTCAACAATCAGACCCAACTGGGTCTGATCGCCCAGGATGCCGAACGGTTCGGTAGCCTTGGCCGCTGGGCCAATGCGTCTCCAAACGGGTCCGCCTTCTTCACGGTCCAGCCCGGGCTCAGGGGGCGAGACGGCCGGCCGATCGCCGACGCGCGCCTGTTGTTGGCGCGTCCGTGCCTGGGACGCCGGCTCTGGATCACGCACTTTCGCGCCGATGTCCTTCGGGCCGGCCAGCGCGCCGTGGCCCTGCCGCGTGGGGCCTATTGGGATGCCATGCGGCGTCATGCCGAGACGGTGATCATCGATACGGCCGCCGCCGATCGCTCGGACTTCGGCCTGGTCCTGGCCCCGTTCGCCGATGCCGTGGTGCTGGTTGTCGCGGCAGGGGCTGCGGACGCCTCCATGGGGGCGGGATTGCGCGACGAACTCGAGAGCGCCGGGGCCCGCTGCGCCGGGCTCGTCTTCAACAGGGCTGAGGTCGAGCCGCCTTCCTTCCTCAGGCGGGTGATGGGGTGACCGCCCGGCTGTGGTCGGTGGCGGACGTTCGCGCCCAGGCCGAGGCGCGTCCAACCGCCCTGGATGTCATGGCCTTCGTCAGCGGCGTGCTGATGATCCTGATCTATTCCCAGGGCTGGCTCGGCCCGGTCATGGGCTATGGGTCCTCCACGACCGAGGGGCCACTGATCCGGCTGATCTATTTCCCGGCCTATGCGGCCGGATTGTTCCTGGTCGCCGGAGCCGTGCCGCGCACGCTCCTGGGCTATCTGAAGTCGCCCCTGCTGATCCTGCTTCTGATGCTGGTGGCGGCGTCGTGGTTCTGGTCGGTCGAGCCGGCGGCGACGGTGCGCCGCCTGGTGGCGCTGAGCTTCACCTGTCTGGGCGGGGTGGCGCTGGCGGCCCGCTTTCGCTGGCCGACCATGACGGAGGTGGTCGCCACCGCCTTCGCCATCCTGGCGGCCCTCTCCATTCTGATTGCGCTGATCAAGCCGGACTGGGGGCTGATGTCGTCGACCTTCCCGGGGGCCTGGCGCGGCCTCTGGCTGGAGAAGAACAACCTCGGCGGCAACATGGCCGTCGGCTTCGGCTTCTGTCTGGCGGCGGCCGTGCTGGTGCCCAGGCGGCGCAAGTTGTGGTCAGGGTTCGCCGGACTTTGTGTGCTGCTTCTGGCCTTGTCGACATCCAAGACGTCGCTGGTCGTTCTCATCCTGATGGTCGGCTGCGTCGGCTTTGTCTGGCTGGTCCGAAAGGGACCTGCGGCAGGCGTGGCTTCGGCCTGGATCGGCGTTGTCGGGGTGATGCTGATCGCCTGCATCTGGCTGTTTGCAGCCGATGCGGTCTTTGGCTTGCTGGGGAAGGACGCCAGCCTGACGGGACGCACCGAGATCTGGGACGGCATAAATCGCGTCATGGTCGGCCATGAATGGGCCGGTTATGGCTATGGGGCGATCTGGGACGATACGGATACCTTTGCGCCGCTGGCCTGGATCACCCACTACGCGGGATTCCGGGCGAGCCACGCCCATAATGGCTGGATGGAGATCTGGCTGAACATCGGCCTGGTCGGCGTCATCCTGTTCGGCTTCTGGTTCATCGAGACCTGGTGCCGCACGATGTGGATCACCTTCGCCGGCGGCGAGGGGGCCTGGGTCGCCCTGCCGTTCATGGCCGCCTATACGATGGGCATGCTGACCGAGAGCATCACCCTGACCTGGAACGACATGCGCTGGGTGCTGTTCGTGGCGATCGCCACCAAGCTGGCCCTGGGCGAAATTCAGCCCGAACGCTGGGTCCGCTTCAGTTCGGCCAGGCCATAGAACTGCGGCTCGAACGGCTTCATCCAGAACATCTTGCCCAGGCCGCGAACCGCGCGATCCGTCCAGTCGGCTTTGTGAGCCCCGCCGATCAACCATTGAACCGCCGCCGTGGCACCGAACACCACGAACTGTCCGGCCCCGATGACCATCCAGCGCCCCACGCCCAGCCAGTTGCCTTCCCTGGCGGCGGTCTGGGCCGGCCCCTGGCCGAAGGCGAAGGCCCGAGCCATGGCGTACGACAGCCGCGCCCGATGCGGTGGTGCCGCCTCTTCGACCCAGGCCCCGGCTGACCAGCCCCAGCGCACGCCCTGTTGCCGCAGGACCTGAAACAGGGCGTCGTCTTCGCCGCCAGACTGATCGGCCGACAGGTCGAAGGGCGTCGGACCCACCAGAGTCCGGGCCCGAACAAAGAGGGAGTTGCCACAGCCGAACGGTGCGGGGATCAGGGTATCTGTCTGGGGCCCGGCGCGCCCGAAGAACCTCTCGAGATAGGCCCGATCGGCTTCGGCGGCACCCGGTGCGCGCCCCTGGATCGGTCCGAACACGACCTCGGCACCCAGTTGGGCCTGGCTATGTCTCAGAGCCGACAGCCATCCGGGCGATGCGATCTCGTCGTCATCCAGAAAGGCGATCAGTTCGGCTTCGGTCGTCGCCAGGGCGGCATTGCGAGCCGTCGAGATGCCCGGGGTCGGAACATGGACGTATTTGATCGGGAAGGGCGCTTGGCAGCGTATCGCCTCGACCGTCGCGCGGGCCGACCCGTCCGGGTCGTTGTCGGAAACGACCATCTCGTCGGGCTGGCCGAGCGGGCCGGTCTGGGCCATGACCGAGCGAATAGCCGCTTCCAACTGGGCCGGGCGGCGAAGCGTCGGGATGAGGACGGCCACGCGGGTCATGTCTAGTGCGTCCGCCCGCGCAGGACGGTTCCGACCGGCAGGATCTCGGCCCCGCCTGCGGTGGCTCGGCGGATCAGGCGGTCCAGGGCTTCGGGCGTACATCCCCAGTCCGACGGCTGTTCGCGCACATCGTGGGTGTAGAGGATCAGCCAGGCCGACTGGTCCAGGGCGCGGTCGATCCAGCGTTCGGCATGGGCCTCACCGTCACGCCCCTCGATCCCCACGGCCGGCAGCTGATTCAGGTCGCTGCCGCGCCGGATCAGGCCCGGATGCAGCGCGCGTAGAGAGCCGAAGCGGTCCTGAAGCGCGCGCTTGGCCTCGGGCGAGACGTCGCCATAGGGATAGGCGAAATGCGTGGTCTGCAGGGCGACCTCTGCCAGCGCCTCAGCATTGCGGTCGACACTGTCGAGGATGTCGCGGGCCGCCGCCTTGCCGCAATCCAGATGGCTGAAGGTATGGCACGCGATCTCGTGACCGCGCACGGACAGGTCGGCGTACACCCGGCGATCGGCATAGTCGCCCATATGACCCGGCTGATCATCCAGACCGGCACAGACATAGTAGGTTCCGCGCGCGCCGTTCGCCTGGAGGACCTCGGCCCCGACCGTCGCCGCCGACAGCGGCGCGTCGTCAAAGCTGATGGAGACGACCGGGCGATCAAACACCGATGCAAGGGGGCGACGATGCACCACCCGCGCCCAGCGCCGGCGCAGCTTGCCCTTGAGCGAACGATCCGGGGAATAGGGTGCGGCGAGCGTCACACGGCCTCCGCATAGAGGGCCGCGCGATACAGTCTGAGCGAAAAGGCGCGGGCCGGCACCGGCAGGTTTTCGTTCAACGCAACGCGCTTGAACCACGGTCGCCACTGGCGCACACCGGGCGCTTTCTTGAGCAGTCGGGCGACGCGATAGCTGGGATACTGGCTGACGAAATCGGGGTGCCGGTCAACGACGCGAGCGAAGTTGGCGACCGACTGTTCGTACTTGCCGGCCAGCCGGTCGGCGCTCTCCAGGCCGAGATGCGTGGCGGGATTGTCCAGATGGATGACGCGGAACCGGCGCGCGACCCGCATGGCCCACTCGACGTCCTCCCAGCCCCAGCCCGAGAACTCCGAATCGAACGCTTCGGCCACGAACACATCGCGGCGGACCAGCAGGTTGGAGGTGTAAACGTACTTCTCGGGCTGCAGCGCGCGCTGCTGGTAGGGAATGCACTCCGAGCGCTGCGACATGGCCCGGTGTACGGCAAAGGCCGCATCCTGGGGGGCCTGCAGCAACGAGAAGCCGCCGAAGGCCACGGCGGGGTCCTGGCGTGCGACCAGGTCGGCCCAGGTCCTGAGGAACGACCCGCTGTCGGGCAGCATGTCGGAATCCAGGAACAGATAGCTGCCGCCGCGGGCCGAACTGGTCAGGCGGTTGCGTCCGCGAGAACGTCCTTCGTTCTTTTTCAGCCGGATGAAGCGGGCGGGAAGCTGCGACGCCCGGATGCGGTTGCGGACCCGCTCGGCCAGCTCATCATCGCCGGACCCGTCGTCGAGGACGATGAGTTCGACCGACCCCGCGAGGGCCGGAGCCTCCTCGGACAGCGCCTCGATCAGGTCGCTCGGATCGTCGCGATAGAAGGGGATGAGCACCGACAGAGCCGGGCGGATCGAGGCCCAGGTCTCGTTATCGGTGATGGCGCGGGGCGTGGGGGCCGAGTTTGTCATGCCGCCCACCTTGCCTGAAAAATCTTGAGAACCCGTGATCCGTGGCCCCGCACATCGGCGGCATTCAGCAGCCAGGCCGCAACGGCATAGACGACGATCCCGACGCCAGCCTTGGTCAGCAGTTCCTGAATGCCGCCCAACGCCGGCATCTGGGCGACGGCCACGGCCATGATGATGCTCGCCAGGCCGCACCGGACCAGGGCGTCCCAGGGCACAGGCAGGCTGATGGCCCCCCGTCCCAGGCCCCAGGACGCGACGGCCCCGACGCCATAGCTGATCGCCGTTGCCAGGGCCGCACCCATCACGCCCATGCGCGGCACCAGCACCAGATTGAGCAGGAGATTGACCGCTGCAGGAATGGCCATGGCCTGAAGCAGCAGCCCGGTCCGGCGCGACAGGGTGAAGGCCTGATGGAAATAGTAGGTCGTCAGCCCGGCCATCAGGGCCGACAGAGCGATCAGGGGGGTTACGGCTGCCGCCGTGTCCCGCAGTTGCTCGCCGATCACCAACTGCGCCAGCGGTTGGGCCACCAGGGCCAGACCGGCGGCGGCCGGCAGGGCAATCAGCAGAAAGGTCGAGGCCTGTTCGCGGGCGGCGGTCCTGAGGGCACTGGCCCCGCCGCGCTCCAGGGCCATGACGAGGGCCGGCCCGGAGGCGGCTCCGAGCCAGATGAAGATCACATCCAGTGTCCGGTTCGCCAGGCTGTATCCCGCGTGATAGGCCCCCACGGCGGCCTCATCGAGAAAGGCGGCAAGAACCAGGCGGTCTGTCGACGACAGCACCAGCGCCAGGATCAGGGATGCGGCCACCGGATAGCCGTAGCGGGCATAGTCGCAGGCCCGGCTTCGACGCACCACGCCCCGTTGACCACGGCGGTGCTCGCCGGGGGTAAAGATGAGGGCTGCCATGAAGGGCACGAGCGCCAGGCCGATCAGCGGGGCCGAGCCTCCGGCCCCCATGGCGACTGCGGCCAGGCCCACGAGAAAGGCACCGATGGTGACAGCCATGTCGAGGCTGGCGGCGGCGGCGACCGACCCGGAGGCCCGGCGGCGTTCCTGAATGAGATTGTAGGCTGAGCGGACCGGCACGCCCGTCAGGCCGATCGCCACGGCTGCTTTCAGATCCGGCTGCAACGGCCAGACCCACACCAGCAAGGCCGCGACCGGGACATAGACGGCCAGCAGGACCGCAAAATAGCGATACAGGGTGGCGAAGTGGCTTCGCATCTCCGCTTCGGTCGTCTGGGCTGCCCAGAAGCGGGCCATGGCTGCTTCCAGCCAGGTGAAGACCCCGACATGAGCGATGCTCATGATCGAAAAGGCGAGGGCGTACTGGCCGAACTGCTCCGCGCTAAGCAGGCGCGTGAAGAACAGCAGGGTGAGGACGCCGACCACGCCCTGAACGATATTGGCCGGCAGATAGCCGATCAGGCCGCGCCAGAACATCGGGCTAGCGAACCGACGACCGGTCGCCCAGCAGGACGGGCGCGGTCACCAGAATGATCCACAGGTCCAGCCAGAACGACTGGCGCTCGATATAGTCGATGTCGAGCTGCACCCGGCGTTTCACATCCCCCGCAGAATGCAGGGGGCCGCGCGACCCGTTGATGGCGGCCCACCCCGTCATGCCGGGCTTCATCCGGTGACGGTGGGCGTATTCGGCAACCAGCCGGGCGGATTCGGTTTCGCCGGTCTTCATGCCGATGGCGTGCGGACGCGGGCCGACCAGGGACATTTCGCCCTGGATGACATTGAACAACTGAGGCAGCTCATCCAGGCTGGTCTTGCGAAGGAACTTGCCGAAACGGGTGATACGGTCGTCATCGGCCGTGACCTGGCGCGCGGCGGTGGCGTCGGCGGCCTCGTGGCGCATCGAGCGGAATTTCCAGACCCGGATTTCCTCATTGTTGAAGCCGTGCCGGCGCTGGCGGAAGAAGACCGGGCCGGGGCTATCCAGCTTGATGCCCAGGGCGATCAACGCCAGCAGCGGCGCGAGGCCCACCAGCATCAGGCCGCCAATGATCAGGTCCTGAAGCCGCTTGGCGAAGGCGGCCTTGTCGGGATCGCGAGCGCCGTCGATGGAGGCCAGGGGAGACTTGGCCAGCCTTGCCAGGGAAACGTCGCGTGCGGCTTCGCCCTCCTGATCCACCACGAGTGAAACTGCGTTGGGAAGGGCGGCCAGGCGCTGAGTGATCTGACTGACCCGCGCGCGCGCCGAAGGATCGACCGCGACAACGATGTGATCAAGGTACGGCGTCAACCGGTGGCCTATCAGCGCGTCCAGGTCCCCCAGGACCGGCACCCCGACCACGGCATCAGGCGACCGCGCCAGGCGGTCGTCAAAGATGCCCAGGACGTTGATATCGCGCCGGCGAAGCGCGTCGGCGATCAGCCGTTCGGCGTGTTTGGTGGCCCCGACGATGGCGACGGACGGGGTCAGACGCCCCTCGGCGCGCCACTGGTTGACGATGCCCCACCACACGGCGTGCAGGACGCCGGTCAGAAGGGTCGCAGCCAGTCCCCATTCGAGCAGGGCCGACAGTTGCGCTGATTGGCCGGTCAGCATCGCCGCCGCGCTGCCGATCAGTCCGCCCAGGCCCATGGCGGTCGCCACGCGGATCAGGTGTAGGTCCAGCCGTTCGCCGCGCCCGAAGCCGTAGAGCCGCATGATGCGCAGCCCCGCCAGCGACACGGCAAGAGCTATGCCCAGCGGCAGCACCGCCGCGAACGGAAGCGTCATCAGCGCCGCGCCCGACATCCATCCGATCGCCAGGGTCAGGCCGATCAGGGCGGCGGCATCAATGCCGCGAAAATAGAAGGAGGACAGGCGTTCGGCCTGACGGGTCCGGCTGGTGACCAGCTTTTCGGGACGGAAGGGCCCGCGGCGATTGCGCGGATCCTGAGCGGCGACGGCGGCAGCCGCCAGGGCCTGCAGGCCTGCGGCGTCAAGCCCCTGGGTGCGAGCGGGGTCGTCAGGTCGAAGGGCGCGAGCTGAGGTCGGCATGGGCGCAATGTGACCCATGGCTGTGCAAATCCCGTTAATGCGAGCGCATCTGGCACTTGCGGAACCGGTCCGCGCCCGGTAGGTCACCCGCCTGCTGGAGACGTGGCCGAGTGGCTGAAGGCAACGGTTTGCTAAATCGTCGTACCGGGTAACCGGTACCGAGGGTTCGAATCCCTCCGTCTCCGCCAGCGCCTTCCAGCAACCGGCTGACGCCGATCAGGTGTCCGAGGCGAAGATCTTGCCGGGGTTCATCAGGCCGGCAGGATCCAGGGCGCGCTTGATATCGACCATGACATCGACAGCCTCGCCGTGCTGGCGCAGCAGATGCTGCTGCTTGCCCAGGCCGATGCCGTGTTCGCCCGTACAGGTGCCGCCCATATCCAGGCCGCGGCTGACCATCCGGTTGCTGAGACCCTTGGCGGCGGCGACCTCATTCGGATCGTCGCGGTCGACCAGAAGGATGCAGTGGAAATTGCCGTCGGCGACATGGCCCAGGATCGGACCGGTGACGCCCGACGCATCGATGTCCTGGCGCGTTTCCAGAATCGCCTGGGCCAGCCGCGAGACCGGTACACAGACGTCCGTGACCAGAGCCACCTTGCCTGGGGCCAGGGCCAGGGCCGCGAAATAGGCCTTGTGCCGGGCATCCCACAGCGCATCCCGTTCCTCCTGGGCCCGCGCCCAGCGAAACTCGCCGCCGCCGTTGCCGGCGCACAGCTCGGCAACGATCTGGGCCTGTTCGTCGATGGCCACGCCCTGGCCCTGGAATTCCAGAAACAGCGTCGGGGCCACCGCATAGTCGGACTGGCCATAGGCGTTGAAGGCCGCCATCGACAGTTCGTCCAGAAGCTCCATGCGCGCCAGCGGCAGGCCGTACTGGACGGCCTCGATGACGGTATTGACCGCCCCCTCCAGCGTCTCGAAGGCGCAGACTGCGGCGATCGTCTCTTCCGGTATCCCGTGCACCTGGACCTGGATCTCGGTGACGACCCCCAAGGTGCCTTCCGAGCCGATGAAGAGATTGGTCAGATCATAGCCCGCCGATGATTTTCGGGCGCGGCCCCCCGTCCTGATGACGCGGCCGTCCGCCATCACCACCGTCAGACCCAGGACATTGGCCCGCATTCCGCCGTAGCGCATGGTCGTGGTGCCCGACGCATTGGTCGCGACCATGCCGCCAATGGTGGCGTCGGCACCCGGGTCGACCGGAAAGAACAGGCCCTGGTCCCTGATCGCGGCGTTCAACTGCTTGCGGGTGACGCCGGCCTGGACCCGACAATCGAGGTCGCCGGCATTAATCTCCAAGACTTGGTTCATCTCCGAGAGGTCGAGGCTGAGGCCGCCCTTTGACGCCAGAACCTGTCCCTCAATCGAGGAGCCGGCCCCATAGGGAACAACCGGAAAGCCATGCCGCGCGCAGATCTGGACGGCCTCGACCACATCCTCGGTCGAGCGGGCCATCAGCACGGCATCGGCCGGCAGATAGGGGTGGAAGCCCTCGACCGTCGCGTGGTTGCGGCGCACGGCCTCGGCCGTCGAGAGCGCCGCGCCAAAGCGCGCGCCGAGCTCGGCGATGGCGTCCGGGACCTGATCGGATTGGCGGGAATTCACGGAGGGCGCGGTCATGGCTGGGTCCATGGGTCAGAGACAAGTGCAGATTACAGCAAGGCGCGGTTCGCGCGGCGTTCAGCCGTGTGCCTCGCGGCTGACAGACTGTGCAAAGAGCTCGCGTCAGCTGGTGGGCAGACTGGCCCCGACGGCGCGGTCGAAATGGGCGTCCATGGCCCGCTTGGCCGCGTCAGGATCACGCAACCGGATCGTCTCTGCCAACTCCTGGTGACGCTCCAGCATCATGGCGTGGTGGGCTTCACCCTGGACCTTCGACCAGGCCACCGGAATGGTCGTCTTCAGCATCGGTTCGAATGAGGCGATGATCCGTGACAGGACGCCGTTGCGGCTGGCGTTGGCGATGGCCTTGTGCAGGCTCAGGTCCAATTCCATCAGCTCATCCGATCCCGGCTCGGCCCGGGTCATGGCGGCCGCCAGGTCTGTAATCCGCCGGGCCTCATCATCCGAGCGCCGCAGCGCCGCGAGCGCAATGGTCTGGGTTTCGATGATCTGGCGGGTTTCCCAGACTTCCTGCACGGAGACCTGCTGGGTCCGCACCGCATGTTCCAGCGAAGAGGCCAGGACCGAGCCGTTCATGGCGCTGACGCGCGGGCGACGGCCATTGCCCACATCAATAATGTTGAGCGCCGCCAGGGCACCGAAGGCCTCGCGCACGACCGGGCGGCTGACGCTCAGAAGTTCCACGAACCTTGTTTCGCTAGGTAATTGGTCACCGACCGTCAGGCCCTCGCGACCGATATGGTCGGCGACCTGGCGCATCACAAACTGGACGCGCGACTCTTCGGGATCGGGCTCCGACGTCATGAGCCGTAGTTCGAACGTCGGGGTTGGAATGTCCAGCACGATTCCTCAGGCGGCGAGAGGCAGGGGGAACCAGCCCGCCGAGCGGCGGTAGTTGGTCGGGCAGATGCCGAAGCGCTTGGAGAAGGCGCGCGCGAACGAGGCATTGTTCAGATAGCCGGCGGAATAGCCGATGGTAGAGACCGGTCGGCTGGTCGTGCGCAGATCTTCCGCCGCCTTCATCAGGCGGCGCTCGGCCAGGCAGTCGGCGACCGACTGACCGAAGGCTTCCCGAAAACCCTGTGTCAGCTTGGCCCGGTTCAGCCCGACGGCGCGGCTGATCATGTCCAGGGTCAGCTTTTCGTCATAGCGGGTGGTGACGATGCCGCGCGCCTCGATCAGGCGTTCCATCTCCGACTGCGACAGCTTGCCGTCGGCGGCCTGGGGGACCAGGTCATCGGCCTCGATCCGCGCAAAGATTTCGCTGACCAGCTCCAGACATTTGGCGTTGCGATAAAGCGCGAGGCCCGGTCCGGTGACGGTCGGATGCACCGCCGCCGAGATCAGCGGCGTCAGGGACTCGGGCAGGTAATAGTCTCCGCAGCGGCGGATCAGGGCGGCGAACGCCCCGGAAATGGCGAAGGCCAGGCCCACGGCGGCACCCTCGTCATCGCCGGCGCTGAAGTCGGCGGCGCTGCCGGCCGGCACGAGGCTCAAGCGTGCAATCAGGCCAGTTCGCCCTTCGGGTGGCCAGGTCATCAGGCACCAGACCAGGGCGGTGTCGGTGCCACGCGCCTGCGCCATCCAGGCGAGATCGCCCCTGGGACAGACATAGGCGGTCAAATCGTCCGCGAGGGACAGGAGCCGATACCCGGCATCGATCTGGATCATGGAACGGCTCGTTTCCTCATCGGGCCGGCCGCGACGGCTCTTTTGCCCTGATGTGGCGACCATAACCTATCTTACAGGTTTAGCAAGCCTATATGACAGGTTGGGAGTCCGTCCTGTTTTCAAGCGCCTCTCTGTTGAAGTCCTGCACCCGACAAACGCCGGTCAGGGCCATGGCGACCTTCAATTCGGCGGTGATGAGACTGAGCACATGATCCACCCCGGCTTCGCCCCGCGCGGCCAGGGCATAGACCCAGGCCCGCCCCAGCATCACCCCGGACGCCCCGAGCGCCAGCATCCGGGCGACATCCAGCCCCGAACGGACGCCGCCATCGACCAGAACCGTCAGATCGTTGCCCACCCGATCGGCAATGCGGGGCAGGGCCCGCGCTGACGAAATCGCGCCATCCAGCTGCCGTCCGCCGTGATTGGATACGACGATGCCCTCGGCCCCGACCCGCACCGCCTCGACGGCGTCGTCCGGGTCGAGCACGCCCTTGATGACGATCGGGCCCGGCCATTCCGCGCGGATGAAATCCAGGTCCTTCCAGGTGACCGACGGGTCAAAATTGCCGCTGACCCAGCCGAGAAAATCCTCCAGCCCGGATTGTCGGCCAAGCACCGGGGCGACATTGCCGAGTTGATGGGGGCGTCCATTTATTCCGACGCCCCAGACCCATTCCGGACGGCAGGCCAGCTGGCCGAGCCGCCGCAGGGAGCCGCCCAGGCCCGGCTGCGGGATCAGACCCGAGCGCATGTCTCGATACCGGGCCCCTGGAACCGGCAGGTCGACGGTAAAGACCAGTACCCGGCTGCCCGCGGCCCAGGCCCGGGCCAGCATCTCGCGCATGAAGCCCCGGTCCTTGAGCATGTAGAGCTGGAACCAGGGGGCCGAGACCGCCCCGGCCACCTCCTCGATCGAACAGACAGCCATGGTCGACAGGCACTGGGGAACGCCGTGGCGCCGGGCGGCGCGGGCCGCCTGCACCTCGCCGCGCCGGGCGTACAGGCCGGTCAGGCCCACCGGTGCCAGGACGACCGGCAGCCCCAGCGTGTCTCCGAATAGCTGGGTCGATACATCAAGCTCGGAGACGTCGCGCAGCACCCGCTGCCTCAGCGCGACCTGTTGCAGGTCCTTGACGTTGTTGCGCAGCGTCACCTCGTCATAGGCACCGCCATCGATGTACTCGAACAGAAAGGTCGGAAGACGCCGCCGCGCAGCCTCGCGATAGTCGGTGACGCTTGCGATCCTCATGGGCGACTCCTTCTGAGGTCGGCATCCTAGCTCAAAAAATGAGCCCGCCAGTGTCCGCCGGCGGGCTCAAGTCAGGCTTCAGGATGAGAGACGGGTCTCAAGCAGGGTTCGCGCCGCCAGAATGCAGCCGAGCTCCACCTTCGTTCCTGGAAGCGCGTTCGATCCGAGAACCGGCTCGGACCTGTCGGACCGCGCCTAGAAGCTGTAGCCGACCCGGATGCCGATGCGTCGACCGTCGCCCATCAGGCCCAGGCTGCCCAGAGCCGGCAGGCCGGCGACGGTGAGCGTCGAGCTGTCGATGTAGGATTCATAGTACTCGGTATCGAAGATGTTGTTGGCGAACGCCGCGACCTCAAGACCGTCGTAGCGCCAGGTCACCGAGGCATTGGCCAGCCAGTAGGCCTCCAGCTCCGGCGCGAAGGTGTTGGACAGGCCCGAGCCGAGCCGATCTCCCTTGCCGTAGATGCCGCCGGCGAACACCAGCTCTCCATCGCCGAACGGAACAACGTAGTCGGACTGCAGATTGGCGGTCCAGTCCGGCTCGAACGGGAAGCGGTCGCTCGGCAGGGTGCGACCGGTTGTGGTCTGATAGCGGGTCGTATCAGTAAAGCGGGCGTTCTGAACGACAAATCCTCCGCGCACGGTCCAGGCATCCGTGACGAAAGCCGTGAACTCTCCCTCCAGGCCGATCGAGCGGGCGTCGCCGGAGTTCAGATTGATGCCGACAAAGCCGACGCCGGTGGTCGACGGGGCCAGTGAGTTCTGGCCGATGACATCGCTGTAGTTGCTGTAGAAGACGGCCCCCGAGAGGATGGCGCGACCGCTGGCCAGTCGCGTGCGACCGCCGAACTCATAGGTCCACACCGAGTCGCCGTCCCACAGCGGATTCGGCGCGCCGGGGCCGTTGGCGCCACCTCCGCGGAAGCCGCGGGCGATGGAACCGTAGATCATCGAGTCGCCCAGGGTCCGGCGCAGCGTGACACGCGGTTGCCATTCATCGGCCTCGTAGGTCGAGGTGAAGCCCGTGTGCGCGACTGACTCAACCGTCTGGTGGTCGAAGCGGAGGCCCAGCGCCAGCTCCCAGCCCGGTGCGAAGTCCCAGAACAGGGTGCCGAAGCCGGCGTACAGGTCGATGTCCGTATCGGCGGTCGCCGTCGAGCTGAGGGCGAGCGGAACGATGGTCGTGGTCGAGCTGGCGAAGGACGTCTGATGCGAGGCAAACACCCCGATCAGGGTCGAGATGTTGTCCGTCCACTGGGTATCGAAGCGTGCCTCGCCGGTGGAGGTGCGAAGCTCCTGCGTGCTGGCCCCTAGAGCCAGGCTGATCGGTTGGAAGTCGGAATCGCCGACGCCTTCGGAGTCACGACGATCATGGGCCACGATGACGGTCATCTCGGTATCGCCGAACGGGACGACCAGTCGACCGTTGAGGCCGGAATAGTCGAAGTCCAGCGTCGAACGCACATTGTACTGGGAATCGTTGGAATAGACCGTCGGTCCGGTCGTCAGGGCGTAAAGCGGGCCCGAGCCTTCGACGCGGTCATAATAGGCATTGACCGTCAGTTCGGCCGCCGCCGGCAAGTCGAACCGCAGGGCACCGCGGACCGTTCTCTGGGCGAGACGATTGGCATCATCATAGCCCAGCAGGGTGTTGTCGATGAAGCCGTCGCGGCCCTGGGCACCGACACTCAGGCGGCCCTGGATCCGGCCGGTGACGATCGGACCGGCGACAGTGGCCCCCACCGTGTAGAAGTTGTCCGGCCCCGCATAGGTCCCCGTCACCCGGCCTTCCATCACATCTGACGGCTGGC
>CAUJHO010000072.1 GCA_963205025.1 Pseudomonadota bacterium | reverse complement strand
CACCTGCACCGACCAGCCGTCCTTGCGCAGCCGCCCGGCCAGGGCCTTGGCGACCGTGCTCTTGCCTGAGGCGACGCCGCCGGCCAGGGCGATCAGAAAGGGACGATCAGAGGCTGCGGTGCGTCGGGTTGTGACCTCGGCAGCCAGGCGATCAAGCCAGCCGCTCACCCGCCGAAGGCGGCCTTGAGGCGATCCAGCTGGTTCTGGACGGCGTTGGTCGGCTCGGCCTCGGGCGCATCGACGAACATCCGGCGGTCGAGATAGACGACCCGCTCCAGCAGTTTCTCGGCCCGCACCATCAGTTCGATCAGGGCGATCGGCAGTTCAGCGTGGGTCGGCTGGTCCGATGGCGGACGCAGCTTCAGGCGATAGCGACCGTCGCAGGCCTGGGCCGGCGACATGTCGCCCTCGCGCACGGCGCGTTGCACCAGAAGCCAGGAGGCCGCCTGCATCAGGCGGGTGGTCAGGCCCATGCTTTCGGCGGCATAGGCCAGGGCCGCCGCCCGCGACAGCAGCTTGGCCTCGCGGCGGCCCTCGCCGTCGAGATAGGCGGCCGTCTCTTCGACGAGCGCCATGCCGTCCTGGAAGGTCCGCTCGAACAACTCCGAACTGGCAAAGTCGGCGACCTGACGCGCGCGGGCAACCGCGGCGTTCGGGTCGGACATCGGAGCGTTGGACGCTGCGAACTGGGACATTTGGGCTCCGTCTAATACGCGCGGCGCGTTTGACGCCGTGGGCGTACCGTTGCAACCCCTATGCCACGCCGAAACCTGTCTGCGGTCAAGTCTCAGGCTTGCCGAAGGAGAACAGGGCGTCGGCGTCCGACTTTTTCTGGAGTTTCGCGCGCGAGGCCGCTTCGGTGCGTCCGATCTCGGCCTTCAGAACCTCGGCGCGTTCCTGCAGGTCCTCGACCGAATAACCGTCGAGGTCTTCGCGGACCAGATCCCGCAGGGCGTCGCCCCGGATCGGACGGGGTTCGAGATCGTCGATCATGCCGGGCCCTCCTACCAGCAGCCTGAACCGTCTATGGAACCCTTCCCGCCCCTGAATGGCAAGCCCCGGAGACGATGCCATGACCCCAGAGCTGATGCGCGCCATCGTCGTGAAAGCCGGCGTGCGCGGCCCCGAGGCCCTTGAAATCAGGGAGGTGGACCGACCCGAACCGGCCTCTGGACAGGTGCGAATTCGGGTCCGTGCCGCCGGCGTCAATCGACCGGACCTGCTGCAGCGCATGGGTCTGTATCCGCCGCCGCCGGGCGTGTCCGAAACTCTGGGCCTGGAGGTTGCCGGTCAGATTGACGCGGTCGGCATGGGGGTCGAGGGTCTGGCCGTCGGGGACCGGGTCTGCGCGCTCCTGGGCGGCGGCGGCTATGCCGACTATGCGGTCGTCGACGCCGGATCCGTCCTGGCTGTGCCGGAAGGGCTCGATTTCGCCCAGGCGGCGGCCCTGCCCGAGACGGTCTTCACCATCTGGGCGAATGTGTTCGAGATCGGGGCGCTGAAGCCGGGCGAGACCCTGGCCGTCCATGGCGCGACCTCAGGCATCGGCACGACGGCCATCCAGATGGCACGGGCGGCCGGGGCGCGGGTGATCGGGACCTCGCGCGGAGCAGCCAAGACGGCGATCGCGCGTGACCTGGGTGTCGATGTGGCGCTGGATTCGACCGAGCCGGACTTTGCCCGTCGCCTGGCCGAGGCGCAGCCGAACGTCATTCTGGACATGGTCGGGGGATCGTTTCTCAAGGCCAATGTCGAGGCGCTGACACCGGGCGGGCGGCTGGTGGTCATCGCCTTCCAGGGTGGGGCCATGGGTGATCTGGATGTGGCCCGCGTCATGCGCCATCGGCTGACGGTGACCGGCTCGACCCTGCGCGGGCGGCCGGCCCAGGAGAAGGCGCGCCTGGCTCAGGCGGTCGAAAAGACGGTCTGGCCCTGGGTGACGGCCGGCCTGGTCCGACCCGTCGTCGCGGCGAAACTGCCGCTGGATCAGGCCGCCGAGGCCCACCGCCGCCTGGAAGCCGGGGATGTGACCGGCAAGATCGTGCTGATCGCCTGAGACGCGCCGGGACAATGCGCCGCACGGGGCCTTGCGAAAATAACACCACAATCCGGTGCGATCCGTCATGCTATAGGCTGGCTCGACGGGGGGCGTGCCGGATTGGTCAAACGGGAGCGTCGCCGTGTCGCAGCACAATATCGTGGGGTCCGAGGCCTTTGCCCGCCGCCCCCAGGTCTATATCCGGACGCTGCGCCGGGGGGCCTATCACCGTCGCCGGGGTCGTCTGTTGATCGGATTCGTCGCCGGCGTCATGGCGGCGGCGGTCGCCCTGACCGTCCTCGTCATGGCCTGGGGTCCACAATTCGGAGGCTGAGTCCGCATGAATGACGATCTCGACCCTGAAGACGCCGCGGCCGATGACCGAGCCGATCGCCAGGGTTTCAACCCGCTCCTGGCCGTAGGCCTGATCCTGCTGCTGGGGGTCGTGGCCTATATTCTGTTTGTCGCCTACGCCTGAGTGACTTGACCGCCGGACGAGGGCGGGCCATGGGCGGCGCATGATTTTTCTCGTGGTCGGATCGGGCGGGCGCGAACACGCCCTGGCCTGGAAGCTCGCCCAGTCGCCGCTGGTGGACCGGCTGGTCATGGCGCCCGGCAATCCCGGCATGGAGGCGTTGGGGGAGCTGCGTCCGGTCAAGCCCACCGACGTCGAAGGGCTGGTCGCCCTGGCCAGAGAGATCGGGGCCGATCTGGTCGTGGTCGGGCCCGAGGCGGCCCTGGAGGCCGGTCTGGCCGACCGGCTCGCCCAGGTCGGCATCCCCTGTTTCGGGGCCTCGAAGAAGGCCGCGCGGCTGGAGACGTCCAAGGCCTTCACCAAGCGATTCTGTGACCGCCACGAAATCCCGACCGCCGGCTATGGCGTCTATGAGACGGCAAAAGAGGCCAAACAGGCGCTCGATGTCTTCAAGCCGCCCTATGTGATCAAGGCTGACGGCCTGGCCGCTGGCAAGGGCGTGGTCATTTCCGAAGACCGTCGCGAGGCCGGCCACGAAATCGATGCCATGCTGGGCGGGCGCTTCGGCCAGGCCGGGGCGCGGGTGGTCATTGAAGAGTTCATGGACGGAGAGGAAGCCTCGCTGTTCGCTCTCAGCGACGGCACCCGGGCGGTCCTCTTTGGGGGGGCCCAGGACCACAAGCGGGCCTTCGACGGCGATCTCGGCCCCAACACCGGCGGCATGGGCACCTATTCGCCGGCCCCGGTCTTTACGCCCGAACTGGTCCAGGCCGCCGAGGCGCGGATCGTGCGCCCGACCATCCAGGGCATGGCCGAGGAAGGTACGCCCTATTGCGGGGTGCTCTATGCCGGACTGATGGCGACCGAAGAGGGCCCCCGCCTGGTGGAGTTCAATGCCCGTTTCGGCGACCCGGAATGCCAGGTGCTGATGATGCGGCTGAAAAGCGATCTGGCCCCGTACCTGCTGGCCTGTGCCCAGGGGGATCTGGGGCGGCTGCCGCCGCCGGAGTTCCACGCTGATACGGTGGTCTGCGTGGTCATGGCCGCCAAGGGCTATCCTGACAGCCCGCTGTCAGGATCGATTATCCGCGGAGCCGAGCAGGGGTTTGGGCGCGACGTCCAGATCTTCCATGCCGGTACGGCCCGCGACAAGGAGGGGCGGCTGACGGCGGCCGGTGGGCGGGTTCTGAACGTCTGTGCGCGCGGCAAGGATGTGGCCGAAGCGCGCGAGCGCGCCTATGCGGCGATCAGGAAGATCGACTGGCCGGGCGGTTTTTTCCGGTCGGATATCGGCTGGCGCGCCCTGGACCGGGCCGGCGAAGACCAAGCCTAGGCCAGCGAGCGCGCGACGTAGAGCAGGCGACCGCTATCCATGCGCGGGCGCAGGAAGTCGAGCGATGCCGTGCTGGTGGCGAAACAGCCGAAGCTGCGACCCAACTTGCCCTCGCGGGCCAGCCATTCCGGTTCACAATAGTCGGCTGCATGGACGATGATGGCGCGCTCGCGGGCGGCGTCATTGGTCGGGTCCAGGCCATCGAGCAGCACATTCTGGCCGTGGCGAACGCCCCAGCCCATCCCAGCGGTCCGATAGACGCCCAGAGACGAGGCGTTGGAATCTATGATGTTGGAAAAGCCGTGGGCGTAGCCGGAATGGAAGGGATCTGACCCGACGCCATGGGCGGTGTGGAACACCCGGGCCGCGCCGGAGATCACATCCAGCTCATAGAGGCGCGGCTCAGCCGAATGCTGGGTGAAGTTGACGATATAGATGCGGTCGCGGTTGGGAATCGACCAGGCATGGCGATCCAGGGCGGCCAACGCCTGTTCGCGCAGATCCCGGGGCACGAGACCACGCGGGTCGAGCGGCGGCGCGACCTGGCGTACCGGCGGCGGTGTGGCGGCAACCCAGGTCGGCTGTTCCGCCACCGGTGCCTCGACGATCTGGGGCGTAGAGGCACAGCCGGCCACGGCAACGCCGGCACCCGCGACCAGAAGGCCGCGCCTGGAAATCGACATGGTAGGACCCCCGTCAACGCAAACTTGACCCCAAGTTAAATGCAAAGGCGGTGCCAGGTTCAAGCCCCTTCCCGTGCGACGAGTCAGCGCGCTAGGATGATCGCACCTTGGGGGAGAACTCATGAAAGCCTGGATCATTGCGGCCCTCGTCGCGCTTTTTGGATTGGCCCCGGCGGCCGCTCAAGTCGAGCCGGCGGCGGACGCCCTGACCTTCGTCCAGGCCGGACGGCTCCTGGCGGACCCCGCGATGGGCCAGGTCCAGACCGAACAGACGGTGGTGATCCAGAATGGCCGCGTGCTGCGGATCGACGACGGCTATACCGGCGAGGGCCAGGGGCGGGTCGTGGATCTGCGCGACAGTTTTGTGCTGCCGGGCCTGATCGACAGCCATGTTCACCTGCTCGGACAGCAGGGGCCGACCAACCGCATCGATGCGGTCACGATGACCCGGTCGGCCCAGGCGCTGGAGGGGGCCTATTACGCCCGGGTGACCCTCGAGGCCGGTTTCACTACCGTGGCCAATCTCGGCGCGAATTCCGAAGCGATCTTTGCCCTGAGAGACGCGGTGGCGCGCGGGCGTGTGCCGGGTCCGCGGATTCTCGCCTCGGGGGCCGGGATCAGCGTCCACGGCGGCCACGGCGACAGCCACGGCTATCGCCCCGAAGTGCTTGAAATCCTTCGCTCCGAGGCGGTGTGTTCGGGGGCTGACGATTGCCGCCGGGCCGTACGCGAACAGATCCGGCTGGGTGCAGATGTGATCAAGATCACGGCGACGGGCGGCGTCCTGTCCAATACGGCTGCGGGTCTGGGCCAGCAGTTTTCGGACGAAGAGCTTCAAGCCATCGTCGCGGCGGCGCACAGCATGGGACGCCGCGTCACCGCCCACGCCCATGGGGCCGACGGCATCAATGCCTTCCTGCGTGCCGGTGGCGATTCCATCGAGCACGGCACCTTCCTGGACGACGAAGGCATCCGCCTGATGCGACAGTCGGGGGCCTGGCTGGTCCCGACCCTCCTGGCCGGCGATTTCGTGGCCCGCATCGCCTCAAGCCCGAACAACTTTTTGTCCCCGGCCCAGACGGCCAAGGCGCTCGAGGCCGGCCCCCTGATGCTGGACATGTGTCGGCGGGCCCATGCGGCCGGGGTGCGGATCGCGTTCGGTACCGACAGCGGCGTCTCGGCCCATGGCGACAACGCCCAGGAGTTCGCCTTGCTGGTGCGGTGCGGCATGACCCCCCTGGAGGCGATCCAGGCCGCCACCATCGGTGCGGCCGAGCACCTTCAGATCGAGGACGAGGTCGGGGCCTTGCGGCCCGGCATGGGGGCGGACCTTATCGCGGTGTCGGGCGATCCACTGGCCGATGTCACGGTCCTTCAGAATGTCGGCTTCGTCATGCGGGACGGTCGCATCTATCGCGACAACTGACTTCGGTTCCAAGGCTCTCCAGGGTTGTGTTAAAACGACACACGCCCGTCGCGCGCAAGGAGGGTCTCGATGCGCCTGAATTGGATCACCCTGCTGGCCGCAGGCCTGGCCGCTGCATCGACTGCGGCGGCCCAGGACGTCGAGGACTGGGACATCGACCGTGATCCCGATCACCGTCGGATCACCGCCAGCGTCTTCTTCTCGGACGGGTCGGGGGTCGCGACACGCTGTATTGACCGTTCGTTCGCGGTGCTGCTGGTGGGATTGCCACAGGCCCCTGACGACGGGGATTTCATGCGCCCCCTGTCGATCGACATGGGCCAGGGACGCCATACCCAGTCCTGGTTGAGGGGCGAGGCGCCGACCCTTGCCTTCAGCCTCATGCCGGCCCGACTTGCCCGCCAGCTCCGTGACGGCGGACGCATGCAGATCTATGACGCCGCCAACGGATCGGACGCCCCGCTCATCGCCATTGACCTTCCGCCGTCTCCGGAGGCGATCAACGCGACCCTGGAAGCCTGTGGCCTGCCGGCGGACGATCCGCGCGATGCCGGGCGGGACTGGGTTATCACCCCCAGTCCTCAGCCCCTGCGCTGGCGCTTTGCGCCGCAAATGGCCGCCCCCGACCGGGCGCTCAGCGGGCGTCTGCTGCGCGGCATCGTGGTCATGAGCTGTGTTGCCCAGACCGATGGGCGGATCCGGGACTGTCAGGTCGAGATGGAGCACCCGACGGGGTTTGACCTTGGGCGTGAAGCCCTTCGGGCCACGCGCGACGCCCGGGTGGAGACATCAGACGGCTCTGAGATCGCGCCGCAGGTCATCACCTTTCGCATCAACTACACCCGACGCAACTAGAGCCGGGACGGTCGACGGCTGACGCTATCTGACGCGCGGGCTCCACCCCGTGGGCGGGCCCGTCGATATCGCCTAGGGTGCCCTGGATCTCAGGGAGGGGCGATGATGCGGGCCATAGGATTGACGCTGGCGCTTCTGGCGGGATGCACGGTCGCCCCGTCGACCTCGCAGGCCGCAGACCCGGCCCGCAACCCGGTCCCGACCACAACGCGACCGGACGCCGACCATCTCGACTGGAACACCGACTGTGCCGCCGAAGACGGCCACTATGTGCTGGATGTCGATCCCGGTTACACCGCCGGCTTCCGCCGCACGCCGGCGGGTTATGAATCGGCCCGCACCCATCTGCTCTGGGTCCATTCCACCCAGAGTGATCGGACCTACTGGTACGGCTTTTCCATCTCCAACGGTTCGGGCGGCGCCTTTGCCCTGCCGCAACGCGGCCCCGACGACACAGCCAATCCGATGGACGGCCCCGAGGCCGTCTGGGACGCGGGTGTCTCCTTCTATCCGATGGGCTTGGACGGGGTGATCGGTTACGAGCCGCCCCAGGGCGAGGGGGACAGCGCCCAGGCCCCGCCGCTGATCCTGATCCCCGAGCTGGCCGCGCATCTGGAGCTGTCCCCCTATTTCGACGATCGCACCGTCCGTGAGACGGCTCCCCGAGCCCTGTTCCGCCTGGTCCGGTGTGGCGACACGCCGGTGCCGTGGACGCAGGATGCATCGTTCCGCTGATCAAATCTGGGTTGCCGATGACAAGGCTGCGCGGATAGATGGGTGGCGGGTGTTGGAGGGAACGATGGTTCGTCTGCTTCTTGCGGTGCTTCTCGGCGCGCTGGTCTGGCCTTCGGTCAGCGCGGCTCAGGCCGGTAGCTATTATCTGGTCGGGCTGACGGAGCATTCGGCCTGGCTGGCCGATCGGGATTCGATCCGATGGGGCGGCGCCAACCCGACCATCACCGTCCACCAGATCTATCGGACGCCGAGCCCCATACTGAGGGAATACGGCTCAGGCTATGACCTCTATCAGCGGGCGGAATACCGGATCGAGATCGACTGTGCCGGGCGGCGGACCCGCGATGTCGGCTTCACCATGCACGGCTTCACCGCGAGCGTGCGGCCGATCCGAATGTCCGACCAGGAGCCGTGGGAGCCGATCGAGGAATCAACATTGTTTTCGGACCTTCACGACATCGCCTGCAGCAATCGGGTCCCGAGTGACCGGACGCCGTCCAATGATCTGCAGATATCCATCGTCGCCTACTATCAGACGATGAACGAAGAGGAATGAGGCAGGGCCGGCCCCCGGCCTGAGATCATGTCGATGGAGGTCCTGTTGAGGAAATTGGCGATGGCTGTCGGACTGGCGACGGCGGCGCTGCTTGCGGCGAGCCCGGCTGCGGCCCAGTCCTGGGAGATCCAGCGCGATGAGGCCCAGAATGCGGTGATGGCGGTGGCCGCCTGGCCGGGAGGCTATGCCGTCGCCGCCCGCTGTCAGGCCGGTGACTTTCAACTGATCGTGCGGCTCCCCTCGCAGGTGTCGTCCAATGGCATCCCCTATCTCCAGTTCGAGGATCAGAGCCGCGTCATGCTGCTGAGCCTGCCTCACGGGGCCGAGTCGGGCCGGATTCTCTTCGCCCAGGAGCCGGCGCGGGCGGCGCGCTGGCTGGCGGGCGGCGGCCAATTGGCAATCACGACCGCCGCTTCGGATCCGGTCGCCCTGGCGCTTCCGACCGATGCCGAGCCGGTCCGCAGTGCCCTGCGAGCGTGTGATCGCCCTGAGGTGGACGCGCGCGACGACCTGCCGTCTGCCGGGCCGATCCAGTGGCGGCGAATACCGGACGCGATGTGGCCGCAAGAGGCCGATTCCGGTACCCGCGACGGCCTGGTGACCCTGAGCTGCATCGTGGTTGCCGACGGCTGGCTGCAGGAGTGCCGGGCCGAGCGTGAATCGCCGCCGGGCCAGGGCTTTGCCGAGGCGGCCATCAGCGCCGCAACCCGGGCCGTCCTTGAACCGGCCCCCGGCGAGGAGCTGGTGATCGGAGGCGTGGCGCGCTTCACGGTCCGCTTCACAATGGAGAACTAGGGCTGGACGGACCGCTGGGCCGTTGTGCCGACAGGCTCCTCGGCCAGTCCGTGCTTGCCTTGGTGCCCCGGGTCGGACTCGAACCAACACGACCTTTCGGCCAGCAGATTTTGAGTCTGCCGCGTCTACCATTTCGCCACCGGGGCCGGGGCAAGGCGGCGCAACATAGGGCGTTGCGCCGGGCGGTCAATCGGGCCGGTGGCGGGAGGCGGAAAATCGCGTGACGGAGGCGGTGTTCGACCGGGCAAGGCCGCTACCGTCCGGGCTTTCTAGCTGCCTCTCAGGGCCTCCCAGGTGCGGCCGCTGGTCGGCGGGGCGCTGGTAGAGGTCTGACGCAGCCAGGACAGGTTCTGTTCGACCATCTCGGGCGGCAGTTCGCGCCGCAGGATCTGTTCGGCCTCGGCGGTGCGGCCCTGCAGGCCGATCATCAGGGCCAGGTTCAGGCGCATCTGGGTCGTCGAGCCGGGCAGGGCGACAGCACGCCGCAACAGGGCCTCGGCGTCAGCCGTCTGACCGCCGGCGGCCATCGACAGGGCGATATTGGTCAGGATGCTCGGGTTGTCCGGCGACAGCACCAGGGCCTCCTGCCAGGCCTGGTGGGCCTCATCGCGGCGGCCGACCTGATCCAGGGCGACACCCAAAAGGGAGATGGCCTCCCAGTCCTGCGGCTGCATGGCCCGGGCCTGCTCGAGCGGCGCAATGGCGTAGAAGGCCTGGCCTTCGGCAATCTTGGCACGGGCGACCTGCATCAGGGCGCGACGGTCGCCGGGCGCGATCAGCAGGGCCTGCTGGGCACTGTCGGCGGCTTCGGCATAGCGGCGCAGCTCGCGCTGAGCCTGGGACAGGAAGAGATAGGCTTCGACGTCCTCCGGCGCGATCGAGACCTCGGCAGCCCAGAAGACGGCGCGCGACAGGGGATCCAGGCGCGCCGCGCGGGCGCGATCCTCGGCGCTGGCGACGCGGCGCTCTGGAACGACCGGTGCCGGCGGCGGTGTGGCGGCGGGTTCCTCGGCCGGGGGGGCCTGGCGGTCGCGTCCGAACGGCCAGATCTGCGCCTGGGCCGGAAAGGCGGCGGCGAGGGTCAGCACGGTGACGGTTGCGAAGGCGAAGGTCTTGGGCGACATGACAAGGCGTCCCTGATCGGTGTGGCTCTTGTCGAGTCTCCGTCTGCGTCGATCAAGGAAGTGTTAACCCGCGAAAGGCCGACCATGCCCGATGTCCTGATTGCAAGCGCCGAGGTGTCCACACCCCTGACGCTGGTGTCCGAAGTCGGGTTCGACGACCTGACCGATCCGGCCTTGAAGCGGTTGGCACCGGGCCAGGATTTCAAGGGCCAGAGCGGGCGGATCCTGTTTGAAACAGACCCCGACGGTAAGGTTTGTCGCGTTTTTGCCGGCGTCGGCAAGACCCCGGCAGACCCGCTGAACGCCCGCTGGCTGGCAGCGCGTCTGCCGGCCGGGGATTATCAGCTGGCCGAGGTGCCGGACGGCCTCGATACCGGCCTGTTCGCCCACGGCTGGGTCGAGGGCGCCTATCTGTTCGACCGCTACAAGGCCCGCCCCGAGCGTGGCCGCGCGCGACTGGTGGTCGGGAACGGCGACGGGATCGAGGCCGTGCGGGGGGTGGCGGCGGCTTGCCTGCTGGTGCGTGAAATGGTCGATACCCCGGCCCAGGACATGGGACCCCTGCAACTCGAAACCATCGCTCGCGAGATCGCCGAATCCAGCGGTGCCGCCCTGACCGTGACGACCGGGGACGCCCTGATCGAGGAGAACTATCCGGCCATCCACGCGGTCGGTCGAGCCGCCGAGCCGGGCCGGGCACCGCGCCTGATCGAGATCGGCTGGAACCTGGACAAGACCGAGCTTCCGCTGGTCGCCCTGGTCGGCAAGGGGGTCGTGTTCGATTCCGGGGGGCTGGACATCAAGGGCGCGGCCGGGATGCGCCACATGAAAAAGGATATGGGCGGGGCCGCCCATGTGCTGGGCCTGGGCCGACTGATCATGCAGGCGGGACTGAAGGTGCGGCTGGTGGTGCTGGTTGCCGCTGTCGAGAATGCGATTTCGGGCAATGCGTTCCGGCCCGGGGATATCCTGAAGACGCGCAAGGGCCTGACCATCGAGGTCGGCAACACCGACGCGGAGGGACGGGTGGTCCTGTCCGATGCCCTGGCCCGGGCGGCGGAACACACACCGGACCTGACGGTGGATTTCGCCACCCTGACGGGGGCGGCGCGCGTTGCCCTGGGGCCAGACCTGCCGCCCTATTACACCGATGACGAAGACCTGGCCGAAGCGATCCGGGCGGCCTGCGCCGACCGTCATGATCCGGCCTGGCGCATGCCGCTGTGGGCCGGCTATCGCGAGGCCGTCAGTGCCGAGATCGCCGATGTCCGCAACGATGCGGCAGAATGGTCTTTGGCCGGATCGGTGACGGCGGCCCTGTTCCTGCAGCGGTTTGCGCCCGAGACGGGGTCGTGGGTGCATCTGGATGTCTTTGCCTGGAACAACCGGGCGCGGCCGGGCTGGCCGATGGGCGGTGCCGCCCAGGGATTGCGGGCCCTGTTCAAGGTCATCTCGGACCGCTTCGGCCGTTAACTGCGTCTTTCAGCCTTTGGGCCTATCCGGCGGCGTGGCTTATCTGATCGACCCGGATCCCCGTTGTCTTCTGGCCCGGCCGGACCTGGCCGAACAGGCCCTGGAGGGCCTGGTGCCCGCAGCCCGCTACCGCCCGACCCGGCCCTGGCGGTGTCGGATCGGCTTTGCCCCGATTACCGATGAGGGCGGCGATCCGATCGGTGAGATCCTGTTCGGCGAGGCCTTTGACCTGCTGGAGGAGGCGGATGGTCGCGGCTGGGGCCGGGCCCGCCGGGATGGGACGGTGGGCCATGTCGACCTGGATCTGCTGGAGCCGCTGACGGCGCTCCCGGTTGCCCGGGTGGCGACGACGGAGGCCCAGGTCCCGCTCAACGCCCTGATGGCCGAGATGGATGAGGTGGAGGCCGAGAACCTGGCTGATTTTTACCGCTTCGATCCAGACCTGGCGACGGCCGCCGAACGCCTCCTGGGCGCGCGCTATCGGCTGGGAGGCCGGTCGCGGGCGGGCGTGGATTGCGCCGGACTGGTTCAGCAGGCCCTGTTTGCCTGTGGCCACGCCGGTCCGCGCCGGGCCGACGGCCAGGCCAGACTCGGTCAGGCCATTGCGGTCCACGATCGCCGCCGCGGCGATCTTGGGGTCTGGCTGCGGACGGATGACGGCCCCGGAGCCTGGACCGGCCATGCGGCCGTCGTTGTGGATGCGGAGCGCCTCATCCATGCCAGTAGCACCCATGGAGGGGTCGTTATCGAGGCCTTCGATGTGGCGGATGCGCGCTGCCGCGCCGACGGCCTGGCCGCCCCGGTCTTTCGCCGGCTTTAGCCAAGGCCGGGTCCCAGTCGAGGCCGCAGGCCGCAAGAATGCGTTGCGCCTCGGAGTCGTATTCGGCGGCCAGGGTTTCGTACTGAACCTCGATCATGCGCCCCGGCAGGGCCCGGCCCAGTGGGCGGCGAACCGGGCGGACAGACCATAGGCACGGCCCAGATCGACGAGACCGTGGGCGAAGCTCCAGTCGCGGCTGAATTCCTGGCGATAGAGCGACAGACAGGTCTCGACCGGATCTCGGCGGATCAGCAGGATCGGGGCATCGGGAAACAGCCGGGTGATCAGGCCGACCGATTCCAGATTGCGCGGCATCTTGTCGGTGACATGGTTACGCCCCTCCAGCGCGCCGAGCCCTTCCAGATAGGCCCGCGCCCAGGACTCGGGGATGACAGGCCAGCGCCTCGCGCCGATCCTGAAGGGTCTGGAGTTGAGGTATGAGGCCGGTGTCGAGCCGCGCGGCCTCGCTCAGGGCAGATTCGGCTTCGTTCCAGCGCCCTTCGGCAGCCAGGGCATGGCCGCGATCCGCGTGCTGCTGGGCGTTGCTCGTCAGTGCGCCGCAGCTGCCGGAGCCGCCGCCTCTGCTGCCGGGGCCGCGCCCTCGGCAGGTGTCGCACCTTCGGCCGGAGGCGTACCTTCAGCCGAAGCTTCAGCGCCGTCCGCCGCCGGAGCGGCGGCCCCCGGCTGACGCGCCGGATCGGGCGCCGGGATGGCATAGCCGGTCGAACCCTGGCTTCGCAGATAGGCGATCAGATTGTGCCGCTCTTCGGCATTACGCAGACCGCCGAAGGTCATGGCCGTGCCGCTCACATAGCGGCCCGGATTGGTGATGAACTGATCCAGCTCGTCATAGCCCCAGGTCGGGGCCGCAGCTGCGTGAGCCTGCATGGCAGCGGAATAGCTGAAGCCGGAGGCGTGCATCACCGGGCCACCGACAATACCCCACAGGTTCGGTCCGGTGCCGTTGGCCCCGCCCTGGGTTATGGTGTGGCAGGTGGCGCAGCGCGCGAAGGCCTGTTCGCCCGCCGCCAGGTCTGCGGCCGGCAGCAGGGTGCCCCAGTCCGGCGGCAGCTCGACTTCGGCAGCGCCCCCGGCCTCGTCCGCGACCTCAACATGATAGCCCATCTTTTCAGGGGCTTCCTGATGATAGACTCCATCCGCGATCGTATTGACCACGAGGATGGTGAACACCGTCGCCAGGCCCGCGCCCGCGATCTTGTTGAACTGGAGGTCGCCGCTCATGCCGTAAAGCCGCCCTTGCCCTTGCTCTGGTTGCGTCGGCTCTCTTACACCGTATGGCCATAGGTGCAACCGGCCCTGTGCCGAAACCGGAGTTCAAGGGCGTGTCTTTCGCCATCGTCGTTATCCCCGCCCGCATGGCAGCACAGCGCCTGCCCGGAAAACCGCTGGCCGATATCGGTGGCCTGCCCATGATCGTAAGAGCCCTGCGCCAGGCCGAGGCGGCCGACATCGGCCCTGTGGTCGTGGCCGCCGGAGATGCCGAAATCGTCGAGGCGGTCGAATCACACGGCGGTCGTTCCATCCTGACCGATCCAGGCCTGCCGTCAGGCTCGGATCGGGTCCGCGCGGCCCTTCAGGCGGTTGATCCTGAAGGGCAATTTGAGGCGGTTATCAATCTTCAGGGCGACATGCCGTTCGTCGACCCGGCCACGATCGCCGCTGTGGCGCGGCTGATGGCCGAGGAACCGGACTGCGACATCGGCACGGCGGTTGCGATGGAGGCCTCGACCGGGGACCGGACCAATCCTGATGTGGTCAAGGCCGTGCTGGCCATGACGGCGGCGGACCGGGGGCGAGCCCTCTATTTCACCCGCTCGACCCTGTATGGCGACGCTCCCGTCTGGCGCCACATCGGCATCTATGGTTACCGGCGCGCCGCCCTGGACCGGTTCTGTGCGGCCCCGCCCTCGCCGCTGGAGCGCCGCGAAAAGCTGGAACAGCTGAGGGCCCTTGAGATGGGCCTGTCGATCTGGGCGGCTGTCGTCGATCAGGCCCCCATCTCGGTCGACAGTCCTTCCGACCTGGAGGCCGCCCGGGCGAGCCTGGCGTCATGAGTGCCTATGAGGCGCAAACCCACGGGGTCGTGGTTCGGGTCAGGCCAACCTATCTGGACGGCCAGTCCGACCCCACGGGCGGGCGCTGGGTCTGGGCCTATGAGGTCGAGATCAGGAATCAACGCGACACCGCCATTCAGCTTCTGACCCGGCATTGGGTGATCACCGACGCGCTCGGGCGGGTCGAGGAGGTCAACGGTCCGGGGGTTGTCGGCGAACAGCCGGTGATCGCACCAAACCAGACCCATCGCTACACCTCGGGCTGTCCGCTGGGCACGGCCTCGGGCTGCATGGCCGGCAGCTATGGCGTCGTCGACGCCGATGGTGAGATGCTGGAGGTGGAAATCCCGGCCTTTTCCCTGGACAGCCAGCCGCGCGGAGCCTTGAACTAGGTGAACCAGGCGGTACCCGAACGCGGCTGTGGCGAATGCGGCATGTGCTGCAAGCTCCTGTCAGCCCCGTCGCTGGGCAAGCCGCCGCGCAAATGGTGCGGGCATTTTCGCAGGCGTACCGGCTGCGACATCTATGCGGATCGACCTTCCGAATGCCGGGGTTTCAACTGCGGCTGGCTGCTGACGCCGAGCCTGGCCGACGACTGGCGACCGGACCGTTGCGGCTTTCTGCTGCATCAAGATGAGGGGCGGGTCATTGTTGAGGTGGATCCCTCAACGCCCCAGGCCTGGAAGAAACCGCCGTTCGAGGCGACGCTGAGAGCCTGGGCCGCCACCGGAACCGAGGTGGTTGTGCTGGTCGCCGACAAGGGCTTGCGGCTGGGCGAACCGGATCGCCCGGTCAAGGCGCGGCGGACCTAGAACGAGGGCCGAAAGTCCCGCGGAGACCAGCCGAGATCGCGCCGGGCCGCGTTGTCGTCAAAGACCAGGTCGCGGTCCATCCGCTCACCCATCTGGGCCGTCGCCCCCGGCAGCACCGGCGAAGCCAGGATCAGGCCCGCGCGCCAGAGCCCTGGCGGCAGAGACAGGATCCGAGGCCTGCGACCCAAGCCGTCGAAGATGCGTTCGCACATCTGGCGGTAGGACAGGGTCTCGCCGCCGGCCAGGGCATAGGTCTGATGGATCGAGGCCGGCGCCGTCAGGGCGCGGACGGCGGCGACAGCCAGGTCGTCGGCGTGGACGGGCTGTCGCCGTCCCTGGCCGGGCCCCGAAATCGGCAGGACCCCGAAGCGCCGGGCCAGCCCCGCCAGCCGGCTGACGTTGCCGTCCAGGCCTTCGGCATAGATCATCGTCGGCCGCAGGATCGTCCAGTCGACGCCCGAGGCCCGCACGGCATCCTCTCCGCGCGCCAGAGCGGCCACAACGTCCTGCTCATAGGCGTTGGACGACCCGGCCTTGGTCGCCACACTGGTGGAGGAAAAGGCGATCAGCCGCTTCAGGCCGCCGGCCTTCAGGGTGTCGATGGCCTCCGCCAGCAGCCAGATGGGCGAGAGCGACAGAACCGTCTCGGCCGGGGGCAGGGCGGCGCGCCCGTCGATGGTTTCGATATCGGCCTGAATCCAGCCGGGCTCGGCACAGCGCGACACCGGCGCATGATCGACCCCTGCCGCCGTCAGTCGGGGCAGGGCGAAGCGTCCGACCAGGCTGGTCGCGCCGAGGACGAGAACGGGGGCCTGGGTCACGCCCGAGCCTTCGGGCGTGCGAGCGTCCGGGTCAAGTCATCGTGTCGTCAGCCGCCGGTCGCAGCTCCGTCCGGCGTGATCTCCTTCATCGCCGACTGGATGTAGTTCTGTTCGCCCATCAGCTTGATCAGGCCGAGCTGGTTTTCCAGGAAGTCGATGTGCTCTTCGGTGTCGGACAGGATTTCGGCGAGGATCTGTCGGCTGACGAAATCGCCCTGGGCCTCGCACAGTTTGATGCCCGCGATCTGGTCGGCGCGGCCCGTGACCTCGACGTTCAGGTCTGCGGCCATACATTCCGGCACCGTCTCGCCGACCTTGAGCTTGCGGAGGTCCTGAAGGTTGGGCAGGCCCTCCAGGAAGAGGATGCGCTTGATCAGCTTGTCGGCGTGTTTCATCTCGCCGATCGATTCCTCATAGACCACCTGGCCCAGGTGGGTCAGGCCCCAGCTCTCGAACATGCGGGCGTGCAGGAAATACTGGTTCACCGCCGTCAGTTCGTTGGTCAGGACGGTGTTGAGCAGTTTGATGATCTGGGGATCGCCCTTCATGATCTGGCCCTCCTGTCGGCCACGCTGGGGGTGAACGGAATCGTCGGCGACAGCATACCATGCCAAAGCGCCGGCGGCTCAGATGAGATCGGTTCTCATCGCATTGATATTGCGAATGATTTTTGCTCTGACGAGCGGGGCCTATTCGGCAGCGATGGCCAGGATTTCGCGGGTGTCCTGGATCATCTGGCGCATGTCGCACACGCATTTGGCGCATTGGGCCTGGCACTGGTGGGCGGCGAAGATGTCGCGCGGGCGCTGGGCCCCGGCCTCAATAGCCGTGCGGACCTCACGTTCGCGAATGCCGTTGCAGTTACAGACGTACAAGGGGGCGACCCGTCCGATTGCGAATGACTCTGCATATCATGGGCCTGTGCGCGATTGCAAGGCGTTCGCAGCCCCGAGTTGGTCACAAATCCCCGCTCACTGTCCAGATTCAGGGGGGAAGGACGATGCTGAAGGCGGTGTTGGCCGGACTGGTGGGGCTGGCTCTGCTGGCGGGGCCGGCGGCGGCGCAGGATGAGGGTGGCCTGCCGGCCTTTGCCCCAACCGCCGAGATGACCGTCTGGCTCGCCGCTCAATCGACCCAGGACCCGCCGCCGGAAGAGGGCTGCCTGCCCGAATGGGAGGTCTGCCCCGGCCATGAAGGATCGGATGGCGACATAGAGGACATGGTCGTCGCCGGATCACGCATCCAGGCTCCGGCCATTTCCACAGGTCGGCGGACATGGGCTTCCTCGGCTGAGGAGACGATCCGCTCGCGTGGCCCGGCCAACTGAAGTCGCGCCATATCCGCGAACTCAGGCGGGTGAATTTCGCGACGGTTCTTCCCGACCATTGACCCGACAAGATGAGCGGCGCACCACGCCGGCCATGTCCGCACCTGAATGCCGCCTCTATCTACTGACCCCGCCGTCGATCCCTGACCTGGACGCCTTTGCCCGCGATCTGGAGGCCGCGCTGGCGTCGGTTCGGGTTGCAGGCGATGTGGCCTGCCTGCAAATCCGGCTGAAGCCGGCCCAAGAGGCTGAGATCCGGCGCGTGGCCGCAGTTCTGACCCCCATCTGCCATGCCCACGGCGTCGCCGTCATCCTCAACGACCGCCCTGATCTGGTGAAGCCGCTGGGCCTGGATGGCGTCCATATCGGCCAGTCCGACGGTTCCTATGCGGCGGCTCGGCGCGATGTCGGACCGCACGGCATCGTCGGGGTCACCTGTCACGACAGCCGCCACCTGGCCATGGAGGCCGCTGAGGCCGGGGCCGACTATGTCGCCTTCGGGGCGTTTTTCCCGAGTGCGACAAAGGACACCACGACCCGCGCCGACCCCGAAATTCTGACCATCTGGCAGGAGACCATGGAGGTGCCCTGCGTCGCCATCGGCGGCATCACGGTCGATACGGCCGAGGCCCTGGCGCAGGCGGGGGCGGATTTCCTGTGTGTCGGGGCGGGGGTCTGGGGTCACCCTGACGGCCCGGCAGAGGCGGTCCGGCAGATGACGGCGGCTATGCAGCGCGGCCTTCAGGGGGGCCTGTCGCACCTTTAAGGGATGTTAGGGAGCTTGCGGCTAGACTTGGGCTCAAGTCAGTCCTGAGACCCGTTGATGAGCCTGAGCCCGGTGCTAGATACGACCGCTGCCACGCGCCCGGCCCGCGCGCCATGGCTGCGGTTGCACGCGGACGATGGCGGGGCCGCCCAGTTCGTCTCAAAGCCCCTTGAGCCCATCGCGACGGCCCTGGGCGTGATCGCCCTGATCATGGTGGCGGTCCTGTTCGCGCGTTCCGCCGGCCTGATCGCGGCGCTGTGGGCGGCCAGCGGCCTGGCGGTTGGGGTCTGGCTGCGCCAGGAACGGGCGCTGAGCTGGGACCTGTGCTTCGCCGGCCTGCTGACCATCGCCGTGGTCGTGGCCGAGATTCTGGTCGGCAACGGGCCACAGCTGACCCTGTTGTTCACCGTCGCCAACATGCTCGAAATTGTTCTGGCAGTGGTGATTGCGCGCCGATTTGGCGGTGGCCTGAACCTCACCACCATCAACGGCGTGACGCGGTTCCTGTTGACGGCCGTTCTGCTGGCCCCGATCCCGTCGGCCATCCTGACGGCCGCGGGCCTGTATGCCCTGCGCGGCTCGGACTTCGAGATCTCCTTCCTGACCTGGTGGTTCGGCCACGCCCTGTCGATTGCCGGGGTCGGCGGCCTGATTCTGGCCCTCGGCCAGCCCCAGGCGGCACGCCTAAGATCGCCGGCCCGTCTGGCCGAGGCGATTGTCATCCTGTTGCTGATCGGGCTTCTCTTCTTCTCGATCTTCTCATCCTGGGCGGCCCAGGTCGGCATCCTGACGACGTCGGTAGTGTTGCTGGCCGCCGTTCGCCTTCGCTTCGTCGGCATGTCGATGGCCGTCATCCTGATCACCGCCCTGGCGGTTGGGGGCAGCATGCAGGGCTTTGGCCCCTATGCCGAGGCCTTCGAGGGGCCGAGCCGGGTGGTGATGGCCCAGATGCTGGTCCTGATCGGCTATGTGCCCATGCTGGTCGTAGTGGGCCTGCTCGAAGAGCGCGACGGCCTGACCCGCCAGGCCCGTGCCGCCCAGCTGCGCGCCGAGCGCGCCTCGGACGGCAAGTCGCGTCTGCTCGCCAATGTCAGCCATGAGATCAAGAGCCCCATCGCCGGCGTCATCGGCATCGGCGAGCTGTGGCGGGACGGCAAGCTGGGCACGACCACCGAGCAGCAGGTCGAAATGGCCGAGATGCTGGTCAAAACGGCGCGTCAGATCGAAACCCTGGCCTATGACCTCCTGGATGTTTCAAGGGCCGAGGCCGGCGCGGTCTCGGTCGACCTCAAGCCGGTCGACGTCTGGGCGCTGATGGAAGAGATCCGCCGCGCCGCGCTGCTGCGGCCGGAATCCAGCGGCATGCGCCTGGAGGTTCAGCCGTCCCCGGACAAGCTGGTGGTGACCGCCGATTCCGTGCGCCTGTCGCAGGTATTGGCGAACTTCGTGTCCAACGCCCTCAAATATGGGCGCAGTGGCGGTCGTGTCCTGATCGCCGCCCAGCCGCGGCCGGACGGCTGGGTCCGGGTCAGTGTTCGGGACTACGGGCCGGGCCTGAGCGCGGCCAAACAGTCCGAACTGTTTGAGCCGTTCAATCGCCTGGGCATGGACCGCTCGTCGGTCGAGGGCCACGGCATCGGCCTGGCCCTGGCCAAGCGGCTTGTCGAACTTCAGGGCGGACGGATCGGCGTCGACAGCGTCGAAGGCCAGGGCGCGACCTTCTGGCTGGACCTGCCGACGGCCTGAACTTGCTCCCCGCAAACCGCACCGCCGCAGGTCGGCGCGACGCACGATCCCGGGATCGAGCACAGGGCCTCCCACGGGGGACCGGCTTGCCCTGAGACGCCTTCGGCTGTAGGGAGCGCGCTCGAAATTCCCCGGCGCGCCCGGCAGCGGCCCGCCCAGCTCCCTGAGACAGACATGGCGAAGATCAACGGCAACACCATCAAGCCCGGCATGGTGCTCCAGCACAACGGCGGCCTGTGGGTCGTGACCAAGGCGAACCACGTCAAGCCCGGCAAGGGCGGGGCCTTCGCCAACGTCGAGGCCAAGAACCTGGAAACCGGCAACAAGCTGAACGAGCGTTTCCGCTCGGAAGACAAGGTCGAGCGCGTCACCCTGGAACAGCGCGACTACAGCTATCTGTATGACGGCGGCGATACCCTGGTGTTCATGAACGACGAAAACTACGAGCAGATCGAACTCCAGAAGCAGTGGGTCGGCGAGGAGCGGATCCCCTATCTGCAAGAAGGCATGAAGGTGGTCATCGAGAGCCACGAAGACCGTCCGATCGGCCTGAGCCTGCCCGAGCAGGTCGTGCTGGAAGTGGTCGAGACCGAGCCGACGGTGAAGGGCCAGACGGCCTCGTCGTCCTACAAGCCGGCGACGGCGTCGAACGGCCTGCGCATCATGATCCCGCCCTATATGTCGGCCGGCGAAAAGATCATCGTCGACACCGAAACCGGCGAATACGTTCGCCGCGCCGATTAGGTTCTAGATTTTAGGTTCGAGGTGCTAGGGAGGGGTTCAGCCTCCGAACCGCCCTGGAACCTAACCCCTAAAACCTAGAACCTATTCAGATGGCTCACCTCTCTCCCGTCCTTTCTGTCATGGTCGATGCGGTCAAGAAGGCCGCGCGTCCGATGATGCGCGACTTCGGCGAGGTCGCGGCGCTGCAGGTTTCGCGTAAAGGTCCCGGCGACTTCGTCTCGGCCGCCGATCTCAAGGCCGAACAGACCCTGTTCGAAGCCCTGATGAAGGCGCGGCCGGGTTACGGCTTCCTGGGCGAGGAGCGTGGCCTGATCGAAGGCTCTGACAAGAGCCACACCTTCATCGTCGATCCGATCGACGGCACGACCAACTTCCTCCACGCCATGCCGCACTTTGCCGTGGCGGTGGCGCTGGAACGCGAGGGTGAGATCCAGGCCGGGGTCATCTATAACCCGATCATCAATGAGCTGTTCTGGGCCGAGAAGGGCAAGGGGGCCTTTCTCAATGATGCTCGCATCCGTGTGTCCGGTCGCCGCGAGCTCGCCGACAGCCTGATCGGCACCGGCCTGCCCTTCATCGGGCGCCCGGGCCATGGCCAGTCGATCAAGGAAATCCACGCCGTCGGCCAGAGGGTCGCCGGCATCCGGCGTCTCGGCTCGGCCGCGCTCGACCTCGCCTGGGTGGCGGCGGGTCGTTACGACGCCTTCTGGGAGCGGAACCTCAATCCGTGGGACGTCGCGGCGGGCTTGCTGCTCGTCACCGAGGCCGGCGGCACCGTCACCGGCATCGACAACGACCACGACCCGCGCTCGGGGGTGTCGGTCTGTGTCGGCGCGCCGGACATCCAGACCCAGCTTCTGAAGCATCTCAGGGCGGCGTAAACCTCTATTCTGCCCGGAATTGCAGTTCGGCGAGGCGCGCATAGAGGCCGCCCGCCCTGACCAGGCTGGCGTGGGTGCCTTCTTCCACGACGCGGCCCTCGTCCATGACGACAATCCGGTCGGCCCGTTTCACCGTGGCCAGACGATGGGCGATGACCAGGGTGGTTCGGGCATCCATCGCCCGGTCGAGCGCGGCCTGCACCAACCGCTCGTTCTCGGCATCGAGCGCCGAGGTCGCCTCGTCCAGCAAGAGCATCGGCGCGTGCCGGACCAGGGCGCGCGCGATGGCTAGCCGCTGACGCTGGCCGCCGGACAGGGAGCGCCCACGCTCGCCCAGCGGCTCATCCAGCCCGCGCGGCAGGGCCTCGACGAACTTCAGGGCCTGGGCTTCACCGAGGGCCTGGCGCACGGCATTGTCATCGGCATCGGCGCGGCCGAAGCGGACATTCTCGGCCGCAGAGCCGGAGAACAGCGGAGCCTCCTGCGACACCCAGGCCAGCCGGGCCCTGACTTCGGCCGGGTCGGCCTGACGGATATCGACCCCGTCGATCCGAACCACACCGGCATCCGGATCGTAGAACCGCAGCAACAGACGAAACACCGTCGACTTGCCGGCCCCGGACGGTCCGACCAGGGCCACGGTCTCGCCGGGCCGAACCCTGAGCGAGAAGCCCTTGAGGGCCGGCAGGTCGGGTCGGCCGGGATAGGCGAAATCAATGCCGTCCAGATCGGCCTCGCCGCGTGGCGGCCGCGGCAGGGCCAGCGGGGCGTTCGGTACGGCCACCTCCGGCGTCGCCTGCAACAAATCGCCGATCCGGGCCATGGCCCCCGAAGCCTTCTGGACGTCGCCCCAGCTCTCGCCCAGCGCCGCCACCGCCCCGGCGGCGAACACGGCCAGCAGCACGAACTGGATCAGCGCCCCCTCGCTCATCCGACCGTCGATGACGTCGCGCGCGCCCAGCCACAGCACCAGGGTGACCCCGCCGAACATCACCAGGACGATGGCGGCGGTCATGATGGCCCGGGCCGACATGCGCTTGAGGGAGGCCCCAAAGGCGCTGTCGACAGCGGCATCGAACCGGCCGGCGGCGGCCTGTTCTCGCCCGAAGGCCTGGACCGTCTCCAGCGCCTCGATGTTCTCACCGGCGAAGCCGACCGCCTCGGCGAACCGGTCCTGGGACTGAACCGTCAGGGCCCGAACCCGCCGACCATAGAAGAACAGGGGCATGATCAGGACCGGCACGATCAGGGCGACGAGACCGGTCAGTTTCAGACTCACCGCCGCCAGCATGATGATCGCGCCGATCAGCATCAGGATGTTGCGCAGGGCATAGGAGATGGAGGTCGTCAGCAGGGTGTCGACGATCTGGATGTCGGTGGTCAGGCGGCTCAGTACCTCGCCGGTGCGGATGCCTGACAGAAACTGCTGATCCAGGGACAGGACATGACCAAATACCGCCTGGCGCAGGTCTGCGACCATGCGCTCGCCGGTCTTGGTGACGTAGAAATAGCGGGCCGCCGTCACCCCCGCGAGGCCGAGCGCATTCAGACCCAGCCACAGGAACCAGCGATTGATGTCCTGACCGCCGTCGGCAAAGCCGTGGTCGATGGCCCCGCGCGCCGTCGCGGTCAGGCCGAGCGATGCCACCGTCGCCAGCAGCAGGAACACCAGCGACAGGCCAAGGTCCAGCTTGTGGCGCAGGGCGAACGGCCACAGCCGCATCAGCGGCTTGAGATCACGCCGGCGTTCACGCCTCCCGGCGGCGTCCGACATCTGCTCAGCCAGCAGGACACCGCCGGAGGGTCGGTCGGATCGCAACGATGGCGAATCAGCCTGGGACATCACTCTTGCCTCTTTGCGGGCCATCTTGTATGGACGCCGCCTCTTGCGCCGGACCCCGGCGGATTTTCATTTTTTGCCGCGCCTTCGGGTGCGCCCGCCGGACCAGACGCCATGAAGCAGGACATTCACCCCGACTATCACTTCATCACCGTGGTGATGACGGACGGGACGACCTACCAGACGCGTTCGACCTACGGCAAGGAAGGCGCGACCCTGAACCTGGATATCGATCCGACCACCCATCCGGCCTGGACGGGCGGCAACGCCCATCTGATGGACCGCGGCGGTCGCGTGTCGCGCTTCAACAACAAGTTCGGCGGCTTCATCAAGAAGTAGCCCGCTCGGCTACGGCCTAGCTGCAAACAGGTCACACAAGGCGTCGATCATCAGGTTCGGCGCCTTTCTGTTTGCGCGGAACCTCTCTAAGTTGGTGCTGGTTTTAAGGTCGTCCGACAGGACGGATCAGGGAACGGTACCCATGGGCTTGAATAGACGCGAACTGACCTTCTCGGCTTCTGTGGCTGCCATTGGTGGCGCTGCAGGGCTGCCGCAGGTCCCGCCCGTAGGGCCCGCCGACGGGTCGACCAGCCCCTTCTACCAGACCTTCAACGACCAGCTTCTGACCCAGCCTGAGGCGCTCCAGCCGCAGATCCGGGACTTCTACGAAGCCATGGGCTGGCAGCCGGCCTGGACACCGGATCGCGTTGAGATGCTCGGCCGTGTCATCGGCGAGGCGGACCGCCATGGCCTGGACCCGGCCCACTATCTTGACGGCGTGGCGGTGGTGTCCGACCCGCAACTGGCAGATATGCGCCTGACGACCGCAGCCCTGACCTATGCCAAGGTCCTGTCCGAGGGCACGGTCGATCCGTCGGACGTCGAAGAACTGTGGGAAATGGTCCCCAATCGCGTGCCGCTGGGCGCGCCGATGGCCGAGGCCTTGGTGGCCAACCGTCTGTCGGACTGGATGAACGCCCTGGCCCCGACCGACATCGGCTATTCCAACCTGTCGGCGGGTTATATCCGCTATCGGGACATCTCCCTGAACGGTGGCTGGCCGCGGTTCGGCTCCGGCGGTCCGATCCGGCCGGGCGACACCGATTCCCGGATTCCGGCCCTGATCCAGCGGCTGCGTGCCGAAGGCGACCTCAGCCGCGCCGACATGGCCGGGATCGACCCGGCCACCACCGTCTATAGCGATGCCATCCAGACGGCGGTGCGCCGGTTTCAGGTTCGTCACGGCCTGGTCTCGGACGGCATCATCGGCCAGGGCTCTTCCTCGGCCCTGTCGGCCAGTGCCGAGGACCGTGCCCGCCAGATCGCCCTGAACCTGGAACGCCGGCGCTGGCTGAACCGCGACCTCAATCCCGAACGGATTGAGGTCAATACGGCCGCAGCCATCATGGTCTATTGGCATGAAGGCCGACCGGTCCACTCCAACCGCGTCGTCGTCGGCACCCCGGCGAACCAGACGCCGAGCCTGGAAAAGCCCTTTGCCTCGGTCGTGGCCAATCCGCCGTGGAACGTCCCGGCCGGGATCGCCCGCAATGAGATCCTGCCGCGCGGGGCCGCCTATCTGCGCGCCAACAACATGTACGTCACCTCGGACGGGCGCGTCGTCCAGCGCGCCGGCCCGACGGCGGCGCTGGGCTATGTGAAGTTCGAGCTGCGCGACAGCTACGCCATCTTCCTGCACGACACGCCGGCGCGCGGCGTGTTCCGCAACGCCTATCGGCACCGGTCGCACGGCTGTGTCCGGGTCGAGAACGCCATCGACTTCGCCCGGCTGCTGCTCGATCCGAACCCCGAGCGTCTGGCCGAGTTCGACCGGGCCCTGGATGCCCGCACCACCACCCGGGTCCAGACCGGACGCGAAATCTCGGTGCGCCTGCTTTACTGGACCGCGTTCGTCACCGGCCAGGGGGCCGTGGCCTTCCGCGAGGACGTCTATCAGCGCGACGCCGCCCTGGCGCGGGCGCTGGGGATCGACATCACCCTGCCGCGTGCCATCGACGACGGCTCGGACGATCCGAACGACGTCGGGCCCTAGAGTCGACGGATCGGGCTGTAGGATCCAGGTCTTGAGAACTGGCGCGCGTCTCGCCACATAGCGGGCATGAACCACCTCAAGACCTTTGCCCTCATGGCGGCCCTGACCGCCCTGTTCGTCGGCCTCGGCTATCTGATCGGCGGCACCACCGGCATGTTGATTGCCCTGGCCTTTGCCGGCGGCATGAACCTGTTCAGCTACTGGAACGCCGACAAGATCGTGCTGCGCATGTATCGCGCCATTCCGGTCGATGAGAGCCATCCCGAGCCGCTGATCCGCAACTATGTCGCCGATATCGTCCAGATGTCGGCCGATGCCGGTCTGCCACGCCCCAAGATCGCGATCATTCCGACCGAACAGCCCAACGCCTTTGCCACCGGGCGTAATCCGGCGAATGCGGCCGTCTGCGCCACCGAGGGCCTGCTGCACGCCCTAACCCGCGAGGAAATCCGGGGCGTCATGGCCCACGAACTGGCCCATGTGAAGAACCGCGACACCCTGACGATGACGGTCACGGCGACGGTGGCCGGGGCCATCTCGGCCCTGGCCAACTTCGGCCTGTTCTTTGGCGGCGACCGGGATCGGCCCGGCGGCATGATCGGCACGATCGCCATGGCGTTGCTGGCACCGATGGCGGCCGCTCTCGTTCAGATGGCCATCAGCCGGGGGCGTGAATACGAGGCCGACCGCGTCGGGGCCGAAATCGCCGGCGACCCCCAGGCCCTGGCCTCGGCCCTGCAGAAGATCGAGGGCTGGTCCAGGCGCATCCACAATCCGACTGCTGAGCACAATCCGGCCTCGGCCCAGCTGTTCATCATCAACCCCCTGTCGGGTCAGGGGGCGGACAATCTGTTCTCGACCCACCCGGCCACCGCCAATCGGGTCAGGGCGCTGATGGAGATGGCCGGCCGCATGGGCGGGCGTCGCCCGACCCCGGCCCAGACCCCGGCGGCGGCTCCCCGCGCCGGAACCGGCGTGCCGCCCACACCGCGCGGGCCGTGGGGCTAGGCCGTCTCGCCTCCTCCCCAACGGCTTCGCCGTCAGGGAGGAGACAGGGCGGCGCACTCCTCATCCGACCTCGCTGGGCTCGGCCACCTTCTCCCACAAGGGGAGAAGGGATAAACTTGGCGAATGCCCGCCGTCGCCCGTCTCAAGCCCGGCCAGTTCTTTTCGCCTGAGGAATGGGCCGGTCTGTCGGCGCGGTCGTCGTGGAAGGGGCTGGCGCTGGTGGCCCATTGCTGGGGCGTGATCGCCCTGGCGATCGTGGCGGGCGTCTGGATTCCCTGGCTGATCCCGCTCTCGGTCATGGTCATCGGCACGCGCCAGCTGGGCCTGGCCATCCTGATGCACGAGGCGGCCCACGCGGGCCTGCACCCCAATCTCAAGGTCAATGACTGGGTCGGCCACTGGCTCTGCGCCGTGCCGGTGGGGGCCAGTCTGGACGCCTACCGCCCCTACCACCTAACCCACCACAAATATGCGCAACAGGCCGAGGACCCCGACCTGGTCCTCTCCGCGCCCTTCCCTGTCACCCGCGCGTCCCTGCGCCGCAAAATCGTCCGCGACCTGACCGGCCAGACCTTCTTCAAACAGAGGATCGCGCCGTTTTTCCGCGTCCTCGCCCCGGACGAAGACCTGCCCGAAGGCGCGCGGGTGACGGCACGCTCGGCCATCCCGTTCCTGACGGTGAATGCGGCCCTGTTGATCGCGGCGACCCTGGCGGGGGTCTGGTGGGCCTGGTTCGTCCTGTGGCTGGTGCCGCTGATGACCTGGTTTCCAATGGTCACGCGCCTTCGGAATATCGCCGAACACGCCTGTGTCGAGAACTCAGAGATCGACCCGCTGCGCCAGGCCCGCACCACCTGGGCCGTCTGGTGGGAACGCGCCTTCATCGCCCCCTACTGGGTCAATTTCCACGCCGAGCACCACATCTTCATGCACCTGCCCTGCTGGAGCCTGCCGAGGGCGCACCGGCTGCTGGCGAAGAAGGGGGTGACGGAGAAGATGGAGGTCGCGCCAGGTTACGGGGCGGTGCTGAGGGAGGCGTCGGGACGACAGCCGGCTGTATTGAGTGCCGGCTAAGGGTGGAAGGCGGAGAGGCCTAACACCTGCCGTGAGGACAAAGCCCAAGCTCGACCGAGCCGTCATCATCGACCACCGCCGCGTAGCCATCGAGGCAACCAGACGCCGTGCCAAATACGACCACCGTCGATCGGGGTCGACGCCATACTGCATAGACCCCCTCCATATCAGGGCAGCCGGTTTCAGAAATCATAGTCGTAAAGGCGAGAGAAGCGGACCGCCGGTCCTCGCTGGCTTCGAAGCTTGGCTGAACTATTGAACCATCCTCAGCACGCCATAAGGAGCGGTTACGTCGTTGAGCAAACTCCGCGTCCGCCATGAAGCGCGTTGACGGATCATCGAAGCCACCAATCGGAATGGCGTCGGTCCTTTGAGCGGGCACACAACCGGTCAGGGTAAACGTCACCGCGAGACGTGTGAGAAGTTTCAGCATCCTTGACCCTCCTCCTTTGCTACGCCCGCGCCAACCTTACTCACCGATGGAAAGCGTGCGCAACGAGGTGTGTGCTGATGGTCTGAAAGGGGTCGGGAGCCGACGGTCAGCAAAGGATCGAACGCCGCCTCTGCTTGAACGACCGGACGCTGACGCGATCGCCTCCCGCCTATCGCTCGACGCCTCAAAAGTGGCTGCGTCGGCAACGGAGTTCGGTCGGCGCAGATAGATGCGTCCACGCTCGCATCTGCGCAGCCCATGTTACTGGCCTTGCTCGTGAATCACGAATTCTTCTCTCGTTTCATCCCCGTCGCCCGTCGCCCGACTTAGGATCAGCACCGGTCTTTGACATCGTCCGTCCTCGCACGCCGCGCCTCCAGCGGCTCGCCCTAAGACGCACGGCGCTGTCACCCCTGTCATGTCTGTCAGGGTGTTTGCGGGGTGACACCGTGACAGGCGGCTCCGCCCAGCGCCGGGCGTTCGAAATGACGCTCGTGACGCTCCTGACGCCGCTGTTTCGGAGCGTCAGCGATGCGGTCGATGCGAACGCATCGCACGCTTCGCACGGTGTTTTTTCGGACCGACCGTCCGCACAGGTCGTTTAGGCGAGCGCCTTCGCGATCCGCTGGGCCAGCCGTTCCGCAACCTGCGCCTTCGACAGCGTCGGCCAGGCCTCTTCGCCGTCGGCGTCCAGCACGGTCACCGTATTGGCGTCGCCGCCCATGACGCCCGTGCCGCCGACGTCGTTGGCCACGATCCAGTCGCAGCCCTTCCTGGTCAGCTTGCCGCGCGCATGTTCGATCAGCTTCTCGGTCTCGGCGGCGAAGCCGATGACCAGCCTGGGCCGATCCGGTCCGGCCTTCGACAGCTCGGCCAGGATGTCCGGATTGGCGACCAGCTCGATCGCGGTCCGGGTCGCCTTGTCCTTCAGCTTCTCGGGTGCGGCCTCGGCCGGGCGCCAGTCCGCGACCGCCGCCGTCATGATCGCCACCTGGGCCGGCAGGGCCGCGCGGCAGGCCGCCAGCATCTCCTCGGCCGTGCCGACCTCGACCCGCGAAACCCCTGCAGGCGCCGGCAGGGCGGTCGGCCCCGACACCAGCGTCACCTCGGCCCCGCGCCGTTCCAGCGCCGCCGCGATCGCATAGCCCTGTTTCCCGCTCGACCGATTGGACAGGAACCGCACCGGGTCCAGCGGCTCTTCGGTCGGGCCGGCGGTGACCAGCACCCGCACGCCCTTGAGGCTCTCATCGCGCGCGATCCGCGCCCGGATGGCGTCGAGGATCACCGGCGGCTCGGCCAGGCGTCCGGCCCCGAACTCGCCGCAGGCCATCTCACCCTCGTCCGGCCCCACGAACGAAATGCCGTCTGCCTTCAGCTGGGCCAGATTGCGCCGGGTCGCTGGATGTTCCCACATCCGCACATTCATCGCCGGGGCCATCAGCACCGGCGTGTCGGTGGCCAGGAGCGTCGTCGTCGCCAGATCGGTCGCCAGACCATTGGCGGCCTTGGCCATCAGGTCGGCGGTGGCGGGGGCCACCACGATCAGGCCCGCCCCGCGCGACTGGACGATATGGCCCATCTCCTGTTCGGCCGTCAGGTCGAACAGGTCGCCGCCGACCGGGTTTTCGGTCAGGGACGCCAGCGACAGGGGCGTGACGAACTGCGATCCGCCCTCGGTCAGGATGGCGCGCACCTCCATCCCGTCCTTACGCATCAGTCGCACCAGCTCCAGCGCCTTATAGGCGGCGATGCCGCCCCCGACGATGAGCAGAACCTTGGGCATTGGCGTTAGATCAGGCCTTTGAGCGCCGCGCGCGCCGCGTCGCCCAGATCCGGCCGCTTCAGGGCCAGGGCGACATTGGCCCGGAGCAGGCCGATCTTGTCGCCGCAGTCATGGGTATCGCCCTCATACTGATAGGCGGTGAAACGCTGCTCACCCATCAGGGTGGCCATGGCGTCGGTCAGCTGGATCTCACCGCCGGCCCCGCGCGGCTGGGTTTCCAGAATGCCGAAGATCTCGGGCTGCAGGATATAGCGTCCGGCGATCGACAGATTGGACGGGGCCGTGCCCTGTTTCGGCTTCTCGACCATGCCCTTCATGGCGATCATCCGGCCTTCCTGGCGCTCGGGATCGACGATGCCGTATTTGTGGGTCTCGGTGACGGGCACCTCTTCGACGCCGACGATGTTGCCACCGACCAGATCATAGGCGCGCATCAGCTGACCCAGGGCCCCGGGGGCCGCATCCACGATGACATCGGGCAGCAGCACCGCGAAGGGTTCATTGCCGATGATGTCGCGGGCGCACCAGACGGCATGGCCCAGGCCCAGCGGGGCCATCTGACGGGTAAAGCTCATTTCCCCGGCCTTGGGCAGGTCGCGGCGGACGGCCTCCAGCACATCGAGCTTGCCCTTGGCCTCCAGCTGGGCCTCCAGCTCGACCTGATGGTCGAAATAGTCCTCGATCGCGCCTTTCGACCGACCGGTGACGAAAACGATGTGCTCGATCCCGGCCTCGCGGGCCTCCTCGACGATGTAGGACAGGATCGGCCGGTCGACGACGTTCAGCAGTTCCTTGGGCGTGGTCTTGGTGCCTGGAAGCACGCGGGTGCCCAGGCCCGCGACGGGGAGAACGGCTTTGCGGACAGCAGTCATCTGTGGATTTTCTCTCGATCACTAGAGCGCCGTTCTTCTAGGCGCTCCGTTCGAACATGGGAACCGGCCCGGCCTATTCGACGGTGACGGACTTGGCCAGATTGCGCGGCTGATCGACGTCGGTGCCCTTCTGCACCGCCGTATAGTAGGCCAGCAGTTGCATCGGCACGGCATAGACCAGGGGCGCGATCAGGGCCGGGCAGTCCGGTGCGTCGATGCGGCGGATGCCGAGACCCTCGGGGGCCGGGGCCTCTGCCGGGGTGATCATGATCACGGGCCCGCCGCGTGCGGCGACCTCCTGGAGGTTTGAGGCGGTCTTTTCGAAAACGTCATCCAGCGGTGCCAGGGCGACCGTCGGCGTGTCTTCGTCGATCAGGGCGATCGGCCCGTGCTTGAGTTCGCCGGCGGCATAGCCCTCGGCGTGGATATAGCTGATCTCCTTGAGCTTGAGCGCCCCTTCCATAGCCAGGGGGAACATCGAGCCGCGTCCCAGGAACAGCACATCGGTGGCCTTGGCCAGGTCGACGACGACATGGCGGATGTCGCCGTCCATCTTGAGAGCTTCGGCAATCAGCCGGGGGGCCTCGAACAGGGCCTTGACCAGTTCTGCCTCACGCGCCGCATCGATGCGGCCACGCGCAACGCCGGCCGCCACCGCCAGGGCCAGCAGTGCCGCCACCTGGGCGGTGAAGGCCTTGGTCGAGGCCACGCCGATTTCCGGCCCGGCATGGGTCGGCCACAGGATGTCGGCCTCGCGCGCCATCGACGAGCTGTGGACGTTGACCACGGCCGCCGTCTTGAGGCCCTGCGCCTTGCACCAGGTCAGGCCTGCCAGGGTATCGGCCGTCTCGCCCGACTGGCTGACGGCCACCGCCAGGGTCCGGGAGGTCATGGCCGGATCGCGATAGCGGAACTCCGAGGCGATCTCGACGTCACACGGCAGGCCGGCCAGGCGCTCAAAGGCATAGCGGCCGATCTGGCCGGCATAGAAGGCGGTGCCGCAGGCGATGATCTGGATCCGCTCGACCTGGGCGAAATCAATCAGCTGGGGCCGGGCGCGGGCCGAGACCAGGTCCAGATAGGCCGACAGGGTGTGCTGGACACTGTCGGGCTGCTCGTGGATCTCCTTTTCCATGAAGTGGCGATATTCGCCCTTTTCGACCATGGCCGAGGACGCCGAGACCTGGACGATCGCGCGCTCGACCCGTCGGCCCGAGGCGTCGAAGAACAGGGCACCACCGCGGTTCAGGACGACGTAGTCGCCCTCTTCCAGATAGGAGATCTGCTGGGTGAAGGGGCCGACTGCCAGGGCATCCGATCCCAGATACATCTCGTCTTCGCCCCAGCCCACGACCAGCGGGCTGCCGCGCCGCGCGCCCAGGATCTGCTCGCTTTCGCCGTCGATGAGGACCGCCAGGGCATAGGCCCCCGTCAGCCGGTCCAGCACACGCTTGAAGGCCTCGACGGCGTCATTGGACTTGTCCAGTTCGCGGTCCAGCAGATGGGCCACGACCTCCGTGTCGGTCTGGCTTTCAAAGACATGGCCCTCGGCGGCCAGCTCGGCCTTCAGCTCGGCGAAATTCTCGATGATGCCGTTATGGACCAGGGTGACGCGCCCGGCCTTGTGTGGGTGGGCGTTGGCGGTGGTGGGGGCACCATGGGTGGCCCAGCGCGTGTGGCCGATGCCGACGGTGGCGTTCAGCGGGGCCTCGGCCAGCACGGCCTCCAGATTGCGGATCTTGCCTTCGGCGCGACGGCGCTCGGTCACGCCCCCGACCAGCGCCGCGATCCCGGCGGAATCATAGCCGCGGTACTCGAGCCGCTTGAGGCTGTCGATCAGCCGCGGGGCCACCGCGCCGGTGCCGGTTACGCCGATAATGCCGCACATGGCCGTGCTCCTGCAGACAGAGGGGACTTCGCCGCGCCCATAGCATCCGGCGTGTCGCCAAGTTGTAAAACCCGATTGCACGAAGTTTCTCGACTTTCGTGCGCGGTCGCGGTTGAAACGACCCATGACTGAACGTGCCTATTTTGGAACCGATGGCATCCGCGGCAAGGCCAATGCCTTTCCCATGACGGCGGAGATCGCCCTGAAGGTCGGCCTGGCGGCCGGCAAGCTCTTCATGTCCAAGGACGACCGACGACATCTGGTGGTGATCGGCAAGGACACGCGCCTGTCCGGCTACATGATCGAGCCGGCCCTGGTGGCCGGCTTTGCCGCCATGGGCATGGACGTCCGCACCTTTGGCCCCGTGCCGACGCCGGGCGTCGCCATGATGACCCGCTCCATGCGGGCCGATCTGGGCGTGATGATCTCGGCCTCGCACAACGACTATGCCGACAACGGGATCAAGCTGTTCGGGCCGGACGGCTACAAGCTGTCCGACGAGATCGAGCTCGAGATCGAGCGGTTGATGCAGGACGACCTCAGCGACAGCCTGGCGGCCCCGTCCAGGCTGGGGCGGGTCAAGCGGATCGATGATGCCCGGCATCGCTATGTCGAGATCGTCAAGGCGGTCTTCCCCAAGCGGCTCAGTCTGAAAGGCCTGCGGATCGCCGTCGACTGCGCCAATGGGGCCGCCTACCAGGTGGCGCCGACGGCCCTGTACGAACTGGGTGCCGACGTCTTTGCCGTCGGCGTCGAACCCAACGGGATGAACATCAACGCCGAGTGTGGCTCGACCCATCCTGAAAACGTCTCGGCGGCCGTGCGCCGGCACGGGGCCGATATCGGCATCGCCCTGGACGGCGATGCGGACCGGGTGATCATCACCGACGAGACGGGCCATGTCGTCGACGGTGACCAGCTGATGGCGCTGATCGGTCTGGACTGGCATCGCCGCAACCGCCTGACCGGCGGCGGCATCGTGGCGACGGTCATGTCGAATCTGGGGCTGGAGCGGCGGCTGCAGAGCGAGGGCCTGACCCTGGAACGCACCAAGGTGGGCGACCGCTATGTCATGGAACGAATGCGCGAGGGCGGGTTCAACATCGGCGGTGAACAGTCCGGCCACATCATCCTGCACGACCATGCCACCACCGGCGACGGCATGATGGCGGCCCTGCAGGTGCTGGCGGTGCTGGCCGATTCCGGCAAGCCGATGAGCGAGCTGGCGCGCCAGTTCGAGCGGGTGCCGCAACTGCTGGAGAATGTCCGGCACAAGGGCGGCAAGCCCCTGAACGATGCGACGGTCAAGGCCGCCATTGCCGACGCCGAGGCCCGCCTGAACGGCTCGGGTCGGATCGTGGTCAGGGCCTCGGGCACCGAGCCGCTGATCCGCGTCATGGCCGAGGGCGACGACGCCAGCCTGGTCAAGCAGGTCGTGGCCGACATCAGCACGGCAGTCAGGGCGGTCGGGTAGCCTTGCAGGGCACCGGCGACAAAACGACCCTTTGGGCTTGGCTTGTCTACAATCGCCAGGTCTGGTCCAGACGGCTTCAGTCCGGCTGGGAACGGGCCTGATTCTACGCCTTTCAAACTCAGGTGGCTCTGGTTAATTTCTCGCTCGGCGTTGCAGCCAATGTTGGCGACTTGCTTGATCCGTTCTCAGGCCTGTTCCCCCAGACTCCGTTCTGGATTGGACTGGGTTGGGCCTTTAGAGGCTTGGGATTTGCCCTGGCGGCGGTCGGTCTGATCGGCTTGGGGGCCAATGTTTGGCGGATGTTTCGTCCTAATGGCGACTATGAGCTGCGTGATGCCGAACCCGAACTTGGGCACGGCCTGAAGGGCCTCACCCAGACCAAAGATAAGATATTGGCGATTCGGGGCCACAACGGGGTGGTTGTCGTAAACGCGTCCGTCGATGCCCAGCTAGATCGAGGAAGCCATCGTATCAAGCTACGTAAGGATAGCTATGCGTGGCCGGAAGAACTGAAGTTAGCCGCCAAGCTGGCGCGCCGAGAGATGAACCGGTTGGCATTGAATGAGCACAAGCTGGGCCTTCGCTCCGAGATTGACAGTGAATTCGTCGCGGCGGACCGGTCGGTCGAATTTCAGAAGACACGTTATTTCTTTGATCGAACGACAAATTCGGTGCTGAACAGAGACGTCTGGTCGCGCTTGCGCGAGCAGAGGGTCGCGCGCGGACGCGACTACTTTATCTCTGAGGACAACCGGCTAATCCGATTAGAGCAAGCCGGGGCGTCCAATCAGTTGGGCGGCTCAACTCTTATGGTCGACCAGTCGCGTCAGGTACACCTGACGATGCAGACCTCTACCTCTGCTGAAAGCCCTGACCTCCTCGCGCCGTCGGGCTCAGGATCGTTCGACCTGTTTCGATACCAGACGCTCGTGGCCCGCCAGCCGAACCTGACCTTTCAAGAGTTCTGCCGATCCGAGATCGAACGCGAGCTGTTCGAGGAAACAGCGCTCGTGGCTAACACATTGGAATTGAAGACTTTTCTTATCGGATTTGGACGGTTTCTGTATCGGGGCGGCAAGCCTGAGATCTTCGCCGTTTCAGCCCTGCGGCGATCCACCGCCACTGCACGGGTCACCACCCAGGAACGGCTATGGACGGGCGGCCATGAGGTCGTGCCCCTTGACGATCTGTTGAGCTGGAAACCCGACAAACTCGCGACCGTTTCTGCTCCGCTTGCGGCGAACATCGAGCTCCTTCGACGCTACCTAGATTCGCCAGCTGGGGCTGCCTTCCAGGATTTCTTGGGAGGCAGAGACGCCGTTGCCCCAACCGAGAGCAACGGGTCCACAGCGGCCAAGTGTAATGTAGCTGCCGAGCCATGCCCGTCAGGCTCAATCTAAGCCACTGGCGACTTGCCGCCTCCAAGACGTTTCAGGAGCGGCGACATCGCACCACGTGCGAACGGACCGGGTCATCTGATGCGATCGTGAGCGAGACCGCCTAGATTTCCTGGTTATAGGCCCCGACCTCGGGGTGGCGAGCCAGGCGCGGCTTGACCTCTTCGCGGAACAGTCGGCGCATGTCGTCTTCGGACTGGGTGCTTTCGACGACCACGACCAGCTCCGGCTTGTTGGACGAGGCCCGCACCAGCACCCAGGACCCATCCTCCAGATGCACCCGCGCGCCGTTCACCGTGATCACCTCGGTGATCTTGCGGCCCAGGATCGAGCCGCCCTCGGCCCCCAGCTTTTCGTATTCGGCCACGACGCGCGCCAGCACATCGTACTTCACCTCATCGGCGCAGTGCGGGCTCATGGTCAGGGAGGTGTAGGCCACCGGCAGGGCCTTCCTCAGATCACTGAGCGCTTTGCCGGGATTGCGGTCCAGCATCTGCAGGATGGCGGCGGCTGCCACCAGACCGTCGTCATAGCCCCGGCCCAGCGGTGCATTGAAGAAGAAGTGGCCCGACTTTTCGAACCCGGCCAGGGCCTTCAGCTCGGCGGTCTTGCGCTTGATGTAGGAGTGACCCGTCTTCCAATAGACCGTCGTGGCCCCATTGGCGGCCAGGACATCGTCGGTGGAGTACAGACCTGTGGACTTCACATCGACCACGAAGGTGGCATTGGGATGAAGCGCAGACAGGTCGCGCGCCAGCATCAGGCCGATCTTGTCAGCAAAGATCTCCTCGCCTGTGTCATCGACCACGCCGCAGCGGTCGCCGTCGCCGTCAAAGCCCAGGCAGACATCCGCCCCTTGCGCCTTCACCGCCGCCGACATGGCGTGGAGCATTTCGGAATCTTCCGGGTTCGGATTGTATTTCGGGAAGGTCCAGTCGAGGTCGCAATCCATCTCGATGACCTCGGCCCCCATGGCGCGCAGGGCGTCCGGGGCGAAGGCTCCCGCGGTGCCGTTGCCGCAGGCGGCGATGACCTTGAGCGGCCGGCTCAGCTTCACCCCGGCCGACACCTCAGCGATGTAGCGATCCCGGAAGTTCTCGATCCGCACCAGCTTGCCGCCGTCGCGCGCGACGCCGGCGCCGCCCAGCACGATTTCTTTCAGGCGACCGATCTCGTCGGGGCCGAAGGTCAGCGGGGCCTGGGCCCCCATCTTCACGCCGGTCCAGCCGTTTTCGTTGTGGCTGGCGGTGACCATGGCCACGCAGGGGGCCTCCAGGGCGAATTGGGCGAAATAGGCCATGGGCGACAGGGCCAGGCCGATATCGAGGACCTCGCAGCCGCCCTGGATCAGCCCAAGGGTCAGGGCCTGTTTGACGCTGAGAGAATAGGCCCGAAAGTCGTGGCCGACGACGATGCGCGGCTGGACCCCGATCTCGTGGATATAGGTCGCTAGCCCCAGGCCCAACGCCTGGATGCCGAGAAGATTGATCTCGTCATTCAGCACCCAGCGGGCGTCGTATTCCCGAAAGCCGGTCGGCTTGACCAGGGGCAGGTTCTCGAAGGCGGCGGTGTTGGGCTTGAGGCCCGGCATCGGGGTCAGGGTCATGGTCTGCGTCTATAGGGTGAGTATGACAGGCGGGCTAGAGCGCCGTTTGCTCGGCCCTGAATAAACCCCGTAGCCTTTGCAGACGGACCCTTGCTAGGGTGACAGATCACCGTTGGGAGGCGGCCCGAATGAGCGACCTGGAGACCTTTCGCGCCGAGACCCGCGCGTGGCTGGAAGCCAACTGTCCGCCCGAGGTTCGCGGCCCGCCCGCAAGCGAGGACGATTCCATCTGGGGCGGCCGCAGGGCCGTCTTCAAGACGCCAGGGCACAGGCTCTGGCTGGAACGGATGGCCGCGCGCGGCTGGACGGCACCGGAATGGCCCCGCGAATACGGCGGCGGCGGACTGAGCCGTGAGGAGGCCAAGGTGCTGGCCTCGGAGTTGCGCCGGATCAAGGCGCAGCCCGCGCTTCTGAGCTTCGGCATCTGGATGCTGGGCCCGGCGCTGCTGGCCTTCGGCACCGAGGCGCAGAAAACGCGTTTCCTGCCCGAGATCGTGCGCGGCGAGATCCGCTGGTGCCAGGGCTATTCCGAGCCCGGCGCCGGCTCGGACCTGGCGGGGCTTCAGACCCGGGCAGAGGATCGGGGTGACCACTGGACCGTCAACGGCCAGAAGATCTGGACCTCCTATGCCGACAAGGCTGACTGGATCTTCTGTCTGGTCCGAACCGACCCTGACGCGCCCAAACATCTGGGTATTTCGTTCGTCTTGTTCGACATGGCGACGCCCGGCGTCACCACCCGGCCGATCACCCTGATCTCGGGCAAGAGCCCGTTCTGCGAGACCTTCTTCGACGACGTCCGGGTCGAAAAAGAGAACCTGGTCGGGACGCTCAATCGCGGCTGGGACGTCGCCAAATACCTCCTGGCGCATGAGCGCACCATGATCGGGGCCATGGGCGAGGTCGGGGCCGGTCGCCCCGCCGGCCAGGTGGCGGTCGATCACATCGGCGTCGATGACCGGGGACGTCTCGATGACCAGATGCTGCGGGCCCGGATCGCCGAGCTGGACGTCGACGCCATCGCCTTCCGCGCCGCGCTGGAACGGACGGGCGATCAGGTCAAGGCCGGCCAGGCCCACCCTGCGGTCGCCTCCCTGCTGAAATACTATGGGTCAGAGCTGAACAAGCGCCGCCACGAACTGGTGATGGCCGCCGGCGGTGCCGACGCCCTGGAGTGGGAGGGCGAGCGCTCGCACGGGGGTCAGTCGGCCCGCGACTGGCTCAGGACCAAGGCCAATTCCATCGAGGGTGGGACCAGCGAGATTCAGCTGAACATCCTGGCCAAACATATTCTCAAGCTGCCGGGAGCCTGATCGATGCCGCTGATCCTGAGCGAAGAGCAGGCCATGCTGGCCGAGGCCGCCGGTGGCTTCATCGCCGAACGCGGGCCGATCTCCCATCTGCGGCATCTGCGGGACACGCGCGATGCCGATGGCCTGTCGCGCGATCTGTGGCGCGACTTTGGAGAGATGGGCCTGTCGGGCGTCATCATTCCCGAGGTCTATGGCGGCTCGGGGCTGGGGGCCGTTGAGGCCGGCGTGGTGGCCGAGGCCATCGGGCGCAATCTGACACCCTCGCCCTTCCTGTCGAGCGGACTGCTGGCGGCGCGTGCCCTGATCGACGGCGGCCATGAGGCCCAGAAGGCCGACTGGATGCCGCGCCTGGCCGCCGGCGAGGCCATCATCGCGCTGGCCGTGGACGAAGGGGCCAAGCACCGGCCCGACCGGATACAGACCCGGGCGGAACGCGCCGGCAACGGCTATCGGATCAGCGGGACCAAGGCCCTGATCGTCGACGGCCATATCGCCGACGCCCTGATCGTGGCGGCGCGCACCGATGAGGGGCTGGGCCTGTTCCTGGTCGATCCCCGGGCAGACGGCGTCACCGTCGAGCGCACCCTGATGGTCGATGCCCATAACGCGGCCCGCATCGAGCTGAGCGATGTGATGGTCGATGCCGACGCCCTGCTGGGTGCGGCGGACGGCAGGCTGCTGGATCGGGTGCTGCTGTGGGGCCGGGGCGCGGTCGCGGCCGAGATGTCCGGGGCCGCCCAGGGGGCCTTTGACCAGACCCTGACCTATCTCAGGGACCGGACCCAGTTCGGCAAGGCAATCGGTGAGTTCCAGGCCCTGCAACACCGGGCCGCGCATCTGTATTCCGAGATCGAGATTACCCGCGCGATCGTCCTGAAAGCCTTGCAGGCGCTCGACGCCGGAGCCGATGACGCCGACCTTTTGATCTCGGTCGCCAAGGCGCGGGCCATCCGATCCGGCGAGCTGGCCGTCCAGGAGGCGGTTCAGATGCACGGTGGCGTCGGCATGACCGACGAGTTTGACGTCGGCCTCTATATGAAGCGCATGCGGGTGACGTCCGAACTGTTCGGTGACGCCGGCTTTCATGCCGACCGGGTGGCGCGAGCGGGGGGCTATTAGGCCGGGCGCACCCCCCGGGCGTCCGGTCGTCCAACCCCTGTCATCGCCGGGTTTTTGCCCGGCGATCCATCACCGCGCGGGTCGCAGTCCGGCCTGGCGGTCGCGGTGTGATGGCCCCCCGGAACAGGTCCGGGGGTGATGAAAACCATCAATCCAGGCCTAGCTGTTGTCTTCGACGGGGGCCCCCGGCCCGTTCTTCTTGATCGAGTCGATGGCGTTCTTGGCCGAGTCCTTGGAGCTGTAGCCCTCGGTCGAGAACATCACCTCGGAATTGTACTTGAAGCGGACCCGGAACTCGCCGGCCTTGTCCTTGTAGATTTCAAACTTGTGCGCCACTCGGGCCTCCTTCGGGGGGGATCAGGTTACGTCCGTGCGAGGACCCTGCAACCTTCGGGTCTCCAGCGGAGGTGTCAAGGCAAAGGCTCGCCAGCCCGTGGATTTCCGGCTAGGAGCGCGGCCATGACCCAAGCCTCCGATACTGCCGCCCGTCGCCTGGTCGATACCCTGGTCGCCAACGGGGTTGATCACGTTTTCTGCGTACCCGGCGAGAGCTATCTGGCGGTGCTGGATGCCCTGTATGATGTGCGCGACCGCATCAAGCTGGTGATCTGCCGGCACGAGGCCGGGGCCGCCAACATGGCCGAGGCCTATGGCAAGCTGACCGGCAAGCCCGGCGTCTGCATGGTCACGCGCGGACCCGGCGCGACCCACGCCTCCATCGGGGTGCATACGGCCCATCAGGATTCGACCCCGATGATCCTGTTCGTCGGCCAGGTCGGCCTGGCCGATCGTGGGCGCGGGGCCTTCCAGGAGGTCGACTATCGCGAGGTCTTCGGCGGCCTGGCCAAATGGGCGACCGAGATCGAGAGCCCGGAGCGCACCGTCGAGATCGTCGAGCGCGCCTTTGCCACCGCCCTGCAGGGGCGGATGGGCCCGGTTGTGGTGGCCCTGCCCGAGGACATTCTGCACGATCAGGGCGGCCCGGCTCCGATGCGTGCGGTCGAACCGGCCCGGGCCGGGCTTGATCCGGCAGCCCTGGACAGGATCGCGGCGCGTCTGGGCCAAGCAAAGGCCCCGATCCTGGTGCTGGGCGGCTCCGGCTGGACCGAGGCGGCCACGACGGCCATCGGCACCTGGGCCGAGCGGCTGGGCCTGCCGGTCGCCCTGTCGTTCCGGCGCAAGGACCTGATCGACAACCGCCACCCGACCTATGCCGGGGACCTGGGGCTGGGGCCGAATCCCAAGCTGATCCAGCGCATGAAGGACGCCGATCTGATTATCGCCATCGGCGCGCGGCTGGGCGAGAATCCGACCCAGGGCTATTCGCTCCTGGACCGGACCCGGACCGCTGAAACGCTGGTGCATATCCATCCCGGGGCCGAGGAATTGAACCGGGTCTGGCCCGCGGCGATCTCTGCTGCGGCTGATGTGTCATTGGCGGCTGGGGCCATCGCCGGCCTCGAGCCGGGCCGGACCTGGTCGCACGGGCCACAGGCCCATGCCGAGTTCGAGGCCTTCATCCAGCCGGTGGCCGTCACCGGTCAGGTCAATATGAGCCAGGTCGTCCAGACCCTGCGCGAGGTCCTGCCCGACGCCGCCGTGGTGACCAATGGCGCGGGCAATTTCGCCGCCTGGCTGCACCGTTTCTTTCCCCATCAGGGCCGGTTTACCCAGCTGGCCCCGACGTCCGGGGCCATGGGCTACGGCGTGCCGGCGGCGGTGGCGGCCGCTATCGTCGAGCCGGGCCGGGTGGTTGTGAATGTGGCTGGCGACGGCGATTTCATGATGACGGCCCAAGAGCTGGCGACGCTTCGCCAGTATGACGCCAGGGCGGTCTTCGTCGTGGTCGACAACGGCGTCTATGGCACCATCCGCATGCACCAGGAGCGCGACTATCCGGCGCGCGTCTCGGGCACCGACCTGAAGAACCCCGACTTCGTGCAGTTCGCCCAGGCCTTCGGCCTGGAGGCCTGGCGGGTCGAGACGACCGAGGGATTCCGGCCGGCCCTTGAGGCGGCGCTCAAGGCCCCGACCGGCGGGCTGATCCACCTGATCACCTCGCCCGAGGACATCGCCCCCGGACGGACCATCACCCAGCTACGCGCCGGGTGATTCCGGAGCCGCCGTCACGGGCGGCTCGGCGTCCTGACCATGCCTGAGCTTGCGGCCAACGAGCCTGCGCGCGAAGGCCGACAGGTCATCGACCAGGGTGAAGATCGGCGGGATGAACAGCAGCGACAGGAAGGTCGAAGAAATCAGACCACCGACCACGGCGACCGCCATCGGCGAGCGGAATTCGACGTCGGCCCCCCATCCCATGGCGACCGGCAGCATGCCGGCACCCATGGCGAAGGTCGTCATGATGATCGGCCGGGCCCGTTTATGCGCCGCGTCCATGATCGCGTCCCAGCGTTTCATGCCGCCCTGTTCGGCGATGATGATGTAGTCGACCAGCAGCACCGAATTCTTGGCGGCGATCCCCATCAGCATGATGAAGCCGATCAGGCTGGGCAGGGAGAAGCTGGACTGGGCAATGACCAGGCCGATCAGGGCTCCGCCGATCGCCAGCGGCAGGGAGGCCATGATGGTGATCGGATAGGTGAAGCTTTTGAACAGCAGCACCAGCACCGCATACATCAGCAGGATCCCCGAGACGAAGGCGATGGTGAAGCCGTTCTGCATCTCGGCCATCAACTCGGCATCTCCGGCGGGGGTCTGACGCACCCCGGCGGGCAGGTTGCGAACCGAGGGCAGGGCATTGACCGCCGCGGCGGCCTGACCCGAGACGATGCCGTCCAGCTCGGCGGTGATGGTGACGATCCGGGCGCGGTCCTGGCGGTTGATCGACGCCGGCCCGGCCCCGAATTCGACGCTGGCCACCGAGTTCAGTGGCACTGACTGGCCGGTGTTGGTCGGAACCCGCAGGTTCTCAATCACCGACAGGTCTTCGCGGGCACCCTGGTTCAGCATCAGCCGGATCGGAACCTGGCGGTCGCCCAGATTGTACTTGGGCAGGGCCTGATCGACGTCGCCGATGGTGGCGACCCGCACCGTCTGGGAGATCGAGCCGACTGAAACGCCGGCCAGGGCGGCCTGGTCCGGGCGCGGCGTAATCAGGATCTCGGGCCGCGCGATGGCGGCGGTGTTGATGACATTGGCCAGGCCCGGCACATTGCGCATCTCGGCCTCGACGGCACGCGCAGCCTGTTCCAGGGCCGGGCCGTTGTCGCCGATGATCGAGAAGCTATAGCGGGTGCCGTCCGATGGGCCGCCGCCTTGCTGGGCGGCACCGACCCCGATCCGGGCCCCGGGGATGGCTTCCCATTGGTCGACCATGACCCGCTGGAATTCGATCTGGGTGAGGTCGCGGTGCTTGGGCTCGACCAGGTCGGCATAGACATTGGCCTGGTTCGGCGACTGACCGCCGACAGCGGCATAGACCGAGGTGACCTCGTCGCGCCCGCGCAGTTCACGGGTGACGCGCTGAACCACAGCGTCGGTCTGTCCCAGAGTGGCCCCCGGCGGCAACTCGACCGACCAGGAGGCGCGGGACTGGTCCGCCGTCGGGATGAACTCGAACTGCAGGCTGGTGACGGCCAGCACGACCGAGCCGATCAGCATGGCCACGCCCATGCCAAAGACCTTCCACCGGTTCCTGAGCGCCCAAGCCAACCCCTTCAGATAAGGGCCCATCCAGACTGGATCCTTGTGTTCCAGATTGGTGTCGGCCTTGAGCATATAGGCCGCCATCAGAGGTGTGATCGTCCGCGCCACCAGCAGCGAGAACAGCACCGAGACACAGGCCGCCAGGGCAAAGGCCTTGAAGAACTGGCCGACGATGCCGGGCATGAAGCCGGTCGGGGCGAACACCGCCACAATTGTTGCCGTGGTGGCGACGACGGCCAGGCCGATCTCGTCGGCGGCCTCCATGGCGGCCTCATAGGGCTGTTTGTTGCCCTGACGCATGTGCCGGACGATGTTCTCGATCTCGACGATGGCGTCATCCACGAGGATGCCGATCGTCAGGCTAAGCGCCAGAAGCGAAATGCTGTTCAGCGACTGGCCCATCGGCGCCAGGATGGCAAAGGTCGGGATCAGCGACAGCGGCATGGCCGCCGCCGCAATGGCCGTGGCGCGCCAGTCGCGCAGGAACACGAACACGACGATGACGGCCAGCAAGGCCCCCAGGCCGAGAGCCTCCAGCGAGGCGATATAGCTCTCCTCGATATATTCGACATTGGCCTGGATCTGCTCGATCGTCAGGTCGACATTGTCTGCGTCGATGCGCGCGATTTCCTCGCGCACCCGTTCGGCGACCCGTACCTCGGAGGCGTCGCGCGAGCGCAGGAAGTTGAAGGTGACGACCTCGGAGCCGTTGTGGCGGGCCAGGCGGCGCGGTTCAGACCAGCTGTCCTCGACCCGACCCAGATCGCCCAGCCGCACCGTACCGCCGCTCGACAGCGGGATCAGGGTTTCACGCAGCTCGTCGATGGATCCTGCCGACCCCAGGGTCCGGATCGAACGCTCGGCCCCGCCGACGGTGACACGCCCGCCGGGAAGATCGTTGTTCACGGACGAGAGGGCCTGGCTGACGGCGGCGGCGGTGACGCCGCGCGAGGCCAGACGGTCGGGGTCCAGCTCGACGCGGATCTCACGATCGACGCCGCCCTGGCGGTTGACCTCGCCGACCCCGCCCACCGCCAGCAGACGGCGGCTGACCTCATTGTCGACGAACCAGCTCAGCTGCTCGGGCGTCATGGTCTCGGAGCGAACGACATAGGTGATCAGGCTGTCGCCGGTGATGTCGATGCGCTGAACCGACGGCTCCTGCATGTCGGACGGCAGGCTGGAGCGGACGCTGCTCATGGCGTTGCGCACATCGTTGGTGGCGCGCTCCGTATCGACGCCCAGCTCGAACTCGATGACGGTCGAGGACACACCATCGGTGATCGAAGAGGTGATGTTGCGCACCCCCGACAGGCTGGTCAGGGAGTCCTCGATCAGGCGGGTGACCTGGACTTCCATTTCGGCGGGAGCGGCCCCGGGGCGGAAGGCCGAGACCGCCACCAGCGGAAACTCGATATCCGGATTGTTGTTGATCCGCATCGAACTGAAGCCGACGAAGCCGGCAATCGTCAGGATGAGGAACATCAGGATGACCGGAATGGGATTCCGGATCGACCAGGAGGAGATCTGGTTCATGTCCGCCTCCCGCTACTGCGCCGGAGTGACGGCGACGCGATCACCATCGCTCAGGAAGCCGGCACCTTCGACGATGACCTGGGCACCGGCGGGGATCCCGTCGACGGCGCTGAAGGCGTCGGTGCGCGACCGGACTGAGACTTCCTGGAAGCGCGCCACGCCGCCTTCGACCAGAACGAACACCCCAGAGCGGTTCTCACGATAGAGGATCGAGGCCGTGGGCACGACGACGGCCTCCTGGGCCCCCACATCGATCTCGGCGCGGGCGAACATGCCGGCCCGCAGGCCGCTGCCGGAGGCCAGAGAAATGCGCGCGACCCCGAGCCGCGTCTGGGCGTCGACCTCCGGTGTCACGATGCGGACGGACCCCGAGGCCGATCCGATGTCGTCGGACGACACGACGGCGCTCTGGCCGGCGCGCACGAGGCGGATTTCGGTTTCTGGAATCTGGGCGTCAAGCTCGAGCCGGCCGTCACGGACGATGCGGAACAGCTCGGTTCCCGGCTGCACGATCTGTCCGCGCGTGACCGACCGGCTGATCACCAATCCGGACACGGGCGCGCGGATCGAGGCCTGACTGACCCGGGCCTGCGTCTCGGCGTGACCGGCGGTGGCGGCATTGAGCTGGGCCTGGGCTGTCGCCTGCTGGGCTACGGCGGTGTCGAGACCGGCCTGGGACAGGAAGCCGCGATCGCGCAACTCCTGGGCACGGGCCAGGGCGTTGTTGGCCTGGTCCAGACTGGCCTGGGCCGAAGCCACCGCAGCGTTCTGCTGGCGCAGCTGGGCGCGTAGCAGGGTGTCATTGAGCTGGACCAGAACCTGTCCCTGCTGGACGTAGCGACCCTCGTCGGTGAGGACCGCCGACGCGGTCAGGCCGCCAGTCTCGGCCCCGACCGGGACCTCTTCCCAGGCGGTGACCGTGCCCGACGCCGTCACGGTGCGGGTCAGGCTGCGGGTCGTGGCGACCGCCACGGTCACGGGCTGCCTGCTGCCGCCTCGGCTGGCCGCGGCCGCGGCTTGCGGCTCCTCGTGGCCTCGGCTGAACAGGAACAGGCCGCCCGCAATCAGGGCGGCGATGACGCCGACGGCGATCAGGATGAGCAGACGGCGGTTCGGCCCGCGGCGCGCGCGGGTCAGGCTGGTGTCGTCGTACACGGTATGTCCCTTTTCTCAGACGCCTTGTAGGGGACTGGACTGCGGTCGCAAATGCAGTTCGGCCTTATTAAAAATCCTTCATGCCCGGCCCCTGCCCCGGCGGCGGCAGCTTGGCGTCCCGAACCCTGCCGTGGTAGGGGCCGCGCCCTGAAGGAATTCCCGTCAAATGCCCACGCCCATCGAGCGCATCCGAAACTTTTCCGTGGTCGCCCACATCGACCACGGCAAGTCGACCCTGTCGGACCGGTTGATTCAATTCACCGGTGGCCTGACCGCGCGCGAAATGCGCGAGCAGGTGCTCGACAACATGGAGATCGAGCAGGAACGCGGCATCACCATCAAGGCCCAGACGGTGCGGCTGAACTACACGGCCCAGGACGGCGAAACCTATGTCCTGAACCTGATGGACACGCCCGGCCACGTCGACTTCGCCTATGAGGTCAGCCGCTCGCTGGCCGCCTGTGAGGGCAGTCTGCTGGTCGTCGATGCCTCGCAGGGCGTCGAGGCCCAGACCCTGGCCAATGTCTATCAGGCCATCGACAACAACCACGAGATCGTGCCGGTCCTGAACAAGATCGACCTGCCCGCCGCCGAGCCGGACCGGGTGCGCGCCCAGATCGAGGACGTCATCGGCCTGGATGCCAGTGACGCGGTCCTGTGCTCGGCCAAGTCGGGCCTGGGCATCGAGGATGTGCTGGAGGCCATTGTCACCCGCCTGCCGGCCCCCAAGGGCGACCGCGCGGCCCCGCTGAAAGCCATGCTGGTCGATGCCTGGTACGACCCCTACCTGGGGGTGGTGCTCCTGGTGCGGGTGTTCGACGGCGTGCTCAAGGCCGGGATGCGGGTCAAGATGATGCAGTCCGGCTCGACCCATCTGGTCGACCGGGTCGGGGTCTTCCTGCCCAAGAACACCCCGGTCGAGGAATTGGGCCCCGGCGAGGTCGGCTTCATCACCGCCCAGATCAAGGAAGTCGCCCACGCCGCCGTCGGCGACACCATCACCGAGGAAAAGCGCCCGACGCCCGAGCCTCTGAAGGGCTTCAAGGAGGTCCAGTCGGTGGTCTTCTGCGGCCTGTTCCCGGTGGACGCGGCCGACTTCGAGGATCTGCGCGCCGCCATCGGCAAGCTGCGGCTCAACGACGCCTCCTTCACCTATGAGATGGAGAGCTCCGCCGCGCTGGGATTCGGCTTCCGCTGTGGATTCCTGGGCCTGCTGCACCTGGAGATCATCCAGGAGCGTCTCAGCCGCGAGTTCAATCTCGACCTGATCGCGACGGCCCCGTCGGTGGTTTACAAGATCGGCCTCAGGGACGGGACGTCAATCGACCTGCACAACCCCGCCGACCTGCCCGATGTGATGCAGATCGACACCATCAGTGAGCCATGGATCAAGGCCACCATCCTGACGCCGGACGAATACCTCGGCGGCGTCATCAAGCTGTGTCAGGACCGACGCGGCAACCAGCTGGAGCTCTCTTACGTCGGCTCACGGGCGCTGGTGGTCTATGAGCTGCCGCTCAATGAGGTGGTGTTCGACTTCTACGACCGGCTGAAATCCATCTCCAAGGGCTATGCCTCGTTCGATTATGAGCTGACCGACTACAAGGTCGGCGATCTGGTCAAGATGTCGATCCTGGTCAATGCCGAGCCGGTCGACGCCCTCAGCATGCTGGTCCATCGCGGCCGGGCCGAAACCCGCGGCCGCAGCATGGTCGAAAAGATGAAAGAACTGATCCCGCCGCATATGTTCGTCATCCCGATCCAGGCCGCCATCGGCGGCAAGATCATCGCCCGCGAGACCGTGCGGGCGCTGAGGAAGGACGTGACGTCCAAATGCTACGGCGGCGACGCCACCCGCAAGAAGAAGCTCCTGGAAAAGCAGAAGGCCGGCAAGAAGCGGATGCGCCAGTTTGGCAAGGTGGACATCCCGCAGGAGGCGTTCATCGCGGCGCTGAAGATGGATGAGGATTGAGGGCTACTGCGGTCCGGCCATTACGCGGAACCAGTCTTTGACGCTCAGCTTGAGCCGATCGATTTCATCTGGCGCCAGAACTCCACAGTGAGCGATCGGGCCACGAAGCGCATTCAAGGTTGCCATAATCCTCGATACGGCCTTTTGACTGCTTAGGACTCCTCCAAACACATCCCAGTTTGCGCGGATGATGTCGCCCAACTGCCCAAAGGTGGTGTAGTCAAGATCGTCATCAGACCTCGGGACCAAGCCGAAATCCTGCTCTCTGTTCCTATTGTTCTGCACCTCAATCTTCACCGGATCTGGCACGCATTTTTCCCACCAGGAGCCTGGGGACTTCTCCTCCAAAGTCTCGCTGATGAAACGCCGAATCTCGTTTTCGAGCATGTGAAACAGAACATACCAGACGGCCATGTCAGCGGCGGTTTGGCGTGTCGCCTCTCCGAACTGCGAAATGTAGGGACTGAGTTCTGGATTGCCGCTTTCGACCGACGTCATCGCGCTCCCGAGGCCACGACTCTTTAGCGTCGCTCCCAGTCCGTTCTGCACGACGGCCGCATTGTAGACGAATAGGCGGATATCATTCTCCGAGATCATCGCAGTAGGTTGTCTCGAAGGCTGCGGAATATCGCGTGGTAAACAGAGATATCGGTACTCTCCGGTAGGATAATGTTGATTTGGTTGGACAGCGTGAGCGGGATCCCCGAGGCGCGCCCGGCCTCAATCTGCGACTTGTCCGATTGGTCCAACTCGTTCTCCTCGTTGACCTTTGCGGCTGCATCAGGCGCATCAGCCGCATACTTCTTAATGGCGTTGTAGGTGCCGACCATAGATTTCAACACGCCGTCACCGGGGGGGAGCCCGGTCACTTGCCGGAACAAGTCTTCCGTCGCTTTGTCGTCCACTCGGTGGGCATATTGGTTTCGCCTGAATAGTTCTGGCCAACCGGTCTTTAAGGCTTGGAGCGCGGCTCCAGCACGACCACTAGTTGACTGAAATTGACTATAGGCGTCCGTGGGAACTCCATCTGGCCGCAACAATCCCGCCTTCTTCAGGATCGGGATAATAGGTCGAGCAGAGCCGCCTGTGGCTTGAAGCACCGAGGCGAGGAAATCTTGAGTGAACTGCGGAGGTCGTTCCGAGACCGGGATGCGCTCAAGAACCTTCGCGAAGACGCCAGGCGACGTCGTGTAAGGGAAATTCCCGGGGATTTCCCGCCGCTCAGCTTTGACTTTGCCGTTCCCAGAAGGCTTAGGATTGGCTTTCCCATGCCCTGGTTTTGAAGTGTCTTCAGTCAAGATTGGCTCCCGCTGCTTGAGTCTGATCAACCGAAGGTATCCCAAGATTCACCAACGAGCCAGAACTAAACATGAACAACCCAGCCAGCTCGTCCTTCCTCGCCCCGCATGGGCCGGAAAGGATTGCGACACTCCCATAATAAGTAATCTCTCTCTTGGTCCCTGGCTCTCGTCCGCATAGAGCTTCGACTCGGTTGTCTGGGACAGGCGGTTGGCCCCTTCCCGAATGACAAATCTCGTGCGACGGACTGTGTCTTCGCGTGCCTTGGCCAGACTACCGTCGTACTCAAAGATGATGCGCCATGTTGATCACCAAGCCTGCTGGCCGCGAACGTCGTTCAACGCTAGCGATCATCGTGGACGCCGGCATAGAAGCGCGAACTGGGCGGGGTGATGCCGGAGCGGCTGCCGACGCCGGAAACCAGCATCAAGCAGTTGGAACGGGCCAAGGCGAAGGCGGTCAAGGATCAGTCGGAGTCGGGCTAAATCGCGCGAACGCCTTGCGCGAACGTCGGTCCTGCAACACGGTTGATCGCGACCGATCCATGGAGGGTTTGCCATGAGCCAGGACGCTGCCGAGGTTCATCCGATCAAGGCCAATCTGGTGCTGTTCGCCGCCCTGTTCGCCAATCTCGGCATTGCCATCGCCAAGTTTGTCGCCGCCTCGATCACCGGCTCGTCGGCCATGCTGACCGAGGGGGTGCACTCGCTGGTCGACAGCGGCAATCAGGTGCTGCTCCTGCATGGCCAGAACCGGGCCAAACGCCCGCCGGATGCGGCCTATCCCTTCGGCTATGGGCGCGAACTCTATTTCTGGGCCTTTATCGTCGCCCTGCTGATCTTTGCCCTGGGGTCGGGGGTGTCGGTCTATGAGGGCTGGCACCACATCCAGGAGCCCGAGCCGCTGCATGACCCGACGATCAACTACATCGTGCTGGGCATCGCGCTGCTGCTGGAGGGCTGGTCATGGGCGGTGGCGGTCAAGGAATTCAACGCCCGCCGCGGCAAGTTGAGCGTCTGGCAGGCGGTCAAGCGATCCAAGGACCCGGCCACCTTCATCGTGCTGTTCGAGGATAGTGCCGCCCTGATCGGCCTGGTCGTCGCGGCTGTGGGGGTGTGGGCCAGCCACCATTTCAATGATCCGCGTCTGGACGGGGTGGCCTCGGTCATCATCGGCCTGATCCTGGGCCTGGTGGCGGTTTTGCTGGCGCGCGAGGCCAAGGGCCTGCTGATCGGCGAGGCGGCGGACCCCGAGCTGATCGCGGACGTCTGGCAGCGGGTGGCGGCGACCCCCGGCGTGGTGGAGGTCAACCATGTCCGCACCAGCCAGTCGGCACCGCATGTGGTGTTCGCCGCCATCAGCGCCGACTTTGCCGACGCCCTGACGATGGGCCAGACCGAGGCCCTGATCGAGCATATCGAGGCCGATCTGAAGGCGCGCTGGCCCGAGCTCGCTTCGATCTATATCCGGCCGGAAAAGGCGTCCGACGCCGTGCGTCAGACGCGGCCGGTCGCGCCGACCTAGCGCGCCTTCACATACGATCCGGGCGCGGCTTCCAGGGCTTTCAGCTTGCCGCCCTTGCCGGGCGTGCGAGCGGCGACCTTGGCTTCGTCGCCCAGCCAGGCCTGCCATTCGGGCCACCAGGAGCCGGGCTTGTTCTCGGCCCCGGCCAGCCAGGTTTCCGGGTCGGCGGGGGCCTCGGCATTGGTCCAGTAGCCGTGCTTGTTGGCCTCGGGCGGATTGATCATGCCGGCATTGTGGCCCGAACCCCCCAGGATGAAACGGGTCTCGCCCCCGAACAGGAAGCGGCCGGTATAGGTGTCCTTCCAGGCCGAGACGTGATCGTCCTTCAGCGCGATGACGAAGACCGGGGTTTCGATCTTTGACAGGTCCAGCGCCTGACCGTTGATTTCGATGCCGCCGGGCTCACGCAGGCGGTTCTGGTTCAGCACCAGCCGGCCGTATTGTTTCAGGGTCGCGGCCGGGATGCGGGCCCCGTCATCGAACCAGCTCAACAGATCCGACGGCCGGCTTTCATCGCCCAGCAGATAGTGGGTGACCACCGCATTCCAGATCAGGTCATTGGCGCGCACCGTCGAGAACAGCTTGGCCAGGTCGTGGGCCTCGACGAAGCCCTTGTCGTCGAGATAGCGCTCGAAGACCTCCAGCTCCTTTTCGCCGGTGAAGACCGACCATTCGCCGATGGAGCGGAAATCGACCAGGGTGGCGATCAGGGTGGCGCTGGCGACGCGGTCGGCCTGGTTGGTCTGGGCCAGATAGGCCAGGGTCATGGCCGACAGGGTGCCGCCCAGACAGTAGGACACCAGATCCAGTCCGCGCTCGCCGGTGGCGGCCTCGACCGCGCCGATGGCCTCCAGCACCCCGTCCACGACATAGGCGTCCAGCCCCTTGTCGGCGTGGGACGCATCCGGGTTGACCCAGGAGATGACGAAGACGGTGTGGCCCTGATCGACCAGCCACTTCAGATAGGAGGACCGGGGGGTCAGGTCGAACAGGTAGAATTTATTGACCAGCGGCGGCACGAACAGCAGCGGGCGCTGGAACACCTCGTCGGTCGAGGGGGCATACTGGATCAGCTGGAACAGGTCGTTCTGGAAGACGACGGCACCGGGCGTGGCAGCCAGGTCCTTGCCGACCTCGAAGGTCTGGGGCGCGCGGCGACGGACCAGGCCCTCGTTGGTGGCCAGGTCGTCCAGCAGGTTGGACAGACCGGTCATCAGATTGACCCCGCCGGTCTCGATGGTGCGGCGCACGACATCGGGATTGGTCATCGCATAGTTGGCCGGCGACAGGGCATTGATGGTCTGGCGCGCGAAGAAGTCGACCTGGGTGCGGGTGGCGTCGTCGAGGTCGGCGGTCTGGACCAGGTCGCCGATCTGCTGGGCTGCGAGCAGATAGGATTGTTTCAGATAGTCAAAGACCGGCTCGTCAGACCAGTCGGCCGACTTGAAGCGACGGTCGCCGCGATCGGGCTGAACCAGCGGCTCGGGGCTCTGGCCGGTCGCGCGCTCGGCCATGGTGCGCCATAGGGCGGTCCAGTCCTCGAGGTTGCGGGTCTGGATCTCGAACAGCCGTTGGGGATCGCGCCACAGGGCCGTGCCCAGCGCCATCCAGGCATTGGCGACGGCCATCGGATCATAGGGCAGGGCCTCGCCCTTCAGCGCCTTTTCGGTCTGAACGCGGATGGCGGCGTGGCTGTGCTCGGCCAGCTCGACCAACAGGCGGCTGACGGTGACCGGATCGGGCAGGCCCGGAGTGGTCTCAAAGACGGATTTCGGGGGGGTGGTTTGATCCGTCATGTCGGCATCCGTGGAGTTCAGGCGGTAAGGCGGTCGAGGCCCTCGCACGGTTGCGGCGCAACGTAAAGCATCGCCAGAAAACGATCGGCGTTCGCTTCGGCCCAGTCGGCCCCCGGCAGGACCGCGCCGTCAATAAGAGCGGCGGGCGACAGGACGGCCAGGTCAGCGGAGGGGGGGAGGGCGTCGAAGGCCATGGTCTGTCTCGGGTCCTGCGGGGGCGCACGGCGTCATCGCACGGCGTTATCGCCGCAACTAGCGGAGACTTTCCTCAATCGTTGTGCAAATATCCACATATGAACTCGCCCGACTGGAATCATCTTCAGGACTTTCTGGTGGTTGCGCGCACCGGGCGGCTGACGGCGGGCGCGCGCCAGCTGGGGGTGGATCACACCACCCTGGCGCGCCGGATCGCGGCGCTGGAAACGGCACTGAAGGCGCGGCTGTTTGATCGCAGCCCGCAAGGCTATGCCCTGACCGCGCATGGCGAGCGTTTGATGGTTCGGGCCGAAGCCATGGAAAGCCTGATGCTGGCGGCCCAGTCCGAGGTCGGCGAGGCCGATCTGTCGGTCTCCGGCGTCGTGCGGATCGGGGCGCCCGAGGGCTTCGGTAGCTATTTCCTGGCCCCGCGCCTGCCCAGACTGGCCGAGGCGCACCCCGATCTTGAGATCCAGCTGGTCGCCATTCCCGGCACGCTGAGCCTGTCCAAGCGCGAGGCCGATGTCGCCATCACACTCAGCCCGCCGCGCGAGGGCCGGCTGATCAGCCGCAAGCTGACGGACTATACGCTGGGGCTGTACGGCGCGCCGGCCTATCTGGACGCCCGCCCGCCCCTGATCACCCGCGCCGACATGGGGGAGCACCGCTTCATCGGCTATATCGAGGATCTGCTCTATGCGCCGGAGCTGGACTATATGCAGGCCCCGGATGTGGACATCCATGTCGCCTTCAAGAGCTCCAACCTGATCGCCCAGCTCCAGGCCTGTGTGGCCGGGGCGGGTCTGGCCGTGATCCCCGATTTCATTGCCGAGGGCCGGCCCTATCTCAGGCGGGTCCTGGCCGATCAGGTCAGGCTGACGCGCGAATTCCATCTGGTGGTGCACGCCGATCTGAAATCGGTGGCGCGGGTGCGCGCGGTGATGGATTTCATCACCGGGGCGGTGAAGGCCGAACGCGGGGTGTTCGGCTAGTCCAGTCCGCCGCTCTCCAGGAACCGCACCGCCGTCAGGACATGGGCGCGCACGCCCAGCGGCAGGACGCTTTCATCGACCTGGAACTGGGGCGAATGGTTCGGCGGGGCCGTCGCGGGGTCGTAGTTCGGCGTGCCACCCAGATGGTAGAACAGGCCCGGAATCTCCTGCTGATAGTAGGAGAAGTCCTCGGCTACCGTGGTCGGCGGCGCGGCGGCATTGATGTGGTCGGGGCCGGCCGCTTCGCCCAGCGGGCCGGTGGCCCAGGCCGCCAGTTCGGCATCATTGAAGACCAGCGGCGCGTTCTGGTGAAAGCCGACCTCGGCAGTGGCCCCGTAGTTTTCGGCCAGGTTTTCGATGGCCGCGCTGGCGCGCGCGACCAGGTCGTTCCGCTGTTCGATGTCGAAGGTCCGAAGCGTACCGGACAGCACCGCCTGATCCGGGATGATGTTGTAGCGGACCCCAGCATTGATCGTGGCGATGGTGAAGACCGTCGGCGTCGTGGTCGGGTCAATGGTGCGCGCCGTCATCGTATTGACCGTCTGGACGATGTCGGTCGACAGGGCGATGACATCGACGCCGCGCCACGGCCAGGCCCCGTGCGTCTGACGGCCGCGCAGGGTGATGTCGACCCGGTCCGACGCCGCCATGAAGCCCTGGGCACGCCACCAGACCTGTCCGGGTTCGCCGGTCACGACATGCAGGCCGAAGATGGCCTCGGGGCGGGGGTCCGCCAGCGCCCCCTGGGCGATCATCAGGTCTGCGCCGCCGTCTTCTCCCGGCGGGGTGCCCTCCTCGGCTGGCTGGAAGATGAAGACGATGGTGCCGGGCAGCCGGTCGCGCATACCGGCCAGAATCTCGGCGGCCCCCATCAACATGGCGACATGGCTGTCGTGACCACAGGCATGGGCAACCGGTACGGTTGCGCCCTGATAGGTGCCGGTGGCGGTCGAGGCGAAGGCCAGGCCGGTGTCTTCGCGCACCGGCAGGGCGTCCATGTCGGCCCTGAGTGCCACGACGGGACCGGGCCGACTGCCGCGCAGGATGCCGACGACGCCGGTGATGCCGACCCCCGTGCGTACCTCCAGGCCCAGCGACCTCAGATGGTCCGCCACGATCCCGGCCGTCCTGAACTCGTTGTTGCCCAGCTCGGGGTGCTCATGGATGTCGCGCCGCCAGGCGATGACCTCGGCATTGACGGCCTCGGCGGCCGCCCGGATCTCCTCGGCGGTCACAGGCTCGACGGCATCCGCCGATTGGGCGTATGCCGGGACAGACCCGATCAGCACGCCGGCGGCGACGCCTGCTCCCAGCAAGGCTCTCAGTCGACCCATGGCTTCTCTCCCGTCCCAGTCGACCCACGATGACGAGACCCTGAGCCAAGGGCAATCCCCCGCCGTGGTTCACACCCGGCGGTTCAAGGTTCCCGAGGGGCGCGAGCGGGCCTTCATGCTGTTGTTCGTGGCGACCATGACGGCAGCGGCGGGCAATACCGCGCTGCAGTCCGTTCTGCCGGCCATCGGGCGCAGCTTTGAGCTGTCGGACACCCTGATCGCGGGGGCATTTGCCCTGTCGGCCCTGTTCTGGACGCTCACGCCGGGTCTGTGGGCGCGGCTTTCGGACACGCACGGGCGCAAGACCATGGTGCTGCTGGGCCTCGGCGGCTTCACCCTGTCGATGATCGGCATCGGCATCTCCGTCAGCGTCGGCCTGGCGGGGCTGATCGGATCGGTGACGGCCCTGGTCTTCATCGTCATCAGCCGGTCGCTCTACGGCATTTTCGGTTCGGCCACGCCCACTGCTGCCCAGGCCTACATCGCCGACCGCACCAATCGCGAGGAGCGGACCGAGGCCCTGTCGATCCAGGCGTCGGCGCAAGGTCTGGGCACGGTGATCGGCCCGGCCCTGGCCCCGCTGTTCGTCCTGCCCTTCGTCGGGCTGGCCGGTCCGCTCTATGTGTTCGCGGCGGTCGGCATCGTGGTCTGGTTCATCGTGCGACGCTATCTGCCCAGCGGCGATGTGCCCCGTCAGAGCCTGAGCGCACGGACCCCGACGCCCGGCCTGTGGAAGGACCCGCGCGTCCTGCCGTTTCTGGTGTTCGGCTTTCTGGTGACCTCGACCCAGGCGATCAACATTTCGGTGCTGGGCTTTCATGTGCTGGACGAGGTCGCCCTGCCGCCGCTTGAGGCCCAGTCCTATGTCGGCATCGCCATGCTGGCGGGGGCCGCCGCGACCCTGATGGCCCAGTGGGGTCTGATCCGCATGTTCCGGCTGGAGCCGCGCGACCTGATCCGCTGGGGCGCGGTGCTGGCGCTCGTCGGCAACCTCATCTCGGCCATCGCCCAGGACTTCTACGGCGTGGTGCTGGGCTATGCCGTCATGTCGATGGGCCTGGGCTTCGCACGGCCCGGCTTCATGGCCGGATCGTCGCTGGCGCTGGATGCGCGCGATCAGGGCGCGGTGGCCGGGCTGATCGTCTCGGTGATGGGGCTGTGTTTCCTGGTGCCGCCGGTGCTGGGCGTGGCGCTCTATGAATGGGCGGCACCCGCGCCCTTTGTACTGAATGCCTTCATGGCGATCGCCAGTCTGGCCCTGGCCTTCATCTGGCACCCGCTGGCCCACGCCGGCGAAGCCGTCGACCCCGGCGAGACCCCGACCCCGCCGGTACCCTAATCCTGGCGCGTGCGGTCCCAGGTCTGGAACTCGTGGGCGATGCAGCGGTCGATCAGGGTGCGCCAGACCGGCTCGGCGATGTCGCGCGACAGGCCGGCGGGCCCGGCGGCGGCCAGCACCTTGGCGACCACATCCTCGATGCGGGCGTCGTCATGGACGACGTCGCGGCTGGGCTTGATGCGGGCGGCGGCATCCATATAGCGTTGGCGCTCGGCCAGCAGGATCACCAGGGTGCGGTCCAGGGCATCGACGCCCTGGCGGACCTCGGCCATGGAGGTGCAGCCTTCGGGGGCCACGCGCGCATCAATCCTGATCTTATCCGACAAAGGCGCGCTCCAGCACATAGTCGCCCGGCTCGGCATTCGAGCCCTCCTTCAGGCCATAGGTCTCCAGAAGCTCGCCGGCTTCCTTGATCATGGCCATCGACCCGCACAGCATGACGCGGTCGCGCTCCGGCGAAAAGCCGGCGGGCAGGCCCAGGTCGGTAAACAGGTCACCCGACTTGATGCGGTCGGTGATTCGACCGGCTGTCTCGAACGGTTCACGCGTCACGGTGGGATAGTAGATCAGTTGGGCGCGGGCCTCATCTCCGATCAGGGGATCCTCGTGGATCTCGCGGGTCCAGAAGTCGCGATAGGCCAGGTCCTCGACGTTGCGGACGGTGTGGCAGACGACGACGTGTCTGAATCGCTGATAGGTGTCGGGGTCGCGCGCGACCGACAGCCAGGGGGCCAGACCTGTCCCGGTTCCGATCAGCCACAGGCGCTCGCCGCCGGTCAGGGCATCCAGCACCAGGGTACCGGTCGGCTTCTTGCCCATCAGCACGGTGTCGCCGGCCTGAATTTCCTGCAGGCGCGAGGTCAGCGGCCCGTCGGGGACCTTGATCGAATAGAATTCCAGCTCGTCGGCCCAGTTGGGGCTGGCGATGGAATAGGCCCGAAGGATCGGCTTGGCACCGCCTTCACCCGGCAGACCGATCATCACGAATTCGCCCGAGCGGAACCGGAAGTCGTCGGGTCGGGTGATGGCGAACGAGAACAGGCTGTCGGTCCAGTGCCGGACCCACAGGACGGTCTGTTCGTGAAAGGGGCTGGGGCGCGCGACCGGCGCGGGAGACGTCATGGCGCCGCCTCTTAAGCCACCGGACGAAAATGGCTAGTCCCAGATAGGCTCAATCCTGTGCCGGACAGCCCTGAAAGGTGCCCATCCGCACCACATCCACATGCTGCACGTTCAGGTGCATGATCGGGTCCATCGAGCGTCGGCCCATGCCGGTGAACAGATCGATGCGCTGGCCGCGGATGGCCGGGCCGGTATCGGAGACGTACCAGAGGCCGTCGTGGCGTTCGCCATTGGGCATTTCCAGCCCGACCGTCTCGGGGATGAAGAGGATGCTGCGGCGCGGCGCGACCGCGCGGTCGGCGGCGGCGGTACGCATGGCGACCGGCACGCAGCCCAGGGAATCGCGCGGCCCGGCCCCGCCACCTCCCTGGTGGTACAGGGTCACCCTCATGCGCCAGTCGGGGTCGCGCACCTGGGCGGCGCTCAAGGGGGCCTGTTCGGCAATCTGGGTGGCGACGGGCAAAGGCAGGCCCAGCAGGACGCCGATCAGCCCGAGGGCGGGAATGAGGTTCAACATCTGGGGAGGGGTCCCGAGCCGTGAAGGGGGAGCGGACTAAATCCGAGGACTGGGCGAAAAGATGGCCCGGGGCCGCCGCGCGCGAAAGGCGACCCTGTGTCGCGGGGTGCGGTTCGTGGATCAGGCGACAAGGGGACCGAAATGGTCGTTTCTGCGTTAGTGTCAAGGCAGTCCGAAATCTGGGAGCATGCCGATGTTGGTCTGGTGGTGGTGGATTTTGCCGGCGGTAATCGGTGTGGCGGGCGTCGTCACCCTGTTGGCCGGGCTGGGGGCCCTGTTCGGCGGTCGACCGGTTTCGGGGCTGTTGCGGGTCATCGGCGGGGCCGGGGTCGGGGTCTTGGCCGGTTTCGTGGCCCTGGCGGGCATGAACGTCCAGACCTATTCGCGCCTGACCTATGAGCGGCCGGTCGCGACCATCGAGCTGGAACAGATCGGCCCCCAGCATTTCACGGCCCATGTTGAGCTGCCGGCGTCCCCGACGCACCCCGACGGGTCGCGCCAGACCTATGACATTCGCGGCGACGAATGGCGGGTCGAGGCCCGTGTCCTGAAGTGGAGGCCCTGGGCCAATGTCCTGGGGCTGGACAGCCAGTATCAGCTGGACCGCCTGTCGGGCCGCTATGTCACCACCGAGGACGAGCTGAACGCCGAGCGCAGCGCCTATGATCTGAGGCCGTCCTCGGAAAACCAGGTCGACCTGTGGGCGCTGGGGCGGCGATATGACCTGCTCGGCCAGGCGGCCGACAGCCTCTATGGCTCCGGCGCGGCCATGCCCATGTCCGATGGGGCCCGCTATGAGGTCTGGATCACCCAGTCGGGCCTGATCGCCCGCGCCGTCAATCCGCAGGCCGAGACGGCTTCCGAGGGCGGTTGGCGATGAGCCTGATGGTCTATGGCGACGGTCGCTCTGGGAATTGTCTGAAAGTTAAGTGGCTGCTGGATCGGCTGGGCCTGACCTATGACTGGGTCGAAACCGACGTCATGTCCGGCGTGACCCGCAGCCCCGAATTCCTGGCGCTCAATCCAGCCGGACAGATTCCCCTGGTGGTGTTTGCAGACGGCCGCAAGCTGGCCCAATCCAACGCCCTGTTGATCCATTTCGCTGAGGGGACCGATCTGATCCCAAGCGATGCCTTTGATCGCGCCCGGATGCTGGAGTGGATGTTCTGGGAGCAGTACAGCCACGAGCCCTATGTCGCGGTCGCGCGTTTTCAGTTGACCTATCAGGGCCGGCCCCGCGCGGAGATCGAACCGCGCCTGTTCGAGCGGGGCGATGCGGCGCTGGATCGGCTGGAGGCGGCGCTGATGGCCGCGCCCTACCTCGTCGGTGATCGGCTCTCGCTCGCAGACATCGCCCTGGTTGCCTATACCCGCGTCGCCCATGAGGGCGGTTTCGACCTGACGAAGCGCCCGGCCCTGAGGAGCTGGATCGGGCGCGTCGAGGCGGACCTCGTGATCGCTTGAGCCGTCAGTCGACGCACAGGGCGGCGTCGACCCGGCCATCCTCGACATTGGCGAAACAACCGCAAGGGTCGCTGGTGGCCTGACACTGACCGGTGACCGGGCCTTGCGACGGGGCCATGCTCTCGGCCCGGCAATCCCCCTGACAGTCGTCGCCGTCGCGGCAGGTCCGCCCCGCATCCGAATAGCGCACGACACACTGGACCGTGCCCATCATACAGACCGGACGCATGGTGCCGCCGGCCTGTCGGCACTGGGCGGCATTGAGGGTGTGGGGGCTTTCGACCGGGGCACCGACCGGCGGCGCGGTTCCCCCGCCACCCGAGCCACCTCCTGAATTGCCGGGGGCGACGGCCGGGGCACAGGCGATCAACGTCAGACTGATCAGGGTCGCAAGCGCGCGCATGGTCGAACCTCCCAAGGATTATCAGCCTTACATTGCCCCTGACTTCACGGCGGCTTCAAGGCCGGTTGCGCGCTTGCCGCCCGGATCAGGCCTTGTCATACGAGGCGGCAGAGCCTGTGCGATTTGAGATGCGGGCCGGGGAGACAGACATGACCAATCAAGCCGCTGGCCCCCAGGCTACAGGACCGTCGCTCAGAACCGTCGTGGGGGCCTCGGCTGCCGGAACGGCGTTCGAATGGTACGACTTCTTCATCTTCGGGTCGCTGGCCGGCGTGATTGCCCAGCATTTCTATGCCGAGGTCGGGGCGGCCACGGGCTATATTCTGGCCCTGATCACCTTTGGCGTGGGCTTCGTGGTGCGCCCGCTGGGGGCGCTGGTGTTCGGCTGGTTCGGGGACCGGACGGGCCGCAAGACGACCTTTCTGGTGACCATCACCCTGATGGGTCTGGCGACGGTCGCCATCGGGTTCCTGCCGACCTTTGAACAGGCCGGGGTGATCGCCCCGATCCTTCTGATCACCATGCGGGTCCTGCAGGGCTTTGCCCTGGGCGGCGAATACGGCGGGGCCGCCATCTATGTGGCCGAGCACGCTCCGGCCAGACAGCGGGGCTATCTGACGGGCTGGATCCAGACCACGGCGGCGCTGGGCCTGATCGGGGCGCTGGGCGTCATACTGATCACCCGCATGGCCGTGGGCCAGGAGGCCTTTGCCGAATGGGGCTGGCGCATCCCCTTCCTGGTGTCGGCCCTGTTGCTGGCGATCTCGCTGTGGATCCGGCTGAAGCTCAATGAGAGCCCGGCCTATCAGCGTATGGAGGCCGAGAGCCACGCGCCGCGCGCGCCTTACCGAGAGGCCTTCGGTACCTGGAAAAATCTCAAGGTCGTGCTGCTGGCCCTGGTGGGGATCATGTTCGCGCAAGGGGCGGTCTGGTACTGCGGCTATTTCTACAGCCGCTTCTTCATGGAGCGGTTCCTGAAGATGGAGGTGGCGACGGTCGACATGCTGATCCTTGGGATCACGGTCGTTTCGGCCTTTCTCTATGTGTTTTTCGGCTGGCTGTCGGACAAGGTCGGGCGCAAGCCGGTGATGCTGGGCGGCATGCTGCTGATGCTGGTGGCGGTGTTCCCGGGCTTTCACCTGATGACCCAGGCCGGCAATCCGGCCCTGGCCCAGGCCCAGGCCCAGTCACCGGTGACGGTGGTGGCCGATCCGGCCACCTGTTCGGTCCAGTTCGATCCGGTCGGGCGCGCCGCCTTCTCCACCTCGTGCGACATCGCCAAGAGCGTCCTGACCAACGCCGGTGTTTCCTATGCCAATGCGGCTGCTCCGGCCGGCAGCGTCGCCGAGGTCCGCATCGGCGACGTCGTGGTGGCGTCGGTTGAGGGCGCGGGCCTGTCGGCCGAGGCCCTGACGGCGGCGCGCGCCGAGGTCCAGACCGCCATCAGCGCGGCGCTGACGGCCCATGGCTATCCGACGCAGGCCGATCCAACCCAGATCGACATGGCGAGGGTGTTTGCGGTGTTGCTGGTCTTCATCGTGGCGGCGACGGCGCTCTATGGCCCCCAGGCAGCCGCCCTGGTCGAACTGTTCCCGACGCGCATCCGCTATACCGCCATGAGCCTGCCCTACAATATCGGCACCGGCTGGGTCGGGGGTCTGTTGCCGGCGGCCAGCTTCGCTCTGGTGGCCTGGAAGGGCGATATCTATTTCGGCCTCTGGTACACGGTCGCCTTCACCCTGATTGCCCTGGTGACGGCGATTTTCTTCCTGCCGGAAACCCGAGGCCGGGATCTGGACTCCATCGAGACCTGAGGCCCTCCGGCTTTCGTTTCGGGGGGGAAGGGCCTATCTGAGCGCCATGTTCATCCAGACCGAACCGACGCCCAATCCCCGCGTGCTGAAATTCCTGCCGGGTCGCCGCGTGGCCGAGGCCGGCGCCGTCGAATTCCGCACGCCCGATGAAGCCGCCGTCTCGCCCCTGGGTGAGAGTCTGTTCCGGGTCGAGGGGGTCGAGGGGGTCTTCTTCGGCGACGACTTCATCAGCGTCACCCGCACCGAGGCCGGCCCGACCTGGGACGAGATCAAGCCGGGCGTACTGGCCGCGATCATGGATCATTTCGTCTCGGGCCAGCCGCTGCTGCGCGGTCAGGCGACCTCGGACCATGCCGACTATACCGGCGAAGCCGCCGAGATCGTGCGCGAGATCAAGGACATACTGGACAGCCGCGTGCGGCCGGCGGTGGCCCAGGACGGCGGTGACATTCTGTTCGACCGTTATGAGCCGGAGACTGGCGTGTTGTGGCTGGTGCTGCGCGGGGCCTGTGCCGGCTGTCCGTCGTCGTCGGCGACCCTCAAAGCCGGCGTCGAGAACATGATGCGCCACTATGTGCCCGAGGTGACGCGCGTCGAGCAGGCCGTCTGAGGGGCGATGCGTATCCTGGCCATCGATACGGCGCTGGGCCTGTGTTCGGTCGCGGTCGTCGACGACGGACGGGTGCTGGCGACGGCGTCCGAGGCCATGCAGATGGGTCATCAGGAACGGCTGGCCCCGCTGGTGGCCGAGGTCATGGCCGAGGCCAATCTCGCCTTTGCCGATCTGGACCGGATTGCCGTCACGGTCGGCCCCGGCTCCTTCACCGGGCTTCGGGTCGGCCTCAGCTTCGCCAAGGGCCTGGGCATGGCGCTGGACATTCCCGTCCTCGGCTTCGACAGCCTGGTGGTGATCGCGGCCTCCGCGCCCCGCGCCGGGCCGGGTCTGGCGCTGATCGATGCCCGCCGCGGCCAGGCCTATGTCCGATCCTTTGAGGACGACCGTCCGGTCGGCGATTCGCAAGCTGTCCGTCTGGAGGATCTGGCCGGCCTCGCCTCTCCGGCGTGGGTCGCCGGGCCTGGGGTGGATCTGGTGCGAGCGCTTTATCCGGACGCCGACGTCGATGCCCGGCTCGCGGGCGATCCTGTCGCCCTGGCGCGACGGGCCGTCCAGGCCGATCCGGGCGCTCATGCGCCTGCGCCGGTCTATCTGCGAGCCCCGGACGCCAAGCTCCCGGGTGGAATAGATCCATGAGCCCCGAAGCCCTGGCGGCCGTCCATGCGGCGGCCTTTGACCGGCCCTGGGAGGCTGCGACCTTCGCCGCCCTGCTCGGTCAGGCCGGGGTTCTCGCCCTGGGCAATGACGACGGCTTCATCCTGATTCGGGTGGTTCTGGACGAGGCCGAAATCCTGACCCTGGCGGTGCGACCCGAGGCCCGGCGGCACGGTCTGGGCCGTGGCCTGGTGGAGGCGGCCGGCCATCTCGCCGGTTCCCGGGGCGCGGCCCGCCTCTATCTGGAAGTGGCCGAAGACAATGCCGCAGCGCGGGCCCTGTATGCCGACGCCGGCTTCGTGCAGGTCGGGCGGCGGCCCGGCTACTATGGGCGACAGGCCGGCCCGGCGGTGGCGGCTCTGCTATTCGCGCGCAACTTGCCGGACTGACTTTCTTCTGTCGTCCAGCGCGCCTATCTTGCCCGCATGGACCGGATCGAAAAACTCTGCATTGAGCGCGGCATGCGCATGACCGAACAGCGGCGGGTGATTGCCCGGGTGCTGTCGGAATCCATGGATCACCCCGATGTCGAGGAGCTGTATCGGCGCGCCTCGGCCCAGGATCCGCACATTTCCATCGCTACGGTCTATCGCACGGTGCGCCTGTTCGAAGAGGCCGGCGTCGTCGAACGCCACGATTTCGGAGATGGCCGCAGCCGCTACGAAGAGGCCGGCGACGACCACCATGACCATCTGATCGACACCCGCTCCGGCGAGGTCGTCGAGTTCTTCGACGAAGAGATCGAAAAGATGAAAGAGGCCATCGCCGAGCGCCTCGGCTACAAGTTGATCGGCCACAAGCTCGAACTCTACGGTGTGCCGCTCGACAAGTCCGGCGAGGGCTGAAGCGCGTCTGCGACAAGCTGGATCCGGCTATCGGATCAAGGCGCGCGTCACCGAAAACGCGAACCGGGCTCAGGCCGTTGCCGTTCCGGTGAGCTTCGCCTGGCGACCTTCGGGCTTGCCTTACCTTGCTGAATCCGCTCGATTGCCCGGCCAACCACCGGGAGGATAAGGCGTGACGGATGTGACCCCGACGACGGGCGGCGGAAAGACCATCTTCGGTCATCCCCGTGGACTGGTGGTGCTGTTCTTCGCCGAGATGTGGGAGCGCTTCTCCTACTACGGCATGCGGGCGCTGCTGGTCCTGTTCCTGGTCCAGCACTTCCTGATGAGCCAGGACGAGGCGTCGGCGACCTATGCGGCCTACGCGGCCCTGGTCTATCTGCTGCCGATCGTGGGTGGGGTAATCGCCGACCGCTGGCTGGGTGCGCGCAAGGCGGTGACCATCGGGGCGCTGTTGCTGGTGGCCGGCCACTTCGCCATGGCCTTCGAGGGGTCGGGCGGACAGCAGTTCATCACCGTCGCCGGCCAGGAATACCAGGTCGAGACGGTCGGTCGCGACACCGATCGCCAGCAGTATGCCGTCAGTGCCGACGGCGTGCGAACGCCCATCACCTTCACGACCGAAGGACTGGTCAGGGACCCGGCGCTGCAGTCGTCGCTGCCGGCGGTAACCCCCCAGGATCAGGTCGAGCAGCGGGTCGTGCGGGACCTCTCCGGGGAAAAGACCGTCCTGCTGGCCATGGCCCTGATCGTCGTTGGGGTCGGCTTCCTGAAGGCCAATATCTCCAATGTCGTCGGGGCCCTCTATGCCCAGGGTGACCCGCGACGCGACGCCGGCTTCACCTGGTTCTATGTCGGGGTCAATCTGGGCTCGTTGCTGGCCAAGATCCTCTGCGGCTGGATCGGCTTGACCTATGGCTGGGCCTATGGGTTCGGACTGGCCGGAATCGGCATGCTGCTGGGCCTGATCGTGTTCCAGATCGGCCAGCCGTGGCTGGAGGGCAAGGCCGGGCCGCCGCCGGAAATGGAGGGCAAGCGCGGCCTGTTCGGCATTCCCTATGGTGCGCTGTTCCTGATCGGCGGCCTCATCGCGGTGATCCCGACCTGGCTGCTGCTGCAACGCCATGAACTGGTCGAAAAAGGTCTGACTATCCTGGCTCCGGCCATCTTCATCGGGATGTTGGTCTGGACCACCTTCTTCCTGAAGGGCGAGACGCGCAGCCGCATGGCCGCCGCCCTGATCCTGACCATGTTCTCGGTCCTGTTCTGGATGCTGTTCGAACAGGCCGGCTCGTCCCTGACGCTGATGGCCCAGAACTCGGTGCATATGCCCGGCTTCATCAATGCGGCGCAGTCCAACCTGGTCAATCCGCTGATGATCGTGCTGCTGGGGCCGCTGTTCGCCATCCTGTGGCAGGTGCTGGCGGCCAGGAACGCCGAGCCGTCGACGCCGCTGAAGTTCTCGATTGCGCTGGTCATCATGGGGCTGAGCTTCGTCATGCTGGCCTGGGCGACCCGGACCCAGCACGACGAGCTGTTCAAGATCGCCTTCGTCTGGCTGGCCCTGACCTATGTGATCCACACCATCGCCGAGCTGCTGATCTCGCCGATCGGCCTGTCGATGATCACCAAGCTGTCGGCCCCGAAGGTGGTCGGCCTGATGATGGGGGTCTGGTTCCTGTCCTCGTCCCTGGCCCACGCCCTGGCCGGCCTGGTCGCCGGCATGACCTCGACCGAGACGGTGGGCGGGGTGGTGACCAATCCGGCCCAGGCCCTGGCGACCTATGGCGAGGTCTATAACATGTTCGGATGGATTGCCGTCGGTGTCGGCCTGGTGCTGTTGCTGGCCTCGCCGGTTCTCAAGCGGATGATGGCCGGGGTGAAATAGTCCCGGCCGCTCCGGCGGTCTGACGCGGCTCAATCGTCGTGCGGCGTGATCGAGAAGCCGTGCAGGCCCTTGTCTGCCTTCAGTCGCTCGATCAGGGCCCCGATCTTGAGCGGGGACTGACCGCGGACCTTGACGGTCTGTTCGTGCCAGCGATCGCCGTCTGAAATCTCATGGCCGATGCGAAGGGTCTTGAGCCCGTACTCGGCCATCAGGGCCCGGAGCGCCGGCTCGTCCGGTGCCGCCTTGCCGATCCAGCGCATGTCTATATCGACGGTCGAGACCTGGGGCAGGCGCGCATCCACCAGCCGCAGTATGGCCAGAACCGACAGGGTGGCGAAGGCACCCAGCAGCGCCAGTTCCAGCATGCCGACGCCGAACAGCACCCCGATGGCCGAGGTGATCCACAGCGATGCCGCCGTCGTCAGGCCATGAACGGAAAAGCCCTTGCGGAAAATCACCCCCGCGCACAGGAAACCGATCCCGGTCAGGATGCCATGGGCCATGCGGGTCGGATCGATCACCAGGGTCTGGCCGGGCAGGGGAATGAAGGCCCAGTTGGCCTGGTGCATGGCCGCCAGCATCAGGATGCAGGACGCCAGGGCGACCAGAATGTGGGTTCGAAACCCGGCCGGATGGCCGTTGTAGGTCCGTTCGGCCCCGATCAGGCCGCCGGTCACCATGGCCCCGATGATGGGAACCGCCACCGCCATGAGAATTTGAATATCGAGCACGCCGAAACACTCCGCCCACAGGTCAATCGACCAGCTAGGACTGATTTGCGAACAGTGCCAAGACCGAGGTGGAGTCGGTCGAATCGATCAGGCGTCGGTCGGCAGCCGCCCCTCGGGATCCTCGGCAACCAGTTCGGCCAGGGCGCGATAGGCCTCCGCCGTGGCGGGCAGATCTTCGCCCGTCTCGGGGTTCTGTTGGAAGACGTTTTCGAAGAACTCCGCAGCATCGGACAACAGCCGCACCGCCAGATCCGCGACGGTGGGCGGCGGATCCATGTCATCGGCCTCCAGCCGGGTCGAGGGATCAGCCTCTACCGCCTCGGCGACCTGACGATAGACCTCGGCATTGTCGCGCATCATCTCGCCGAGGGACGGGTTCTGCTCGGCCACCGTCTCGAAGAAGTCTGCGGCGCTGCGCAGCAGCTGGCCGGCCAGGACGGTGACCTGCACGCCGCCGGTCATCCGCGCGCTCCGTGCAGGGCCAGAAGCGGAATGACGATCTCTTCCTCGTCGTCGAGGTGACGGATCAGGGCGGGACCGGCCCGGCCCAGAATCTCGTTCAACCGGCCCAGTTCGGCAAAGCCGCCGGCCCCGCTGTTGATGGCCCGGTCGAAGGCCTGGCCGGCCCCGTGCAGGGCCTCCAGCTGTTCGTGGATGGCGTCATGGTCGCGGTCGAGCAGGTCCAGCCCTGCGACCATGCGCGGCTCGGCCTGGCGAAAAGCGGGGAAATAATGACCGGTCTCGACCCGATGGTGGCCGTCAAGGCTTCCGAGAAAGCCGTTCAGGGTCTGGATGAGTTGAGGGTGCACGGATCTGGGGTTCAACGCGCCCTCGGCGATCAGCCGGTTCATCGTCGAGCGCCGGCTGCGGAAGCCGTCGTGCATCTGCAGCCAGAAGCGGGCGGTTTCGGGCAGGTTCGGATCGGCCCAGGTCTCACGCGGGCGCTCGGCCAGCAGGCAGCGCATGTCGCTGGGCAGGCCGGTGCGCGTTTCGAGGGTAAGGTCGTTTGATGGGATCATGGCCGATCATATGGGATCGCGGGCGGCTAAATGTAGGGGGGGAGCGCTCCCTCTCCCGCGACGCGGGCAAGGAGATTTCGCGGGCCGTCAGGCCAGCGCGGTCGTGGTGGCGATGAAACCCCCACCCAGCAGCCGATCCGGGTCGGCGGGATCATAGAGGGCGCAGGCCTGGCCTGGCGCAACACCCTCTTCGCCTTGGTCGAAGACGACCGCGACGACACCGTCGGCGAGCGACAACTTCGCCGGCACCGGCGGACGGGTCGAGCGGACGCGGGCCAGCACCGGCTGGGCCTCGGCGGCGGCGGCTTCGATGTCGGGTTGGTCGCCGAGCCAGTTGGTTTCGTCCAGGGTCAGGGCACCGGTCAGCAGGGCCTCGCGCGGGCCGACGATGACCTGGCGCGCTTCGGGGTCCAGCCGGACGACGAACAGGGGGTCGCCGACCGCGATATTCAGGCCCCGGCGCTGACCGATGGTGTAGTCGGTGATACCGGCGTGCTCACCCAGCACCCGCCCGTCCATATGCACGATCTGGCCGGGCTCGCGGCCCTGTGGGCGCAGGCGGTCGATCAGGGTGCGATAGTCGCCGTTGGGCACGAAACAGATGTCCTGGCTGTCGGGCTTGGCAGCGATCCGCAGGCCCAGCTCAGCGGCGACGCCGCGCACCTGGGGCTTCTCCAGATCGGCCAGCGGGAAGCGCAGATAGTCCAGCTGTTC